>JAJDHH010000068.1 GCA_030266105.1 Eubacteriales bacterium OttesenSCG-928-K08
AAGGCAAACAACGAATTGTTCACAAATGTCTGGTCGCCGCCGAAAACCATGCGGTGGGATAATTACGTAAGAGCCTGGACTAATGGAAAAATGGCGGATTACTTTGGCAATACCGTCATCATCATGGTAAGCACACTCACGGTGCTGATGGTGTTTGGAAGCATGGCATCCTATGCGCTAGCACGCTACAAACACTATAAATGGGTTCGACTTCTGCTGCTTTTATTCATCGTGGGCATGTCCATTCCCGCGCAGATCACATTGGTGCCACTGTACCTGACATTTTCGAGCAATGGGCTGCTCAACACCTATATCGGCCTGATTTTGGTCTACTGCGCGGTGTATATGCCATTTACGGTATTTGTATTATCCGGATTTTTTGAAGGAATTCCCCGTGAAATCGAGCAGGCGGCACTGATTGATGGCTGCCACAAGTTTGGAACATTCTGGCGCATTGCCATTCCCATGGCGAAGCCCGGCCTGGTCACTGTGTTGATTTTCAATTTCCTGAGCGTATGGAACGAATACTTTTACGCCATGGTGCTGGTAACAGATCCAAAGAAAATGCCGCTTTCGGCAGGCTTATACAATCTCAAATCCCAACAGCAGATGAGCATGGACTGGGCGGCGCTGTTCGCTGGCGTTGTGATACTGCTGATCCCTACCTTAAT
Organism: Eubacteriales bacterium OttesenSCG-928-K08; assembly: GCA_030266105.1. Lineage (GTDB taxonomy): Bacteria > Bacillota > Clostridia > Christensenellales > CAG-138 > JAJDHH01. The sequence continues at coordinate 672 of JAJDHH010000068.1, forward strand.
AATGTTTTTCCTGATGCAGAAGAAGATTGCAAAGGGCATCACGGAAGGCGCAATCAAAGGATAAATGAACAAAAACAGAACAATGAAGAAACAGGAGGAAGGATTATGTTGAAGAAAAAACAACTACTCGCTCTACTATTGGTGGCTGCCCTGTTGTTTGCGTTTGCCGGATGTATGGCCCAGCAACAGCAACAACAACCAACCCCGGATGCACCGAGCACCCCTGAAACCCAGGCGCCTGAAACTCCAGCTGGCCAGGAAGGGCCGGTCGTTGTAGAATTCTGGACGCTGTATTCACCGGGAACCGTACAATCTGATGTATACGATCAGATTGTGGCCGATTTTAATGCGTCCCGCACCGACATTCAGGTCAACATCACCTATGCCGGGCAGGATATTATCACAAAGGTTCGCCCATCCTTCGTGTCAAAAACACCGCCTGACTTGATTGTTAGCAACACAGGCCTGGGTGGAACGCTGGCTGCCGAGGGTGTGGTTGCGCCGCTCAATGAATATCTGGATACTATGGATTATAAAGGCGAAGCTGCATGGAAGGATACGTTTATCGATGGTGCGCTGGAAGCCGGCTGCATGCGTGAAGGCAATGTTTATATGATCCCTGTGGAGCTGGCGATCACGGCCTGGTTCTACAATAAGGCGCAGTTTGCAGACCTTGGGCTGCAAGTGCCAACAAATTGGGATGAGATGACGCAGCTATTCCAGCAGCTCAGTGATAAGGGGATTGCCGCCATTGCGGCGGATGGCAACGTGGATATGTATCTGGGCTGGTATTTTACCAACCTGGCAATCCGTGCAGCCGGGCATGATAAATTCATTGCCGCACTAAATGGCGAAGTGAGTTGGACAGAACCCGAGTTTGTCGAAGCGGCGAAAAAATTGCAGGAAATGCTGCCATATTTCCAAAAAGGCTTTGCTGGAACCCAATATCCGGGCGCAAACGCGCTATTTGTGCAGGGCACAGGCGCTATGATGTATGTGGGCTCCTGGATACCGCAGGAAATTCAATCGCTTATGCCGGATGGCTTTGAAATCGGCATGTTTGAGTGGCCGAATTTTGCGGAGACCGACCCGCACATGGTTGAGGTAAAGTGTAACGGATTGTTTATGCCCGTTGATGCAAAAAACAAGGAAGCGGCCATTGAGTTCGCAAAATACTATACCTCCAAGGAAGTAAGCGAAAAGATTATTTCGCTGGAAACCCATACGGCGACCAAGGGCCTAAGCCAGCCTGAAGCATTGAAGGATCTGGAAAATATCGTAGCCAACGCCGATGTGGTTACCCCACAGTACAATTATGTCTATAACGTAGAATATAGCGATTGGGCAGGCGCGGTGCTGTATCCGCTCAATTCCAACTTTATGTTTGGGGAAATCGCTACGCCGGAAGAATTCATGAGCCAGCTGGATCAGGGCACAAAAGACTATTATGCAGCAAACCCAAGGTAGTCGCTTTGGCTAATGATCGGGCAAGTATAGGATGAGAAACTCCCGGCCTATTAAATAAGCGCCCGCTTGCAGGTTTTGCTTGCTGCGTGGCATGAGGGATTTTAAAAGCTCTTCGCTCTGTCCGGCTGATTGTGGTCGGGCAGAGCGAAATTTAAGAAAGATTTGCGGAGGCGTAATCATGACATCCACAAAACAACAGCTCATTGAATGGGTGGATGCGCACCAGGAAGAATGCATTGCTTTTCTGCAGGATTTGGTTCGTATTCCGAGTGAAAACCGTGTGCCGGATGGCGATGAGCTTGCCTGCCAGAATTATGTGCTGCAAACGTTTCGAGCCATGGGGTTAAAGACGGACTCTTTCCTGCCCGATGAGGTGGAAAACATACAAACATGCGAAGGTTTTCTGCCCGGCCGCAACTATGCGGATAGGCCGGATGTTGTGGGCATTTTGCATGGGGGCGGGGGCGGAAAGAAAATTATGCTCACCGCGCACATCGATGTGGTGCCTGCGGGCGATCCTGCGCTTTGGGAAAACAATGATCCATGGAGCGGCATGGTGCAGCATGGGAAGCTCTTTGGCCGGGGCAGCGCGGATGACAAAAGCGGTGTAGCGGCTATGACTATGGTGGTGCGCGCGTTTCAGGATTGCAACGTGTCGCTTAAAAGCGATCTGGTGCTCGCAAGCGTGGTGGATGAAGAAAGCGGCGGTGCAAACGGAGCCTTGGCGGCAGTGCTAAAGTATCCTTGTGATTATTATTTTAATGCCGATGGGCTTGCGGGGCAGTTTAATCCGGTCTCGCTTAGTGGCGGCCGCTTCCGGATCGATGTGGAAACCATAGGCCCCAACCCATGTTCGCGCAATTGCTTGGATGCCATGGTAATTCTGTATGAAGAATTGCGTGCGCTGGAGCAGATCAAGCGGGAAGAGTTTAGGGCAAGGCCGGTGTTTGACAAAAGCGCCGAAAGCCTGGATGTTTACCGTGTGATGGAGTTCCATGCAGGCAACGAGGACGATAGCACACAAAACATTCATGGGAACATCAAGACCTATGTTTACTCCACGGAAAACAAAGAAACTAATCGCGCGCAAATCGAGGCAATTATTGACCGTGCCTATGCGCGAATGGATCAGCGCAAATTGAAACGCCCCACATTGCAGTTTTACAGGCGTTTTTTTACCGGGGCAAACACGGATTCCGCTAATCCGCTGGTGCAATCCTGCCTTAGCAACTATAAGCTGGTAACGGGCAAGGAAGGTGCTGTAAGCTCCGCATTTATTTCGGATCAGGCAGTCATAAGTGAGTTTGGCGGTGGATTAACCATTGGCTTAGGCGCCAGCGGATCGCTGGATGAACCCAATGCCTTTCACCAGCCCAATGAGGCGGTGAAAATAGAAGATTATTTGAATTTGATCAAGATCATGGCATTGTCGGTGTTGGATTTGGATCAGATGGCGGAGGCATGACAGCAGTGGCGCAAACATACGCGTTACACCAGTTGCGCCATCAGCTGGAGCAAATGGGCATTGGGCCCGGCAGCAGGCTGGTGGTTCATAGTTCCCTGCGGGCGGTGGGCAAGCTGGAACAGGGCGCAGCAACACTATTGCGCGCGCTTTTGGAAACAGTAACTTCAACAGGTTTGCTGATGATGCCGACATTTTCATATTGCTATGCAGGCAGGCCGGGAGCCGTACCGTTTGATGCTGCTCCCACAAAATCGGAAACAGGTTACCTGACAGAAGCATTTCGGCAATTGCCGGGCGTAGTAAGAAGCAACCACCCCACTCATTCAGTGGCTGTATGGGGCAAAGATGCGCATGAAATTGCGCAGCAAGATCCAGCTTTACCCGCGTTTGATGCAGGCACGCCCTTGCACCGACTGGCGCAGCTGGAGGGGGAAATTTTGCTGATCGGGGTAGGGCATGAAAGCAATTCCAGCATTCATGTGGCGGAATTTGTAGCCCGGCTTCCTTTTTTGAATTTACCTAACCGTGTGGAGTATGGAAACTGTGGATTGCTGCAGGGGGAGGGTGGCTCTGTCGTTCGGTTGCCGTATGAGCGCCTGTGCGGCTGTTCCCTCAACTTTCCTGCATTGGAACAGCTGGAAGGCTTCGATCAGGTAGGGCAAAAACATTACCCTTTGGGTGATGCTGAATGCAGGCTGTTGCCTGCAAAAGCCTTGTTGGATTTTCTTGTGCCGCGCTTGCAGGCGCAGCCGGGATTGCTGCTTTGTGCGGCAGGGTTTTGCCCACGTTGCGATAAAAGGCGAGCGATGTTGGAGGAAGCATCCTCATAAAATGCTGGAGGAAACAGCAAATGAACAAACCCAAACAGTTAAGGATAATCTCCGGCGGCCCATGGTCGCTGCCTAAAACCATGATACAAGTGCATTATGAGGACCCAATGCACCCATTGGCCAAACGCCTGCGGGAAACATATGGTTTGGATGCACTTGCTGCGGATGCAACGGACGAGCTGGATTTGTTTTACAGGCTGCAGGATTGGGTGAAGAGGCATATGGTGTGCCATGGCTGGAGCTTTCAGCTGCTGAAACAACGCGCAGTAAATGCGTTGGATATTTTAGCCCATGTGGAGCGTGGCGTGCGTTTCCACTGCTATTACCACGCAAAAGTTTTTTGTCAGTGCTGTGAAGCGCTGGGGTATCCGGCAAGGATAGTTGGCGCGCGCATGGATCATATGGAATGCCCGCCGGAAGAATTGCATGGGAATAACGCCCATGAAATTGCGGAAGTGTGGTCAAATACCTTGCGCAAATGGATACTCATTGATTGTGATATTAACGGGCATTATGAGCGCGATGGCGTTCCCCTTTCCATCAGCGAATTGAGCGATGCCGCTCCATGCCCGGAGGGCATTCGTCTGGTGCTGGGCGAGTATCAGCCCGATACGGACAATACATTGGATGAGGCGGGTTTTGTGTTGGGAACCAACATGAAACCGGAAGATGCTAAAGGCACAATGGCCCGCTTTATAAAGTTTGATGTGCTGGATTATTACCAGTGCGTGCTTGCGGCCGGGCGGCATGATGTGTTTTCCCACCCGGAAGCCAAGCCTGATTACATCAGCTATGGGCCAAGAGGAAAATATCCAATCCTCTATTCAGATGGCGCACCCTACTATGATGAAAGTGTTTGGACGGATGATGTGCGGGCGTTTGACTGGTCCGTCAACGAAACATCACTATCACTGCGCGTAAAAGGGGCGGATCAGGCAGCGGCTACATGGCAGTGGTCATCTATGGATGCCCCGGTGGAATGCGATTGCCGCACGCTGGTGGTGGGGTTAAGCCACACCATGCCCAATTTTCAAACATTCTGCTGCCGCGTGGATGAGGACAAAGCTTGGGCGACCTGCAAAAGCGGGTGGGAATGGCGCCTGCACGAAGGCGTTAACCGGCTGGAAGTGGCTGCAATAAACAGCATGGGAATTCGTGGACCCTCCGCATTTGCGGAAGTCCTGCTAGCATTTTGATGGGGAGAAGATGTTGCTATGAGAATCATCGATGGTCATTGCCATATCGGCGATGGGTTTGAAAAAAAACTATCGGTAGAACAACTGCTTGCCTGTATGGATGAAAATGGCGTGGAGCGCGCGGTTATTTGACCGATGGAACAATACTTGTGCATATACAACGAGGAAGGAAATGCGGCAATCGCTCAGGCTGTTCAGGCGCACCCGGATCGGTTGATTGGTTTTGCAACTGCCAATCCGTGGCATTTGAAGCGTGCAGAGGATATTTTGCGCCGCGGGCTGGATATGGGGCTGCGCGGCTTAAAAATTCATTCCCGGGTGCAGGGTTTTGTGCTTTCGAGCGATTTAGTCAAGCCTCTGTTGCGTATCGCGCAGGAATACCAAGTGCCGGTGTATTGCCACACAGGCTCATTCACTGTGGCGGAGCCTTTCCAGCTTCGTGAGCTGGCGCTGGAATTTCCCAAAGTGAATTTTATTATGGGGCATTCGGGCAATACGGATTTTTGGACTGAT
>JAJDHH010000069.1 GCA_030266105.1 Eubacteriales bacterium OttesenSCG-928-K08
CATGGGAGAATAGCAGCCGTTTTCAAGGATATCCTTTACGAGCGCCTCCCGCGCCTCCCCGTCCAGGGGAGGCAGAAGGTCGCGCATATCGGGATCGACGACGGGCTTGCGGTCGGTAGAAAGGTGCTCGTTTGTGATAGTGTTCATGTTATATCCTCCTTAAAATTTAGCGTCGTTGCTTATGCTGTCCTTCCCGTTTTTTCTTCCATCCAGGCAACAAAGCTGTGCCTAGGTACAAGCAGCCGCCTGCCGATCCGGAGGGTCGGGAAACCCTCCGTCTTGAGCAGGCTATATGCCTGCGCCCGCGAAATGCCCAGGCATTCCGCAATGTCCCTGGCGTTGAGCGTCAGGGGAAGTTGGTCGAGTGAAGTGGTGTGCTGGGTCATGGCGTCCTCCTTTTTGCATAGTTTTGGGCAAAGGTAGTGGAGGCCACCGCATCTCTGCGGCAGCCCCCACTGGTTTCATGTTACTATTCATTTAAAATGAGTTTATTAACTCTACCCTATGATGAAAGTATAGTAGGTATAAAAACAAAAATCAATAGACGCAAACGAAATAAAATGATATACTCTATTCGCTCGCTTGCAACTTCTACTCTATAAAATATTTTAGGATTTTGAAAATGGATACATTCCACGCTATGTTCTGGGACGCAAAGGTGTTCGTAAACAAAAGATATCATTATCTCAATAACGAAATCTTGGTGCGGTATCTAAATATGGATACCGGAATGATGGAGAATCTATACAACGAATTACACGATTGTGAGCGTGGGATTACTCTTCGCATGGATATGATTATGGAATTTGCCGAACGGCAGTATAACGAGCGCGTACAAAAAACACAGCAGATATTAACCAAAATCGACAACCTTGGGCTGGAAATGCCACCATATAAAGAATATCTTGCAGGCAAGCAGGCATATGAGCCACGCCTTATTGCATGTTTGAATCGGTATCCCCATCTGTTTGAAAATGGCGTGGAATATGGTCCCTATGCAACGAGAACCGTATACCCGGAGCACAACTCATACGGCTACTTAACCACGGATGATTGTGATGGAGAAAAGTTTTGGCTAACCCGCTTTGATCCATCAAAAATGTTAGAGCGTTTGGAGGAAAGCGGCAACGAGGAAGATGGAAGCATCTTTATTCAAATCAAGCAGGCGAATGAGGATATAAAAAGCACCATATCGCCATATCTTTGCTGGTTGGAGGATGTGATGCGGGCGCAAAATGTATACGCAAAACTTCTGGACAAATATATTCACATCCGCCACGGTTTTTTGAAAGAATATGAGCTTGCGGAGCAGTTGGAGCGATATTTGAAAACGGAGTCTCTGGTCGGTCGGTCCTATCTGCGGCTTGCTCCTGTAAGGCCGCAGGCAGTAACCCATGAAGTGTTCCGGCCACAGGAAGGAGCACCGATTTTGTGCGATAGCTATGATTTTGATAGCATAGGCGCGTTTCTTTACACGGATTTTTTTCGAGGGTTACGCAACAATTTTCTTCCCAAGAGATGTGGAAACTGTGGGAAATGGTTTTTGCTGACGCATGGAAAATACTCCGATTATTGCGAAAGGCCGCTGGATGAAGACGACAGCAAGACCTGCCGCAGCGCAAGCTCGCGAAAGAAGTACGATGATAAATGCCGCACCGACCCCGTTTGGCAGGCATACAATCGCGCGTATAAGGCTCATTATGCTCGGTATATGAAAAAAAAGATGACGAATGCCGAGTTTGAAAAATGGGGCGTGTATGCGATAAAGCTTCGTGAAAAAGCAATCGCAGGTGAAATGGAATTTATAGAATATGAAAGGCTTTTGAAAGTGTAGGTGGAATGTATGGATGCCCGAAAACGCCGTGTAACGGTATTTCTGACGGAAAAGGAATATGAAAAATTGTATACCCAAAGCCAGGCAAGCGGTATCGGCATGTCTGCCTATCTTCGCAACCTGATATTGGAGCGTCAAGTGCGCCAGCGGGATATAACTGGATATTCCGAATTATTACAGGAGCTGTCCAATATGGATGCTGTTGTGTTTAAGGCTGCAGAGCAGGCAAAGGCAGAAGGAATATCCCAAGATAAGGTCGATCAGATAATATCACTGTTGGATAATATCTGGAATACTGTAAAGAGGAGCCTCTAGCATGGCATGGACAGCAATCAAGGCGTTGCATCACCGGCTGGATGCATCCGTGGACTATATATTGGATAAAGAAAAGACGATATTATATTCCGCCATTGGATATGCGCTTAACCGGGATAAAACCGAACAGACTTGCTTCGAGAGTGCACACCGCTGCCGTCTGCGCAGTGCCTACGATGATATGCTGGAAACCAAGCGCCTGTATGGGAAACTGGATGGCATACAGGGCTATCATCTTGTGCAGTCCTTTGCGGAGGGAGAAGTCACGCCGGAGCTCGCCCACCGGATCGGCAAGGAATTTGTAGAACGCTTGCTGGGGAATGAATATGAAGCGGTGATCAGCACGCATTTGAATACTGAAAATTATCACAACCATATTGTGTTTAATTCGGTAAGTCTAACAACCGGCAAAAAATACCGCAGCAATGCAAAAAGCTATTACACAACGATCCGTCAGATATCCGACGAGCTTTGCAAGAAATACAATCTATCTATTATTTATCCGGAGGAAAGAGGCAATAGCAAAAGCTACGCCGAGTGGGATGCGGAGCAAAAAGGCATTCCAACCTATCGGGGTACGCTGCGCAAAGATATGGATGACATCCTAAAACGATGTTTTACGTTTCGGCAGTTTATAGATGAACTTTGGGAAATGGGCTATGAGGTAAAGGATCAAGGAAAATACATCGCGGTGAAGCCGCCACTTGGAGAGCGGTTTATACGCTTAAAAAGTCTGGGGGATCGTTATACAGAAGAGGCGATTAGAAGCCGAATTATTGAGCGTATGCCAACAGATGAGGATTTGATGAGCCCGACGATACTGGAGTCCCGGTACTTCTACGTGCAACATAAGCCAAAGCCGGTGACGAAGCTTACCGGCTGGCGGGCGCTATATTTTCATTATCTTTACCGCATGGGCGTAATTCGCCCCCGCCGGAAACTGACGCGGGAAGAGTATCTCTACCGGCAGCAGGAAATCCGCAAGTTGGATAGGCGGATTGAGGCATACAATTATATCAGTAAGCGGAATATTACCAATGTGACCGAACTCAACGTTTATCGGGATAAGGCGAAGGAGCAAGAGCATACACTTTATTTGGAGCGGAAACAGCTTTATAGGGACGATGGCGCTACTGCCGAGCAGCTGCAGGAATTGAATGCAAAGCTGAAAGCGGCCCGAGCGGAAATCAAGCTATGCGATACTATAGAGACACATAGCCAAGAGCTTGTTGCACGCAGGCGATATCTGCAAGAGCAGGAAAGAAAGTTGCGGGCCGAAAAGGCGGCATATAGCTGCAACCGTGTTGCGAGGCATGGCCGGGAACGCGAACGTTAGGGACTAGTGGTCTCCCAAAGGGTAGACCATTGGAAGCCTTACAAATAGGGATATTTCGATGGCGGGCGACCATTGCGAGACTTCATTTTTGTAGACTTAACCATATTCCCTTACCTGTTTGCTGGAGGCGAACCCGCTGGAAAACCCCTGCTGGGGACCGGATTTATGGGCACGGAAACACAAGCATAGCATCCTAGCGTTAGATTGGCGCGGGATGCTGTTTGTTTCTTTGGGCGGTGCCCAAACCCACTGGCAACATATAAATGGGAGTGGACACACTGTAATATAGTCGCCGACAAACAATCGCCACACAAATATCTATATGTTATATTAAAATACATAATAACTCATATTTATCAAATATATATTGATATATCTTTCATTATATGGTATTTTATGATAAAGTTTTCATAATATTCAATTCAATATTTGGAGGAATTATGAAAAAAATCTTTATTGCTTTTTTCTTATGCGTTTCATTCATTCTCATTGGATGTTCCGGTTCTAAAACGAATATAAATGACGATCCCCCAGAGTGGCCACCTATCAGTGCTGAAATGGAAACGTTTCTCATTGAACTTGGAGGCAAAATAACGATAGATGGTGAGCCTTTTCTGTTACCAACAACATTAAATGATTTGGGTAAAGAGTATACATTTCAAAAACAATCAAGTTCATAAGATTATTATGGGTTCAAAAAATATTCAACTAACCTTTTAAAAAATGGGGAGGTCATCGCTGTTGTTGATATCGAGAATTATAATCCAGAAATAGATGATCCGAAGTACGCGAGTATATGTGGTATAGGAAGATCGGTTTTATCTGGTGGCGGGGACGCAAATATTAAAATTGATGGAGTTGGTATTGGAGATTCCATCAGCGATGTACTGGAAAGATACGGAGAGCCGTCTCTTATACTAGATTCATCAAAAAGCGACAATTCTGCATTCAGTTACTATTATGGTAGCCCAAATTTGATAGTTAGTTTTCGTACGGACGAATATTTTGCTAAGCGCAGTTTAAAAAATGGGTCGGATGATTCCATCATAATGATACATTACTACTATTACACAATTAATAACGGATAAATCAAACTCCACTTTTCCAATAATAACATAATATGGAGGATAAATATATGTCAGAGATTACAAGTGAAAGATTAGAATGGGGGCTATGAAGAATACCGCAATTATTTTGCTTCGCTAAGTTATGAATATCAATTTGCTATTGATTTAGCAAAAAGATATTCCATAATGGGAAGTTCGGAAAATGATACGTTAAATGGTGGGTCCGGAAACGATATGCTGTATGGTGGTGATGGGGACGACATCCTTAACGGCAACGCGGGCAACGACATCCTGTATGGTGGAGAAGGCTATGACACACTCTACGGCGGGGCAGGTAACGACATGCTTGATGGCGGAGAAGGTAATGACTATTTAGAAGGTGGGCGTGGTAGTGATACATATATCTTTGGCCGAGGATATGGTGTGGACACAATTAAAAATGCTGTCTCTTCTGGGGATATATCCACTGTCAAATTTTCTACTGATATAAGCCTTGATGATATCATTTTTGAGCAGCGCGGCTATGATTTGGTAATCCGTATAAAAGGCACCGAGGACATGCTTGTAATTCAAGGACATTACAACAGAAACTATTCAATTTTTTCTCAAAACTACTACGTAGATCAATATGAATTCGCGGATGGAACAATCTTGACCGATGCCGATATCAGTGAAATGCAAATCCTTTTAGAGGGGACTGATGGAGACGACATACTGACTACACGTGCGAAAAGTTCCCTTATCAAAGGCGGTTATGGTAACGATAACCTTAATGGCGGTGTCGGTGACGATGTCCTTGATGGTGGTGCCGGGAACGACTATTTAAAAGGGGGGCAAGGTAGCGACACCTACATTTTCGGTTTAGGGTATGGTGTCGATACAATAGAGGATAACTCCGGCATAAACACGCTAAAATTCTTGGACGGATTATCTCCTGATGATTTGCTCTTTGCAAGGAATGGTAACAATCTTGAAATCAGCATAGCTGGGACAGCGGATAAGATAATCGTCGAAGGGCATTTTTCTTATACAAAAAACCAAATGAGCACATATGAATTTGGCGACGGAACAACTTGGAGTGGAACCGATTTTAATGCAAAACCAATATTAGTTCAAGGAAGTCAAGATGACGATGTTTTGACCGGCAGCTCCTACAACCTAAACGAAATGTACGGCGGA
>JAJDHH010000007.1 GCA_030266105.1 Eubacteriales bacterium OttesenSCG-928-K08
AGCGCTTTTATTTGTGACACTATGCGCGTGCCCGCCCGGGAGATGCCCCATGCGGCGAGTATACGTTTTGTAAGCAAAGCGCTGCTTATTGGCGCTTCCATATCAAGCACTGTTTTTATCTGCCCCAGTATTATTTTTGAACCTTCCGCGCGAAAAAATTCCTCCTGCGGTTTGTTCACAGGCTCAAGCGAGCATGTGGCGTACTTAATAAGCTCGTTGTGCTCTTGCTGTGCGGTTTCCACGCGTTCACATAGCGTCTGGATAGCGGCATTGGGCTTTTCCTTCGCAATAGGCAAATGCGGGCGATTTTTGCGCGCCTGCTCTATTGCTGCGATTATCTTTTTTAGCTCGCGCTGTGGGTTTTGCTGCCAGTCCGTCACCCAAACGCGGTGAATATGCCAGCCAAGCGATTGCAGCACGCTTTCCTGCAGCAGGTTTCGGTCGCGCACGGTGTTGGCGTTTTTGTAGCTGGCGCCATCAAAAAGCAGGCCCAGCAAATATTCATCCGGCCTATCCGGGTGCAAAACAGCAACATCCACACGGTACTGCGAATACCCCGCGTTTGTGTCCACCGCATAACCCGCGCCCCTAATTGCGGCTGCGACATTTTGCTCAAGCGCACCCGCCTCGCGAGTAATATCCGCGGCCTTTGTTGGCAGCGCATCCTTTCCGTTTTTGGCGAACTCCAAAAACGCCCTCAGATCGGCAACACCCGAAGCGCGCGTTCGCGAAAGATCAATCTGCTCGGGCAAAAGTGTTGAATACACAATCATCTCCTGCCGTGCGCGGGACACCGCAACGTTTAGCCGCCGCCACCCGCCTTCGCGGTTGAGCGGCCCAAAGTTAAGCGTAACCTTATTCTGCTCATCCGGCCCGTAGCCGATTGAAAACAGGATTATATCCCGCTCGTCGCCCTGCACGTTTTCGAGGTTTTTGATGAATATCGGCTCGGCAGCGCTGCTGTTAAAAGCATCAAGCTCAGGCTCGCGCGCAAAAATTGCTTGCAGCTTATCATCAATCAAATTCTGCTGCACCGCGCTAAATGTAACAACGCCAATGCTTTTTTTGCGCAGGTTATCGTCCCTCAGCCTGCGGGCAATTTCTTCAACAACGGCATTAGCCTCCGCCTCGTTTTGCCTTGTGCGGCTCCTATCGTAAAAACCCGAAACATGCACAAAACTTACGCTCGATTTTTTATCGTTTGGTGAAGGGAAAGTAAAAAGCGCGTTGTTGTAAAACCGGCGGTTTGAAAACGCAATCAGGCTTTCATGCCGCGAGCGATAGTGCCACAACAAATACGCCTCGGGTAAGGAGAGCGCAAGGCAATCATCGAGTATGCTCTCAAGATCCTCCTGCTCAAAATCATCCTCATCGACGCGGTTCGCCATAAAAAAGCTGGTGGGCGGCAGCTGCTTTGGGTCTCCCACAACAATCAGGTTTTTGCCGCGAGCGATTGCGCCCACGGCCTCGCTTGTTGGCAGCTGCGATGCTTCGTCAAATATCACAAGATCAAACTGCGGGTATTTGGGGTCGATATATTGCGCGACAGAAATTGGGCTCATAAGCATGCACGGGCAAAGCCGCTCCAAAAGATTGGGTATGCTGTCAAACAACTTGCGGATGGAAAGCCCGCGCCCGCCGCTTTTTATTGCCCGCTTAAGAAGGCCAGTTTCAGAGGAATCCGCAACATTGCCGGAAACCGGCACACGTTGGGATAACCTTGAGACAAGCTCTTTTTGTGTTAGCTCCTCAAAGCGCTGTGTGAGCCTGCGGTAATTTAAAATGTCCTGCTCGAGTATTGTTCCGCTAAAGCTTTTAAGCGCCGGTTCTGCAGCTATAATTGCCTCGGCAGCGCTTTTGTGCAGCGCCTTTTCAAAGGCGGACAGCAGCTCGGTTCCTAAAACAGCGCCCCGCTCAAGCGCCTCTGTTGCACAGCTAAGGCCAAGCGCATCCGCCTGATTTTTGCAGGTGAGGTAAACGCACCAATCGCGAAGCTCGCCAATATGCTCAAGCCAGCCATCTGCTTCAGCCGCCATGCTGTTGAGCCAACTTTGCTTTTGCTCGAACATCGCAAAATCGAATGCCGTTTGCGCGGCCAGCTTTTGCTCAAGCTCCAAAACCTCCAGCCATGCCGCATTATAATCTAAAAGCGCATTATGGTTTAGCTGCCGGAATGCGGATGGATCGGTAAAATATCCCGCTGCAAGCGCTTTGTTTGTTTTTGCCTTTTGCTCGATTGTGCCGCTTATTGCAAGCACCATGGCGTTTAGCGAAACCGCCTTGCGGTAAACGGAGCGCAGCTGCTCAAAATCCCCATTCCCGCTTTGCCAGATATAACCAAACAGCTTTTCGAACTGCTCATTGTGGCGGTCAACCACCTGAGCGTTTTGTTTATAAAGCGCAATCGTATCTAAAAGCGCCGGTATGCTTTGCTTGTTAAGCGCAGCAGGGTTTTTGCAAAGCGGCTTTAGCTGGCGAATTATTTTGCCCTGCCCTAAAGCGCGCGGCAAAAACCATTTTGCCGCGGCCTGCTCCCATAAAAAGCGGGCGCTTTCTTCATCAAAGTTGAGTATGGGCTCGCGAAAGTTCGCCGTTAGCTCCTGCTCCGCTTTGTTGCGCTTATTTCCTGCGCCACAAACAAGCTCAACTGCATTTTCAAGCTGGGATATCAGCTCATATCGATAAAGCGGCTCCGGCACAACATCACCCTCGCCAAGCGCAGAGCAAACATCACAAAGCGCTGAATATTGCCACTTAAACTGCAATGCCGGAAAATCAAAGATTTTCCTCATTTGCCCTGCAAGCGTGTCCAGCTTTTTCAAGGCCGCTTTGTAAAGCCCACCAAGCGTAACTACATTTGTGCGCAGCTCGTTGCTATAGTCCGAGCAGCGAAGCGACTTTAACGGATGCTCGTGTATGCCTTCCAAAACGCCTGCAGCTGCGGCCGTTTTTTGCAGCTCATCAGTCCACCGGGCATATTTGTTTTGCTCAAACACACTCAAAAGCTCTGGGGGTATGCCAATCCCATCCGGCGCCGAAATGCGCTCTTCATAAATGCAGATCGTTTCGTATAGCGATAATCCGCAGGCCCGCTTGTTGTGCACCGCCTCCATCGCCTGCTGCAGGCTTTGGCGCTGCGCATAAAGGCGATCCGCAATCTGACCGTATTCCTCGGGCGATTTAATGCGCCCAATGCTTAGCGTTTGCTCAAGTTGGTTGAGCACATCCCTTTTGCGCGCCTTGTTTGAGTGAAGCTCCAGGCTAAAAGCCCCAAGCCCCATGTCGGACAGCCTTTTTTCCACAACGGAAAGCGCCGCCATTTTTTCCGCAATAAAGAGCACCGTTTTGCCCTGAAAGAGCATATTGGCAATTATGTTTGTTATCGTTTGGGATTTCCCCGTGCCCGGCGGCCCATGCAACACAAAACTTCGCCCGGCGGATGCCGCGGCAATCGCCCTAAGCTGTGAGGAATCCGCGCTTGTTGGCACGGCAAGGCTTGCCGGCGGATACATTTTGTCGAGCACATCCGCATCAAAAAAGCTGCTCTGCTCCTCCCACTCCATTTTTCCTGAAATTAAGCTTGCCACAATTTTGTTTTTGCTTAACTCCTCGGCGCGGTTGCGGATATCGTTCCACATGATAAACTGACCAAATGAGAATATGCCTAAAAAGGCAAGCGCCTCAACATCCCAGCGTGATTTTCCCATCACCGCCTGGCGTATGATGTTAAAAATCAGCTCAAGGTTAAGCCCCGCCTCATCAACTGGCAGCGGATCAAGCCCGGATATGCCTATGCCAAAGTCCTGCCGCAGCATTTCCAAAAGCGTAACATTCATGCGGGGCTCCTCATCCCGCACACGGATAACATAACCCTTAAGCGCACTTTTTCGGACTATATCAACAGGCAAAAGCACAAGCGGGGCAAAGCGCGCCTTTTCGCTTGCCTCGGTTTCATACCAGCGCAAAAACCCAAGCGCAAGGAATAGCGTGTTCGCCCCATTTTCCTCAAGCCCAAGCTTCGCCTGGCGGTATAGGTGCGTAACGCGCGCATCAAGCTCGCTTTCGTTTAAAAATGTGCGCAGGCGGCGGTTTTGAAATTCCGCGCTGATAATGGCATTCAAAATATCCGATCCTGTTTCGGCCTCGAATATTTTTGAATCCCTCATTGTAGCGGAAAAATCCTTGGGAATATGGAATATCTGGAATTCATGCCCGCCGGAAATTTCATCCTCAAGGCGGCCAAGGTCGTTAGCCAAAAGCTGTATTGCTCCCTTTGTTACCCTGAAGTTGATCAGCGTGTTCCTAAGGCTCAAATCGAGCAGCTTGCGTTCCCAAATCTGCCGTTTTGCCAGCGGAATGGAATCGACATATTGAAGCTGCGCGAACACCTGCACTGAGCCCGGCGCGTGGCTAAGCCCTGCAGGAAGCTCCGCATGCTTAGTTTCATTTTCATAAGTGATTTTCCCATCTTCCCCCGTGATGCGCAGCGGGATGGGGCGGATGCCGCTATTCCTTGTGCGCTTAAGGTCAAGCGCCATATCAAAGCGGGTTGTTTCCAAATGCTTGGCGGCGGCATATTCAGCGGCTTCAAAGTCGAGCTCGCGGCCAGCGCACATTGCGGTGCACTCCACCAGACAGATTTCATGAATACCCTTGGCAATTCGTTTGCTAAGCTGCGAGGCATCATCCTGCAAGCATTCGGCAAATGATAAATCCTCCAGCCAGCAGCCTACAAACGCATGGCCTTCGATCAGCACAAGCAGCGCGTTTAAGCCCACCGCCTCAAGGCAGGCGGCAAATAAAAGCGTGAGCTCCAGGCAGTTTGCCATTTTGCCGGATAATATGCTGCTGATAAGCCGTATTCTCTGCCCGCTTGGCTCAAAGCTTGGCGGGGCGGTGATGTAGCCTATGCTTTGCTGTTTTATCGCGCCATATATGGCTGCGATCTGCATGCGCACACGGTTTTTATCGTTGCTCTGGTATGCGCTAAAGGATGGATCCTTGCTCCACTTCTCCAGCAAAGCGCCTGCATCGGCGAGCATCTTCACAACGTCAGGATGGTTGGGCGTAACAAATGCGGCAAGCATTTCGGGCATAATAAGGCTGCCTGACCATTGATCGTAACACAGCAGCTCAACTGGCTGTGTTTTTTCGCCAAGCAAACCATCCGCATTTGTAACCGTAACACTTATCGAACCTAAAACCTTTTCGGTGAGCGAAAAAAGATAGTCCGGCGAAATTATCAGGTTTTGCGAACCAAGGCTGATGCTTTCCCCCGCGGGAATTATGCCGATATTCAGCGTGAGCGGCAAAGCAAAGCCGGGCAATGTGGAAACGGAAATGGTTATGTTTTCGATTGGGTTATCAGTTTGATTTTTTAACGTAAGCGAACGCACAATTGGCACAGCGTTTTGCTGCAATGAAAAATTAATAGCCGGAAGGAACTGCCCATCAACACAAACTCTATGCTCCATGCCACGCTGCCTTTCACAAACAAAAGTATACAATAAAGTATATCATATTTTATGCAACTGTCACTTCAAAGCAGTGTCAAAAAAGCGCTGCGGCTTTTGCCGCACATCACTTTTTTGAATTAACCACATTTGCTTGTTCGGCTACGCCTCACGGGCAGCAAATGCTCTAAGGAGTGGGCTGCGCACGCGCATGTCGCGCTTGCCCACAAATTAAAAATCAAGGGGCCACGGCCCCTTGATAATCCCCCTAAGGAGAGGTTCTTTGACAATCTCGTAAGTGTGAATTTTTTAGCTATTTTATACGTTCAACAATAGCTCGGTCAGTTTGTTTTCGCTGCGCGCTTTTTTCACCATCTCTTTGGTGATCGTTTCACCCTTTTTTATAAGCACGCTGCCATCCGCCGCGAGGATATCCTTGCCCGCTGTGCGGCCAACGAGGAACTCGCTCTGCTTTTTGGTGAAGTAGTCGCCCTCGTCATCGTCCTCTTTTGCAGGCTCAGCCTTAGCAGGTTCGGCCTTAACGGGCTCGGCCTTAGCAGTCTCCCCCTTTGCGGGTTCGGCCTTAGCGGGCTCGGCCTTAGCAGGTTCAGCCTTAACGGGCTCAGCCTTAACGGGCTCGGCCTTAGCAGGTTCGGCCTTAACGGGCTCCACCTTTGCAGGCTCTTCCTTAACAACAGGCTTGATCTCTTCCGCGGCTGCTTCTTTTGTGGGCTCTGCGGCTTTGTTGGCGGGAACCTGCGGCTGCACTTTTTGTGCATCAGCCAGCGCCACAGGTTCCAACTTAAAATTTACAAACAATGCCCGTGCGGCAATCGTCAGCACATCGCCTTTGGCGATTGTGGCGTTTTCCGCCAGATAGTATTCTTCGATCGTGCCCGACTCCACGTCAAACGCAAAGTCTGCAACCTTACCTTCAACATTACCCTTGCTCGAAACAACGTTCAGCCCGGTTAACTCCTGATCGGACATGCTCTTTTTCATGGCTTCGCCAAGCGACCACACAGGCGCCAGATCATCAGACGAGGCAATCGTGAGAAAATCACGGCCAACGCCCATCAGCTTGCCAACCGGCAGCAATTTACCTGCACCCAGCACGCCACCGATAAGCAGGTGAGTAACACGCTTAGCTTCAACATCAACAATTAGCTGCGAGATTTTGCCGCATTCCATACCTTCTTTGATTGCCATAAGCGGCATTCCTACAATTCCTGATTTCTTTTCCATCTTCCTTGCTACCTCCGTTTTTTGTAATTACGTTTATGTGGTTATCATAACATTTTCAAGCGCGAGGGTATAGCAAACATTGTGAGCATAAAACAATTCTCGCCATACGCAACGCTATTTTTCTTCATCCGGCACATCAGGGCCTGTAATCAACGTGCCAAGCACGTATTTGCCCGCGATTGGGTAAAAACGATCATGCGCGATAAGCTCGGAATTTACAAGCTCACCATCCTTGTAATACTGGCGATAAACTTTAACGCGGTAACCCTCACGCTCCTTTTGCAAAGTTTTGCGGTAACCCACGGGGCGCTCAGGGTCGTATTGATAAACGGGCGCCGGGGCCGCAGTGGTTTCATAAATATCGTTTGCGATCACAATTTCAAGCCCGGGGTTAATTTGCTGGCCATAAAAAGTAACAACAAGCTTATCATCATCAACATAAGCGTGGATGTAAATTGGCCAATCCGTGTTGTTGCGAATTTTTAAATCCTTTGAGGGCCATGTGATCGTTGCATCCATGCCAATGGGCAAATAGTCGGATGGCCATGTGTGGTGGTGGCGCTCCACAACCTCAAGGTCGCTACGCAAGGCCGCAAGATACAGCGTGCCCGAAAGCTGGCAAATGCCGCCGCCTATTTCCTCAATCAGCTCGCCATAACGAATTGCGGGCGCTTCCATGTAGCCCTTTTCGGGTGTGCGCTCGCCCGTTAGCTCGTTTAGCGAAATCACCTCGCCGGATTTAATCACATAGCCATTTACGGTTTCCGTAATTAAGCAAATGTTTGTAATGCGCTGCTCGCTGCCGGTTACAATCGTTGTGGCGCTGCCAAGCTCCACCGTGTGCTCCTGCAGAGCAGTTTTGGTGATTGTGGGCGCAACCGGCTCCATGCCAATCGCAATGCTTTCGTAGTTTTCGTTTACGAACGCATCCATAAGCTTCTCGCAAAGGACATCAGTGTCGAATGTTTTTCCGCTTTTCTCCGTTGTAAACGAAAA
This sequence comes from Eubacteriales bacterium OttesenSCG-928-K08, assembly GCA_030266105.1. Lineage (GTDB taxonomy): Bacteria > Bacillota > Clostridia > Christensenellales > CAG-138 > JAJDHH01. Next base: position 7,695 of record JAJDHH010000007.1, read on the forward strand.
CGAGCCGCTTGTGTCGTTTGCCGCGAAGTTAACGGATGCGTCAACCGCTTCGATGCTTATCCTGTCGCAAAAGGCTTTAACGGCCGACATAAGCTTGTCCCTGTCGTATTCCACAATGCTGTATAAATCGTAACCATCCTTGAGTGAAAGGCGGGAATCGAGCTGATCCATCATTTCGGCCTGAGTAATGCCCCAAATTTCCTCAAAAACATGATCGAGCACTATTTGCGCACCCGCATCCTCCATTGTGAATTCCTGCGTTTTACCCTCACAATCCACCAAAATGGATGTGCTTTTTGCGCGTGTTTTAAATGCGTCGTTTATTATAACAGCGGCGTTTTCTTCCTGCATCCGCCCAACATCAACCCCATCGATACGCACCCCATCGGGTATTCCAGCCTGGCTCGTCATGCTTTTTGCCGTGGAAAAAAGGCCAGCGGATAATATGGCCACGATAATCAGCACGATGAGGAGGGCTGCAAATACGGTTGTCAGGGTTTTGTTGCGCATCATGCGTCCTTCCCGCCTTAGCTAACGGCGTTTTGCAGATGGTCAAGCGTTTCTGTGAGAGTGACTCTTTCAGCCTCGCTGAGGGGGTATTTGTTTGTGAGGATCTCGAACAACAGATCGATCGTTTCGTTGCGTCTGTTGGTTCTTTTTAGTGCGCTTAACGCAGAAATATCAATCTGCTGGCGCATTTTAGGATCCGCAGTTTTTGTTTTGGCGAGCTTAAAACCATCCGCAGCGCGGCCCCAATCGCCCTGCATCAACGCACTATATGCGTCATCCAGCATAGCTGTGAGCGAACGAGACGCGGGTGTTTTGGCGGCTGGCGTTTCGGCTGGCTGCGGTTTTGCTGCAGCAACCGGCGCACGCGCAACTGCGGTTTTGGGCGCAGCGCTTGGGGCAGGTTTTTGTGTGATATCGCGCTGCACGGAAGCCTTCTTTTCAGCTGCAGGCGTAACTGCAACAGTTTTCTCCTGCTGCTTCACCGGCGCAACTGCGACCGGCTTTTCTTGCGGCTTCACTTGCTCAGCAGCTTTAATCGGCGCAACCGCTACGGGTTTCTCCTGCTGCTTCACTGGCTCTGCAGCTTTAACCGGCGCAACTGCGACGGGTTTCTCCTGCTGCTTTACTGGCTCAACAGGCTTAACAGGTGCAACCGCGACCGGCTTTTCTTGCGGCTTTACTGGCTCAGCAGGCTTAACCGGCGCAACTGCGACGGGTTTTTCTTGCGGCTTTACTGGCTCAGCAGCTTTAATCAGCGCAACCGCGACCGGCTTTTCTTGCTGCTTCACTGGCTCTGCGGGTTTAACCGACGCAACCGCGACCGGCTTTTCTTGTTGCTTCACTGGCTCAGCAGCTTTAACCGGCGCAACCGCGACGGGTTTTTCTTGCGGCTTCACTGGCTCAACAGGCTTAACAGGTGCAACCGCGACCGGCTTTTCTTGCGGCTTCACTGGCTCAGCAGGCTTAACCGGCGCAACTGCGACGGGTTTCTCCGGCTGCTTTACTGGCTCAGCAGACTTAACCGGCGCAACCGCGACGGGTTTCTCCGGCTGCTTCACTGGCTCAGCAGCTTTAACCGGCGCAACCGCGACCGGCTTTTCTTGCGGCTTCACCGGCTCAGCAGGCTTCACCGGCGCAACCGCGACGGGCTTTTCTTGCGGCTTTACTGGCTCAGCAGCTTTAACCGGCGCAACCGCGACCGGCTTTTCTTGCGGCTTTACTGGCTCAGCAGCTTTAACCGGCGCAACTGCGACGGGTTTTTCTTGCGGCTTCACTGGCTCAGCAAGCTTAACCGGCGCAACCGCGACCGGCTTCTCTTGTGGCTTCACTGGCTCAGCAGCTTTAGCCGGCGCAACTGCGACGGGTTTTTCTTGCGCTTTCACTGGCTCAACAAGCTTGACAGGTGCAAAGGCAACCGGCTTCTCCGGCTGCTTTGCTGCCTCAACGGGCTTAGGAGCAATAACAGGTTTTTCGGGCAAAACAGCGCGCCTAATCGGCACGCGGACAAAATCGTCAGAAGCTGCATAAACATCCTTTGGGGCGTTGGGTACAAAATCCAACGAGGATGTTGCTGCAACGGGCTTTGCTGGGTTGGACGCATTGCGCACAAAAAACACTTTGTTGAGCGCTGGCGTTTTTCTCGCAGGGCCTTTGATTTTTGTAGCGCGTTTCGCCTGAGGTGCGGGAAAAACATCGCTTTGCCTTGTTTTTCTATTCTCAACGACTCTTTGCACTTTGTGCGTTCCATGTGCAACGGATATTCCGGCTGTTTTTTGTGTTTCCGGTTTTGCGGCAGCGGCCTTGGCGGGTATCGCCTTAGCGGCGCCAGCTTTTGTTTCGGTGTGTTTTGCAGCAGGCGCAATTGTTTTTGGCTTGCTTTGCTGCGGATCCTCCGCCGGGGTGGTTTTAGGTTTCTTGCGCATCCAAAGCTGGCCGATAACAATCCAAGTAAGCGCAAGCGCACAAGCGCCGCCCGCATAATACCACAGGGCGCCGGAAAGTGTGTTTACGCTTTTAAAAACGGATGGCAAAAGAAAGGTCGCAAAAAGCGCGCATCCAGCCGCGGCACAGAACAACCAGAAGCTAACATTAAGCAATTTGGATAACGGAATGCTTAGTAACATGCATATTACTGCAACTACTACCGGCAACCATTCCAAGCGACATGAACCCCCTCTTACACGGCACCACCCTGCCAACAAAAAATATAATTGGCAGCCCGCAAAATTATTGAAGAAAAATGTCAATAAACAGATATATTATATCTGTTTATCACAATTCTGACAATACTTTATATGCTAACATCTTCCTTTCGAGCGAGAAATACATGCGTTTCACAAATTAGTCTCATAAAATTTGGCCATTCGGGTCTTTCTTTTTCCGAATTCATCATTGAGTGGTCACAACAACGTATCCCCCCAGGCTGGTTGTGACAAACACAAAATCATGATTATCCACAAAACATTGGGCATTTTCGATCTCGCTAAATGTGTCCGTTGCCTCATCGTAATGGTAGGCAACTAAATCTTTGCCGGGAAGCTCGGCAAGGTCGAGCCTTGCGCTTAGCGTAACGGTCATGCCAAAGTTTTCCGTGTTGCATTTAAAAGCCGCGCAGGGTTTTGAATGCAGCTGCTCAAATTTCTGGCGCACATGCGCAACGGTATCCTGCGAAAGATCAAGCGTCATGTTAAGCGTGCCGTTGTCTTTTTCATCAACCAAAAGCGGGTTTACGCTTATCCGCCCAACCACAACATCGCTATATAGCGTATCAAAATTGAAAAAAACCTTGCCACCCTTTGTGAGGGCCTGGCTTGCGGCATCACGAAGATCCTTTTTCTTAACTTCATCAAGATTGTAAACTGTTGCATAGTTAATCTCACCAAATTCGGCCGCCTGGCGCGCGCGCTGCAAAAGCAGCCTGCGTGTGGGGCTGCGCAGGAGCATAAACGTCAACACGGCTGCCGCCAAAAGCAAAATGGTGACCAATATAATTACAAGCTGCTTGTTACTGATTTTATTCATAATAGTCCTTCTCCGTTCATTCGGGTTGCTATATCATTGATAGACCGTTATAAAGATTATCAAACAATAAGAGCATATTCAAAAACGCTTTTTAAAACGCATGCGCTTTTTCCCAATCTCATTTATATAATAAAGTCGTGCGAGATACAAGTATATTCCCATTTTTTGAGTTTAATTTGTTGGTTTGTGCGTTTAAATGAATTGTGCTATATTAAAGGAAGGAAAATTCAATAAAGTTTGGTGGCTGCCATGGCATATTTTTCTACAGGTGAAGCACGTAATAAGCTTATGATTTTGCTTTTTATAAAGGAGGCGGATTGCGAGTTAACGCGCAATCAGCTTTTTCGCGTGTTTGCTGAGCAGAATTGGATGGATTATTTTGAATTCCAGGCGGCAATAACAGCGCTTGAGGAGGACACGTATGTTGCGGCAATCCCCTGCGCATACGGCCAGGGCTATCGCGTAACTTCAAGCGGCGAATCCATGCTGGAGATGTTCATTGAAGAATTACCCACTTCGCTCAGGGAAAGCATGCGTAAATATGCACGGGATAATAAAGAGCTGCTTCGTGCGCAAACCCAATTCTTTGCACGGCAGACCGAGCTGCCCGATGGAGGATACCTTGCGATGCTGCGCCTGATGGATAAAAACGCAACCATTTTGGAGCTTAACCTCCAGCTGCCCACCGCGCAGATTGCGCAAGCCGCCTGCGACGCATGGCCCGATAAGGCGCAGGCAATTTATCAGGAGCTTATAAATAAGCTTTTATAGGAGTTATAGTATGCCAATTTTACTGTTTATGATAGCGATACTGACCTATATTGCTAATCAGGCATTGTTTAGTGGCGGTAAGGTGCTTTTTAGCATGCGCTCCACGTTAATCAAAGAAAAAGCCGTGCCGTTGCTGTTTTTGCTGCTCACATTCCTGATTGGTTTTTTCATGTTCAGCGATGAGCACCGAGGTTGGGGAATAGCATGCTGTGTTGTGGGCACGGCAGGCTTGCTCATCACGCTTGAAGCATACCGAAAAAAGGGCAAGGCAGTGCTTGAAAACGGAATAAGCACTGGCATATTCTACATTCCGCTTAAACAGATTTATTCCTATGGCATCGTTGAGGCGGAGGATCATCTGCTTGTTGTGCTGCATGTTGCGCCCGGAACCGGCGTTGCGGCAACCCGATCCTTCAAGATTGATTTTAGCGAGCGTGAGGAGTTCGAGTCGCTCATTAAAGAATATGCAGAAACTGTGGATTCCGACATGCTGCAGGCTTACTTTGACGACATTGGCGTACCCGGCGAAAAACCCGAGCCACCCAAAGAGTCTGAGGAGTAGCTTAGCAACCCAGCGCCTGCTTTAGCGGCGCTGCAAGGTATAGCGAACCAAACACGCAAATTGCACAGCAATCATCAGAATGTTTTAACGCGCCCTTAGCATACTGCAGGGCGTTTTTCATATCATCCGCTGCAAAAACATCGTCCGCATAAGTCCGCATCGCATTTGCGAGCGTTTGTGCGTTGAGCGCACGCTCTACAATTGGGGCCACGGCGATCATCGCCCTTGCATGAGGCGCAATTTTTGAAATTGAAAGCTCAAAATCCTTATCCTCCATGCAGCCCATTATAAAAATGAATTTGCCATCCGGCCAGCGCACGCGCAGGCTTTTTAGCATTGCATCGGCCCCCTGCGGGTTATGCGCGCCATCAAAAACGATGGGTGGATCATCGTTTATCTGCTCAAAGCGTGCGGCCCAGCTTGCTTTTTGCAGCCCATGATACACCGATTTATCGGTTATTTTCCAGCCTTTGTTTTGAAGCAGCTTAGCAGCGTAAAGCGCAAGCGCCGCATTTTCACTTTGGAATGCTCCGCCAATGCCAAGCGGCTGGAGTTTTTCTCCCACGCGCAAGAACCAGCCTTTTTCATAAAAAACGGGCAGGCGTTCCACAAAATGAAGCCGTGCTTCCTGCACAAAACAAACCCGCGCAATTATCCGATTTGCGCGCGCTTGCTGCTTTAAGCAAACGACATCCGCGCCGGGCTTAACCACGCCCGCCTTTTCCCAGGCGATTTGCTCAAGCGTGTTGCCAAGCTTATCTGTGTGCTCCAGCCCCAGGCGCGTTATGAGCGTAAGCTCCGGGTTTTTAATAAAGTTTGTTGGGTCCAACCTGCCGCCAAGGCCGCATTCGAGCAGCACGATATCGCAGTCGTTTTTTGAAAAGTGCATGAGCGCTATGGCGGTCGCCTCCGAAAAATAGCCCAGCGACACTTTTGCCTGCGCCTGCGCAATTTTTAGCTCGGCCCTATAAGCATTTAGAGCCTCGTGTGAAATTTCCTCACCATTTATTCGTATGCGCTCGTTGTAGCAAACGATATGCGGGGAGGTAAAAAGTCCTGTTTTGTAGCCTGCCTCGCGCAAAATGCGCTCCAAAAAAGCGGCGGTGGAGCCTTTGCCGTTTGTACCCGCAATGTGGATAAAACGAAGCTTATCGCCCGCCAAGCCGCGCAAAAACTCCGCCACGCGACTATAATCGCCCGGCGCGGGTGACGCATCAGTTTTTTTTACCATTCCCTTTTGCATGCGCTATCGGTTAAAAAGCCGGGCGAGCGGCTCCACAACAGCATGCAGATCGGTGATCGCCTTGTTCAACGTTTTGAAATCGATTTCGTTTATGCTGCTAAGCGCGGAATCTATACCCTGCGTTGAATCAACAATCGCGCTTTGTGCGCTGTTGACCGTTTCCTGCGCGCCCTCAACAAGCACTCTTGTTTCTTCCACCAACCCCGGCAAATCAGCTTCTTCAAGCTGTGATGCAAGCGTTGAAAGCGGCCCGATCAAATCGTTCATGCCCTGCGCAATGCCGCCAATTTTGATCGAAACAAACGCAATCATCGCAACCATGCTTGCAACAAGCACTGTGCGAAGCACCGATTGGCGCAGCATGGATTTTTGAAAACCATCTTCCGATTTATTTTTTGAAGCAAAGCTGCTCATATAAAATCCCCCCCGTTTTTTTGTTAGCCTAATACAAAACAGTATACTGGATTAAAGCCAAAAAGCACAGTTTTCTTTGTTTCATAAAAATCGGGCAAAAATATTCAACGGCAAAGTTCAAAGAACTTTGCCGTTGACATGAAAGCTTCGCAAGGAGATGCTTGCAGTAATATTGTTTCCAATTTTACTGATTACATACCCATGTATTGTGCAAGCTCCTGCTTGTTTGAAACTGCGTTTTGTGCGGTTTCCAAGGAGATGACGCCTTGGCGAACCAGCCGCGAAAGATCGCCCGCAAGCGTATGCATGCCATAGTTTCCGCCGGATTGCATTGCGCTTGGCAGTTGGTGGAACTTACCCTCGCGCAGCATATTTAAAACGGCGTCGGTGCCAATTAAAATTTCGGTGGCAACAACGCGGCCCGAATTATCCGATTTGGGCAAAAGCGTTTGGCTGATTACCCCGCGCAACGTACCTGAAAGCTGGGAGCGAATTTGCCCCTGGCTGTGCGGAGGATAAACGTCCACAATTCGATCGAGCGTTTGCGAGGCGCTTGTTGTGTGCAATGTTGAAAACACAAGGTGGCCTGTTTCAGCCGCTGTAACCGCCGCCGATATCGTTTCGTAATCGCGCATTTCGCCCACGAGTATAACATCGGGGTCCTCACGCATGGCGGAGCGCAATGCGTCGGAAAAACTCGCAACATCACGGTGAAGCTCACGCTGGTGCACCACGCAACTTTTGTGCGGGTGAACATATTCGATAGGATCCTCAATCGTGATTATATGCGACTTTCTCGTTCTGTTTATGTGGTCGATCATCGCGGCAAGCGTGGTCGATTTACCGCTACCTGTTGGGCCCGTAACAAGCACAAGCCCTCGCGGTTGATCCGCAAGGTTTTGAATTACGGGCGGCAGGTGCAAATCCTGCAGGGATGGTATATCATCCCGCAAAATACGAATTGCGCTTGCAAGATAACCCTGCTGGTGAAAAACATTTACACGCTGGCGCTTGCCGTTTTTGTCGGCAAAACCAAAGTCCAAATCCTCGCCCCGCATCAAAATTTCCTTTTGCTGCTCTGTGAGCATGGAAAGAATTAGCGCGCGCGAGGTTGCCGCATCGCATTCAAAGGGGCCGCGAACAAGCTTGCCAACCCGGCGAAACATGGGCGGAAGCTGCGCTGTTAAGTGAATATCGGAGCAATCGTTTTGCCTTGCAAACGCAACTAGCGTTTCGATTGAAATAGGGGCGGCCTGCATAATGAAACCTCCGTAAAATTAGTCGATCGAGGCGGCAACCTTAATAAATTCCTCAATGGAGGTCACTCCCTCAAGCACAAGATCGCGCGCGCCATCGCGAAGCGAACCCATGTGCTGCTCACGCGCATAACGCTCAAGCTCAGCAAGAGGCGCGTTTTCCGAGATCATCCGCTGCATTCTTTTATCCACCATAACAACCTCGTGAATTGCCGTGCGGCCCTTATAACCTGTCTGGTTGCACACATGGCAGCCCTTGCCGCGGCGCACAGAGCGCACATTTGCGCCAAGCAAAGCGCGGATGTGATCGGTCGCCTGGATTTCCTCTGCGCAATATGGGCAGATTTTTCGCACAAGGCGCTGAGCCAGCAAACCAACAACGGAGCTACCCACAAGATATGGCGCAATGCCCATATCCTCAAGGCGCAAAACTGAGGAGATGGCATCGTTGGTGTGCAGCGTGGAAATAACAAGGTGGCCTGTGATTGCAGCGCGCACTGAGATCGACGCTGTTTCCATATCACGCGTTTCACCAACCATTATGATGTCCGGGTCCTGCCTCATAAGCGCACGGAGCCCTGTGTCAAATGTCAGGCCGGCCATAACGTTAACCTGCATCTGGTTAATGCCCGTTAGGCTACGCTCAACAGGATCTTCAATTGAAGAGATGTTGATGGCCATTTTTTGAAAATGCTGGAGCACCATATACATCGTGGTGGTTTTACCGCTACCCGTTGGGCCTGTGATATAAACAATGCCGTTGGGGTTGCTCAGTATCTGCATAAAGCGCGCGTAATTTGATTTTGTCATGCCGAATGATTCGGCATAGTCGATATTCGAGTTTGGCGCAAGGAAACGAAGCACCGCTTTTTCGCCATGCACTGTGGGTATGATCGAAACACGCACGTTAAGGTCCTGCCCTTCAACGCTAACGCGGAAGTGTCCATCCTGCGGCAGCCGTTTTTCGGCAATATCGAGGTTGGCCATTATTTTGAGGCGCACAATCAGCGCCGGGTGCAGGCTCTTTTTAAGCGTGGCGTATTCAATCAGCATGCCGTCAACACGCATCCTGACTATACTTTGCTCACCAAAAGGTTCAAGGTGAACGTCACTTGCGTTGTTGCTGTAGCCACGAAGCAAAAGGCTGTTTAAAAGCTTAACGATAGGCGCAGAAGCATCGCCCATATCCACATTGGTGATATCGTCAATTTCGTCAATTATCGAATCCGCCGATTGGTCAGCCTGCCGCACCGCGCTTCTGGCGTCCACCTCGGAGTAATAATAATCGATTGCTTTTTTAATTTCATCGTTTTCCGCGAGCAGCAGCTTATTGGGCATCTGCGTAACCTGGCGGATATCCTCAATGGCATAAAAGTTGAGCGGATCGTTAATTACGACCACCAGCCGGTGCTCTTCTGTTGCTATGGCGATTGCACTGTATTTTTCGGCCAGCACTCGCGGGATTTTACCCACCGCCGCAGGATCGACCTTTGAGGTGGAAAGCTGAATTAACGGAATGTTCAGCTTTTGCGACAGCACATCAAGCACCTGCTGCTCTGTAACAAAACCCAGGTGAATCATCGCTGCGCCCAGCCTGTATTGCCGGTTCTCGCGTTGGAACGCGAGCGCCTGCTGCAGCTGCGCTTCGTCAATATAACCTGTTTCTTTTAGCAGTTCGCCAATGGGGATGTTTTTCATAATGCTTGCTTTCCTTTTCTTCAGTTGCCGTGCGGGCAGCTACGGCGTCATTCCTCTTCTAACGTTTTTCCTTATTGAATAGTCTGTTTTTTTAGTTGGTCGTTATATCTGGTTCAGGCACAACGGCTGTTGTAAGCGTCAACACAAACGGGGCCTCAGGCGCGATCGAACCTGTATACCCGCTCGCGTTTAAGAGCTTGGTTGTGCGGGAGTTTACATACTCACCTTCATTATCCCGCGTTACATTCACCGTAAGCGTGGGTGCGGTAATATCGCCGTTAAGCGCAAATGAAATCTTTGTGCCTGCATAAAACTCCGTTAGCCCAAACACAGGGTATGTCTGCTCTACTGTTCTGCAATATAAATATCCGCTTGCGGAAGGGTTCACTCCGTCAACACTCAAAAAATAAATTGTTGCGCCCGCGGTTGCCGCGGGGAGTGTGCTATCAACGCTTACGCCTGATGCGAATGGGATAACTTCGCTTATGTAATCGAGTGCGGCGTCGCCAATCTGCCGGGCCTGCATGTATTCCGCGTTGCCTGCATAGGAGCCAAATGTTGAAATCATCATTATGATTGTTACTGCCAACAGCACAACCAATAATGACATGGCAATCACAAGCTCGATCAGCGTCATGCCCTTTTTGGATTTTATTAATTTTTGAAGCCGCTTAACCATAGGTTACTCCGTTTCAAATACGACAAAATTCAGCCCAACATCCGCTTCGGGCAGAGTGTATTCCACAAGGTTGCCGGAAATTGTTACGCCTTCTATCCTGATGCTGTAGCTGGATAATACCTGTGACGCGGCAGTGCTGGGTGTTGCGACCTCAGCAGAAAGCTGCGCCACTTCGTCCCTTACTGTAACGCTCTGCCTGACAAGGCCGCCAAGCGCGCCAAAGCCAAGCACCATCGTGATGGAGACGATTGCGATAAGCGCAATCGATACCGCGACCTCGACCAAGGTAAGCCCTTTTTTGTTTTTAATAGTTTTACGCAGCATTTTTTTCACCATCCAAATATATGGGCGTGCCGCCCCATGTTTCAACCTGTATCTTCTCAGCGCCAATTATGGCTGAACCATAACAGGGGGGATCCTGTTCCAGGCAAACATGTGTGTATCCATCGCTTGCAACGGCATCCTCATAAAGCCTGTGGAATGGCCCGACCTTATCAGGGGATTGGAACAGATAAGAGCCGCTGCCCGATACACTAAAGTTACACCTTGGCCCCTTGAGTATTACATTGCCGGTAAAGCGCAGCGTGCCGCTGTTGCGGTTGAAAATGACATTGCCGCCGGCTGAGCCGTTATCCTCCGCATGAATGTTTGCTGTTACATTTGCGCCGCCCTGAATAGTCAGCTTGCCGCCCTGCGTAACATAAATATTTCTCGCGTTGACAGTGCCGCCATCTATAATAAGGTGTGCGCCCGGATAAACCATAATCTGTGATGCCGGGCCTGAAAAAGATACGGTCTTTAGTGTTGTTGTGTTTCCCTGCACAAAAATGTTTGTATTATTCAGTTTTGAGCTGGTGATTGTGGTGGGCACGGCAGTTATAATATCGCTACTGTTAAATGTCACGTCACCATCGGATGTAAATGCCTTAAGCTGCCCTGCCGGGCACATAAAGGATATTCGTGTAAATGTTGGGCTATTGTTGCCAAACGCCGGGCTGTAAAGATCGCACGGATAACCGGAAAGGCCCTTAAATGTAATATACATATGCTTATAATCCGGATCAATTCTGTGAATGTTAATCTTATTACGGTAGTTCCCCGAAGCATTTTGTATTGTCAGGTACACATCCTGATTTTCAAGGCCGCCCCTGAATGTGATCTTCATTCTTTTGTAGCCGCCGGCAACATTGTTAGCCGCCCAGCTTATTGCGTTGTCGAAGGCATAGTTGGTCAATGTCGGATTTTTTGAGGGCGGAAGCTTATAGTTCATGTAACCTGCAATATCCGTGCCGCTGGTGTCCTTTGCGTCACCATCACTTATGACAGAGGGTGGCGTTGGAGGATCCTGCCAATCCGGCAGAACGACCTGCTCCTCAGTCTCCGTGGTTTCAGAGCCATAGGGTATGACCGCCTGCAAGCTTGAGGTATGCTCTTTATAAACAGCATCCACCGTGATAACCAGGTGCTCATCATCATCGAGCTCCATTTTTAAAGTGGCCGTGCCCATATCCTCAGGCAAATCCAAAATATCCTTACTAAGCCCGCTGCTCCTCGTTTTTAGAAGATACAGCAAATAGGAGTTGGAGTCCCTATCCTCCGGCACTGCGATTTCATCGTTTGTTGATGTAAGGGTTGCGCCGCGCATAAATTCCGCAGTTGCGGTTAGTATGGATTGCGCGGTGTAGTAGGCCTGATGCTCCTCGGCCCTTGTAATGCCGCGGGTGTTCATGGATGTGCCAAGATACAAGCCTGAAGCAAGCAAGGCCCCAAGCACAATTGCAAACACCAATGCCCACAAAAGCGCAGAGCCACGCCTGGATGAAAGAATTAAACGCATCTTTTTCATTAAAACTACCTCGAGTCCAGTTAAAACAGGGGTTTTGCCCCCCAATCGCATATGCGGTGCGCAAAGCGCCGCCGGACAAATCAGTTATGCAAAAGCATTTTCGCACAACTAATATATAAACCGGCGGCGGCGCGTTCAATCATCCGCGCCCGCCCTAAACCTGCATGGGCGGGGTAAAGGCTTAAATCCCCTTATGGAAAGAGCTCTCGTCAAACACATATACCTCCAGTGTCATATCTATGGTGGCGTAACGTGCGGTGGTGTCGCTAAGCAGCGTTGTGTCAAGCTCGCCTTCTTCATTTTCCAGCAGCTCAGGCGCAATCATGCTTGTGAGGTTAGCAAAGCTTAAGTTCTGCGAATAGTTATAATCAACAATCGCAACCCCGGGCGTGCCGTGCACGGTGTTTATCAGCGTAGCAAACGCGTTCCAGTCCCCATAGCAGTTGAGGCTCACGGTGTAAAACCTGAACATATCGCTCGTTTGGCTGTTTTTTTGCCGGGATGGCAACTTATCATAATCCTGTATGGCGCCATCGTCCTTACGCCTTATCGGCGAAATGTCAACCGAGACGGATGTTGGGTATAGCTGGCAGTTTATTAACATATCCGTCATTTTACGCTCAAGCTCTTCAGAGCGCATAACGGGCAGAAGCTCGCGCTGCGCTGTCGAAATTATATCGAGGTTGCGCTCGTGCACTTCTTCGAAGCTTTTTGCGCGGCTAATGGTAAGGTTCATGTTGTTAAGCTCCGTGTGCTTATCATCGAGCAGCGCCCGCTGATCGGCAATATTTCGAAGCGCGGGTGTCAGCAGCAGGAAGTATGCTACCACAACAAACGCAACAACGCCCAATATTACTAACAATACTTTTTCGCGTTTTGTAAGACTATTCAACGCCGGGCACCTCCGTTTCAACGATTTCCTCTTCAGCCTCAGTTTCAACCAGCGGAGCTTTAAGCATGCAGTTAACTTCAAAACGATAATTATCGCTGGAGGCCTGCGTGTATCCCGAATAAATCACATCGTTAAATATACCCGTGCTATTAAGCAATGTTACAAACGTGGATACATCGGTTGCGTTTTTCCCCTCGAGCTGGATTACCAAAACCTGATCGTTAAGCGAGAAATTCAGGTTTGAAAAGCTCAGGTTGGCCCCGCAAAGGCTAATGATCTTTTCATAGTCATCCGTGGTGACGACAGCTACGCCCTCCATCGCTTTGTTCAGGTTGATTATGCTGTTTGCCATAGCCGAGGTGGGTTCCATAATCTCAAGGTTGGCAAGCGCCTGATCATGCGATGGCTTCACGCTTGAAATCTGCGCATCCACCTGCGCCATCTCCGCGTTAATGTCGGAAATTGTTTTGAAGTAAAACGCAACTGCGGCGCCCATAACAAGCAGCACGCATACGCCTGCAATCAGCAGCGTGCGTTTGCCGCGCTGCTTTTTTGTTGGCTCCTTCTTATAAAGAAGGGGCAAAAAATCGATATCTTTGTATTCAAGCTTATTGGCCATTGTTTCCCCTCACTTTTTCATCAGAAGATTGCCGACGCAATACTGGTATTTCCCCAGTTGGAATTCATTCGCCGCATCCGAAGGCAGCGCAATCGCTTTATCAAACGGGAAGGGCGCGACTGCGATTTTAAAGCCTGCGAGCGTGTCGCGTATACGCGCCACACCTGCATTTGTCAAACCATCCGCATACACGACGCTCACATCGTTGTTGCTCTTTTGGCCCTTGTTAAACTGGATCATGGATGAGATATGATCGTCAAACTCATCATACCAGCCTATGCTTCCAAATGTGTTCAGCAGCCTGTAACGGTTGGCAAGCATGTAATTGCCCTTATCATAAAGTGTGAGCACAAGGCTGTTTCCATCCACCTGCGTTAGTATAAATGTTTGGTCCTTAAAAGCCGGCAAAAACTGTGCAAGCTTTATCTGGCAGCTTGCCCCAAGGCGAATGTTGCTCACATTTAACCCTGCCGCCTTAAAAACACGCACGTAACTTTCCAAAAGCGGCTTGCCTGCGGCAACGGCCAGAATGCTGCCGCCGCCATCGTTTAGCTTAGGCTGCAGCACCGCAAAATCGTAAACATGCTCCACGGCATCATCCAGATAGATTGAAAGCTCGCGCTGAACATGCTTTAGCACCTCTTTGTTGGAAAGCAGCGGAACTGCAAGTGTGCGCATCATAATATTGCTGCTGTCCACCACCAGAGAGACTGTCTTTTTTGCGGGCAACACTTTATTTGCCACCATATGCTTGAGCGCCTGAAGGAAGTTTTCCTCATCGATTATCATGCCGTTGATGATTGCCCCTTCCGGCACAGGTGCGCTTACGTAGCTGTTGATTGTTAGCTTTTTGCCGGAAACGCTTCCCTCCACTATGTGGATGTGCGTTGCCGAACAATGAACGGAAATCGCCATAGAGCCTCCTTTTGCCAAAATGCTTCATTTTAGCATCGTCATGAAATAGTACGCCGCCTTATAAGGTATTGCGCGGTTTATTTATCGGATCATGGATGTCATGTTCATAAGCGGCAGCATAACCGCAACAAGCACACAACCCACAATTAACGCCATTACGACTATGAGCACAGGCTCAAGCATTGTCACCAGCCGCTGAGAAGCGGCGGCCGACTCATAATCGAACGAGTCGGATGTGGAGTTAAGCATTGTTTCAAGCTTGCCGCTCTCCTCACCGATTACGATTGTGGAAACGAGCTTTGTGTCAAAACCATCGATTTCACCAATCGCCTGCGAAAGGCTGCGCCCGTTTGAAAGCGCAACGATCGCATCCTCAAACTGGGATGAAATGTAGGCGTTGCCCACGGTCCCCTTTGAAATGTGCAGCGATTGTATCATCGGTATGCCGCTTGCATAAAGCGAGCTTAGCGTTCTTGCAAAGCGCGATGTGTAAATGATTTTTAACAGCTTGCCGATCACCGGCATTTTAAGCTTCATTTTATCAAACCAAAGTCGCACGGGCTTTTGGGCCAGCGCAAGCTGAATGGTGAGTATTGCGAGCAGCACCACCACAAGAATCACATACCAGCGGTTGATTATTAAATCCGAAAGATTTATAAGCGCCTGCGTGATCCACGGGAGCTCCATTCCCTCAAACACGGTAAAAAATTGGGGCAGCACAAACGCAAACAGCACAATTATAACAATAAGCACGAGGCCGCCCAGAATTTTGGGGTATAGCGATGCGCTCTTGATCTGCCGCTGCTGCTTATGCTCTTTTTCATAGTGAATTGCCATACGCATGGAGGTTGTATCAAGGCTGCCGCTGCTTTCTGCCGCGCGGAACATGTTGATCATCAGCTCTGGAAAAGCAGCGCCCTGCGCAACCATTGCCTCCGACAAGGACGAGCCCTGCTGGAGTGTGCGCAAAAGTTCGTTATAAACCCTGAGCACATGGGGCTTAGCGTCCCTTTGGGACATTATGATGATCGCACGGATAAGCGGCACACCCGCAGACAGCAGAGCTGAAAGCTGGCGCGAAAAATCGGCCACCTCGGGCAGCTTGAGCTTTGTTCTTGTGCGCTGCTCATCCTCAACCTCTTCGTGATCGAGCAGCACAAGCTCGCGCGCTTTAAGCCTTTGCGCGAGCGTTGCTTCATCCGCCGCGCTCTCCTTGCCACGCACCTTGCGCCCGCGCATGGTTGCGGCAGTGTATTTGTATAAGGGCATTGTTACCTCCCGGGAACATTTGCTTGCGCTATTTCCCTAGTTTAATTTATCAGTTTTCCGGCCTTATTTCAAGCCTGTGCGTACATTTGTGCAATATAATAGGCTTACTTGTTTTTTGCCGCTCAAAAAAAGGAAATATACCAACCAATAATTTCCGATCCAAACAGCAGCGCAGTGAATATGCCTACGCAAAGGTATGGGCCAAATGCAATTTGTGTTTTGCGCCCGGCCTTTTTTGCAGCGAGCATAATCACTGCCACAAGCCCGCCCAAAACAATGCCAATTAGCGCCGCAAGCAGCGTATTTTGCCAGCCCAGCAAAAAGCCCGCCGCCGCCATGAGCTTAATGTCGCCCCCGCCAAAGGCGCCAAGCGTCATCGCAAGAATTAAAAACGGCACGCTCACGCAAAACACGCCGATTATTCGCGACAGCAGCTTAACCTCCGGCCCAACCCAAATGGAAACTATGCCGAGCACCGCAAGCGCAATATGAGTAGAATCCGGAATTTCCTGCACATCAAAATCCGCAAGCGCCACAACAGCCAGCACGCCCGCCACCGCAAAGTAGAACAAAAACAGCGGCAGGCCAAACCTTGCGAACAATAACGCGGCGATCACGCCGCCCGCAGCTTCGGTCAGCACATAGCGCGGCGAAAAGCGCGCCCCGCAATAGCGGCAGCGGCCCTTGAGCGAAAGATAGCTTAAAATCGGAATCAAATCAACAGCATGGAGCTGGTGGGAGCAGCTTGTGCAATTTGAGCGGCCCTTAAACGGCGACAGGCCCCGGGGCAAGCGATACGCCACCACGTTAAGGAAGCTGAAAATTACACAGCCGAAGGAAAAAATCAATAAATACAATATGGCGTAGGCAATGTATAACATCTGGCTCTCCTTAGCGTTAGTTTGTGCCGATTTTTACAATTTAACTAATTATATCACTTTTTATACATAACCGCTCAGTTGCCCTTGAAACAGGAAATCCCGTAAAAAGAGTTTTTTCAATTTCGCCGGGCAATTTCTTGAAAAAAGCCGCCCCCGCGTTTTTCGCGGGGGCGGCAGTGTTAGTTATGTTTTGTTAGATTACGGGCCCTTTGTTCCTGTTACTTCGAAGGCACCGTCTTTGAGTGTAACGATCAAACCGGAAGAAGAAGCGTATACGAACTCAACAACCTTGCTGTTTTCCAGCTCGATACTTTCGATCGTGCCCTTGCCGGATGCCCAAGTGCTAGCATAGAAGTCATTACCGTTGGAAACCAGCGCATTCAGCTTTGTGTAGCCATCAGCTTTGAGTGTTACAGCGCCATC
This sequence comes from Eubacteriales bacterium OttesenSCG-928-K08, assembly GCA_030266105.1. Lineage (GTDB taxonomy): Bacteria > Bacillota > Clostridia > Christensenellales > CAG-138 > JAJDHH01. Next base: position 24,694 of record JAJDHH010000007.1, read on the forward strand.
TGAAGCGCTTAGATAATCCTTGGTGGGGTTTGCAAAGTGCAGGCTGGCCACTGTTTGCAGGCCGGCGTAGGCTGTGCGCGCTTCGGCCATGGCGGCGGTGTCGTTGGCTTCCTTGATGTAGCCGGTCAAAGAGGGGAGGAGCACTGCGGTCAGGATCGCGATGATAACGATTACGACGATGACCTCAACCAGGGTAAAACCTTTTTTGTTCTTGAGTTTCTTGAGCATGTTGTTCATTGTAGCATCTCCTTAATTAATTTAAAATTTTTTGTTTTTTACATCCTTTGGGGCTCTCCCCCGCCGGGTGCAGTTTGCTTTGAAGCTCTCATGGTCTATTTATAAACTGCAATATCGGGTTGAAACATTTTAAACTAAGAAAATTTGATTTTTTTTAAGATCATATTTTTTGTTGTTTAATTTTGCCCTTTCCACTACACTATGTATATGATAATTATAGCACCATTTGAGGGAAAAATCGCCCATTTACAGGAGCTTTTGAGCGCCAGGGAGCTTCGCGCCTCCAGGCGCAAAGCGCTTGCAAAGCATTATAACGCATGTGTAATTTGTGTGCAGGTTAACATGCCCGGCGCTATAAAACAAAATTTAGCAAGTGAGGAAATATTTCAAAAAGCCCAACAAACACTGGAAGAAACGCTTGCTATGGGCGGCTATGCCGTGCTATTTGAGCAGGCACACATGCTTATAACAGGGCCGGAGGGGTTTTGGGTGGTAAATGCGCCCGCAGCTACCATTAAAAGAGATTGTTGTAAGATCGAGCAGGCACATAAGCTCGGCCGCCTTTTCGATTTGGATGTTACGGATGCCGCTGGCCATGCGATCAGCCGCATTGAGCTTGGGCTTGAGCCGCGGCGCTGCATCGTGTGCGGCGGCCCCGCCGCCGATTGCGTGAGCAGGCGGCTGCACACGCTGGCCGATGTGCAAGCCGCCATATTGTCGATATTGGAGGAAATCTGAATGGAGATGCGCCAGCTGTATTTAGAATATGATAAAAAGGAGCTTAATGTGCTAGTCCATGCGGCGGGCATTCGCCTTGAGCCCGGGCTTGAATATTGCTGCGGCATTTATGAGGGCGAGCGGCTCATTGCCTGCGGCGGTTATGAAAACGCAACAATAAAGTGCCTTGCCGTGCTGCCGCATTTGCAGGGCGAGGGCTTGATGAGCAAGCTCATAAGCCACCTTTATTCAACGCTAAGAAAAGAAGGAAAAGAAGAAATATTTATTTTTTCAAAGCCGAAAAACGCAAAGCTTTTTCGCTCGCTTGGTTTTGTTGAGCTTGCCCGTGTGGAAATGGCAGCGCTTTTTACAAGCCGCGCAAGCGGTTTGCAAACCTACCTTCGCGGCATAAAACCGCCCGCAACCGCCCCTGTGGGCGCAATTGTGATGAACGCAAACCCGTTTACGCTGGGGCACCGCTACCTCGTAAGCGAGGCGGCAAGTCAATGCGCCACATTGCTGATTTTTGTGCTTGAGGAAAATAAGAGCGCCTATTCTTTTGAAACCCGGCTTCGGCTTGTTCGCGAGGGTGTTAATGATATTCAAAACGCATTTGTTTACGGCGGCGGGCCATACATGATTTCGCGGGATACATTCCCGAGCTATTTTTTGAAGGACCCATCAGGTGCCGCACAAACCTACGCGCAATTGGATGCGGCGCTTTTTGCAAAACGCATCGCACCTAAGCTTAACATCACAAAACGATTTGTGGGCAGCGAGCCGCTTGATCCGCTCACCAGCCTATATAATGAAACGCTTAAAGAAATTTTGCCTAAAGTCGGCATCGAGGTGAATGAAATTCCGCGGCTTGAGCTTGATGGCGGGCCGGTTTCGGCATCGCGCGTGCGCACACTTGTGGATGAGGGAAAATTGGCTCAAACGCGCCCGCTTTTGCCCGCAACAACATTTGCCTACCTTGAGGCGCAAAAAAATGATTAAAAATGAGCTTAACAGAATAGCCGGGCTTTGTTTTGAGGCGCTGATCGCCGAGGTAAACGCCACGCCAAAGCCGGGCCTTGTGGATAGGAACAACAATGGCGCGCATGCGGATATGAACCTGGCGCTTTTTCACAAAAGCGCAAATTCGCTGCAAACATATTTTGTGTCGGTTGTGGAATGCGGTTTTGATGGTGCCAACCTTCCGCCGGAGCAGGCGCTTTTGGCGCTTCGCCCCATTGGCATTGAGGCCGAGCGCACAATGCTTGATGCAACCGGCGGGGTAAACACGCATAAGGGCGCAATTTTTAGCCTTGGGCTGCTGGCGGCATCTGCGGGCAGGCTAATGGCTTGCGGCATGCCGCTTGACCCCGCCAGGGTTGCCACGGCTGCTGCGCTTTATGTCCGCGGGATATGCTCGCGCGAGCTTAAGAGCATGCAAAAAGCCAACACTAAGGGTGAGCAAGCTTTTGTAATGTATGGCCAACTGGGTGCGCGCGGCGAGGCCGAGGCGGGTTTTCCCGCTGTTATTAACGTGGCGCTGCCAAATTACCACAACGCGCTTTTGCTGGGCGCTAACGATAACGACGCGCTGGCGCACTCGCTTTTGTGCCTGATTGCCCACATGCTCGACACAAATGTGATTACCCGGCTTAACATGGAGGCGGGCTTACATGCGCAAAACGAGGCGCAAAAATTTCTCGACAATCGTTACATCATAGGCTCGGAAAAATGGCGCAAGGCGCTTGCGCTTATGGATCAAGATTTTATATCGCGCAACATAAGCCCGGGCGGCTGCGCGGACCTTGTGGCATGCGCATGGTTATTGTTTAGGCTAAGTAAAGATTTTTAGCGCAAAGTCGCAGTTATGCACAAAATATGCACAAACAATGCACAAAAACGGTGAAGCGCTTGCGCTTAACTATAGGAAGGTTAAAATGTTGTCATGAGCACATGTTTGTTTTGCGGATATGTTTTGGAAGACCACGGTGGCTCCTGCCCAAAGTGCGGCAAGGATTTTTTGCCATCACGCAGGCTGGCAGGGCCAAAACCTGAGGGCACAAAAATCGCAAGGTCAATGCCCAAAAGCGCCATGCCCAAAATGAAGATAAAAAGCACGGCAAAAGTGCTTTTTGCCTGCTGCCTTGCCCTGGCGCTGGGTTTAGCGGCCATATCCGTTAACATTTTAGGCGGAGGCATGGAAAGCGTGCCTCCATTTGAGGACACCACCATCGTTTTACCCACACCCATGCAGGGCGAAAACCCGCCCGCAGCGGCTGAGCTTACGCCATTGGCCCCAACGCCACAGGCATCGCCGCCCGCCGGCACATTTGCAGGTGGCAGCGGCACGCAGGCCGACCCTTACATAATCAAAACGCAGGCGCAGCTTAACAATGTGCGTCACTATCCAAGCGCCTGGTATATACTCAACAATGATATTCATTGCTCCGACACGGAGGCGTTTGAGCCAATATGCAGCGCAAGCTATGCCGACTATGTTTGGGACACAAGCAAGGGCTTTCAAGGCAATTTTAATGGCAACGGCAAGCGCATCACAATCCCGCTGATTTTGCCCGACACCCGCTGCACGGGCCTTTTTGGTGCGGTTGGCGAGCGCGGTTTGGTTTACGACCTTGAGGTCGAGTGTCACTATTCAGATATCGACAATCAAAAAAACAGCGTTTGCGGTGCGGTTGCGGGCCACAATGCCGGGGGCATTATCAACTGTGACGCTTTTGGTTTTGTATCCTCCGGGGGTAAATATGCCGTTGTTGGCGGCGTGGTTGGCAACAACGCGGGCATGCTGGAGGGCTGCTGGTACGATGGGCGCGTTTTTGCCAAGGGGGAGTATGCAAAGGGCGGCGGCATTGCGGGCCTTAACCTGATTAACGGAAAAATACAGGATTGTGTTAATAACGGAAGCATAATGAGCGACTACAGCGCAGGCGGCATCACAAGCTGGAACGAAGGGGAGCTGCTCGATTGCATTAACCGCGGCAATATTTCCGCCACAAACAGCGCAGGCGGCGTTGCGGACAAAAGCCACAGCCTGATTACGGGCAGCAGCAACACAGGCTCGCTCGATGCCCCAGAAACATATCAAATTTCTGCTTTTAACGATGCTTTAACAGCAAGTGAATAGAAAATAGTCTAAAAAGTGCGGCGGCTTTGACGTACTTTGGGGCAAACTAAAAAAAGCGGCATAGCCGCTTTTTTTATATAATCACATTATTATTTTGACTTTCTCAGATAAACAAACCAGTATATCCCGCCAACAAGCCCCGCTCCACCTACGATGTTGCCAAGCGTTACAGGCAGCAGGTTGTTAATGAAGAAGTTGCCCCATGTCAGCAAAGAGGTGTTGGCTGTTGCGGCCGCCGCATAGTTGGGGTTTGCAAGCGCAAACAAACCTGCGGGCACATAATACATGTTGGCAACGCTATGCTCAAAACCGCAAAGCACAAACAGCATAACGGGGAAATACATGCCAAGCACCTTGCCTGCAACATCCTTGGAAGCAAAGCTCATCCAAACAGCGATGCACACAAGGAAGTTACACATTACGCCGCGCAGGAACGCATCACCAAATGTGAGCGATGCTTTTGCGGTTGCCGTGTTGATCGTGGTGCCGGCAAGCGCGTTTGAGAAAAGGCTTAGCTGATGGCTGCCGTTAACGAGCCATGCAATCAAAACCGCGCCAATAAAGTTGCCGATGTAAACAAGACCCCAGTTGCGGAGCATTTTTGTAAACGGAATTTCCTTTTCGAGCACTGTGATGATGATAAGGTTGTTGCCCGTAAACAGCTCGCTGCCCGCAAGAAGCACCATTGCAAGGCCCGCCGGGAACAACAGCGCGCCCACGAGCTTTGATACCCCGGGGTTTTCAATCACGCTTGAGGCGGTGTTTGCGCCAACCGCTGCAAACGCGATAAACATGCCCGCGAGAATGCCCAGCAGGATAAGCGAGCTTGCCTTTGAGCCAGCCTTCTTTTTCCCAATGCCTACATAATTTGCTGCAATTTCATTAGGTGTGTTCATAATTCTCTCCTTAAAAATAGTTATGATAACGGATTATAATGTCACCAGCCGTTCCGGCACTGAATAAATGTTCATGCGCCCTTCGCGCGCAAAACCACAAAGCGTAATGTTAAAATCGCGCGCCATCTCAACGGCGCTTTTTGTCGGCGCTGAACGCGAAACCACCAGCGGCAGCCCTACATGCACGGCCTTAATCACCATATCGCTTGGTATGCGCCCTGTTGTAAACAGAACGCTGCCGGATAACTCGGCGTTTTTTATAAGCGCTGCACCAACAACCTTGTCAAATGCGTTGTGGCGGCCGATATCCTCCATAAAAAAGCTTTCGCCATTTATAGGATAAAGCGCACATGCGTGCACGCCGCCGGTTTCCTGAAATATGCGGCTTTGGGATTGAAATTCGGATGCCAGCATGGCAATCTTTTTAATATCGAATTTCTCGCCAACCGGCAAACAAATCTGCCCATCAAGCATGTGATATGAAAGGCTTGGCGGCCCACCAAGGCCTGTTGTGATTGTCCTTTCCGGGGTTTTTACGCTGTGCTTTTTGTGAAGCTCGATTTTAATCAAATCATCATCCGTTTGCTCCACAGCCGCGATTTCGCTCATTGATTTGATGATGCCTTCAGCGAACAAATGACCAACGGCAAGCTCCTTTAAATTGGCAGGCGAGCAGATAAGCCTTGTGTAATGCTCACCATTTAGCTCCAGCGAAAGCCTGTGCTCGTTAATCACCGTATCCATTTCGGTTTGCATAAGGCCGTTTTTGTACCTTACGATTTCAACTTGATCCGTTAAAGGGAGCACTTAACCCTCCTGCACTGTAGATAGCATGAGATGCGCCTTTGGTCTTGTATCAGCACTGGCTAAGAAAGCGCTGGTAATCCTCTTTTGTGTTCAGGTTGCAAAAGAGGGACCAATCTGGAGTAAATGCTCTTGCGCTCGCCTCCGGAACATAAAGCGTGTTTAGCTTTTTGAGCAAATAGTAGACTGAAGTTTTGTCCGCAAGCAGATCGTTTTCGAGCGTTGGCAGCGCGTTTTTTCCATAATAGGCGTGGAATGGTTCGATCCATTCGCCAGTTTGGGTTACGCAGGCATCCTGATTGGCAATCTGGCTTTGCAAAAAGCGGGCATAATCGCCTGAAAAGCGCGGCATATCACACGCAAGCGCATAAACATACTCACTTTTTGTGTGGTGCAGCGCGGCGTGTAAGCCCGATAGCGGGCCTTTTCCCGGCAATATGTCACAAACAGCACGCACGCCAAGCCCATCATAAAGCTCAGGGCGGTTTGTGACAACCAGCACATCATCAAAAACTTCCCTTAGCGAGGGCTGCAATGCGGCAATCAGCCGCTGATGGTGTATTTTTAGTAGCTGCTTATCAAATCCCATGCGGGAGGACGCGCCTCCCGCAAGGATTGCAACTGTGCCAAATTGTTTCATCAAAGCCTCCGGCCTGCCATTTCGTTTTATTTTTTAATAGAAACGGCGCATACCTTAAACTCGGGGATTTTGGCGATTGGGTCAAGCGCGGCGTTGGTCAGCTTGTTTGCAGGGCCATCCGCATAGTGGAAGGGCATAAACACAACACCGGCCTTAAGCTTATCGGTTACAACCGCTTTTGTTTGCACTTCGCCACGGCGTGAGGCGACATTTATGATATCACCATCGTTAATGCCAAGCTTTGTTGCATCCGCAGGGTTGATTTCGATTATCGAAACGCCACCGAGCTTGTTCACTCCTTCGCTCTTGCCGGTCATCGTGCGTGTGTGATATTGGTGGAGCACACGCCCGGTTGTCAAAATGAAGGGATAATCCGCATCGGGAAGCTCCGCAGAGGGCTTATAGTGGTGCGGCACAAACAGCGCACGCTCGCCACGTGAGAAAGCTTTTGTGTGCAATGTTGGCGTGCCGGGGTGCGTTGCATCCGGGCAGGGCCAGCAAAGGCTTTCGGTTTCAAGGCGTGTAAAGTTGATCCCACCGTATTGCGGGGTGATCGCCGCGATTTCCGCCATAATCTCCTCTGGGGAGTTAAAGCTGTTTTCGTAGCCAAGCCTTGCCATAACATCCTTGAGGATGTCCCAATCCGCGCGGGAATCTCCAACCATGGGGATGGCTGCACGAATTCTTTGCACGCGCCTGTCGGTTGCGGTAAATGTGCCGTCCTTTTCAGCAAATGTGCAGGCGGGCAGCACAACGTCGGCAAGCATTGCGGTTTCTGTCAGGAATATATCCTGCACAACCAGGAACTCGCATTTGTTCAAGGCATGCTCAACATGGTTGAGGTCCGGATCGGAGATCATCGGGTTTTCGCCCATTATGTACAGGCAGCGGATCTTATCATCGATGATGGCATCCATAACCTCGTTGACTGTCAGGCCGGCCGCGGTCGGGAGCTCCACACCCCATGCCGCTTCGAACTTTTTACGCGCCGCTTCGTTTGCGACCTTCTGGTAGCCGGTGTAGTCGCCGGGCAGGCAGCCCATGTCGCACGCGCCCTGCACGTTGTTCTGGCCACGCAGCGGGTTAACGCCGCAGCCGCGCTTGCCGATTTTGCCGCAAAGCAACGCGAGGTTGGATGTGCCCATAACGCCCGCTGTGCCTGTTGAGTGCTGTGTGACGCCCATTGAGTAGAAAATGGGGGCCTTATCCGCTTTTGCATAAAGGCGAGCGGCCGCACGGAGCTCGTCGGCGTCTATCCCGCAGATTTCCGCGACATGCTCGGGGGTATAATCCTTAATAACCTCTTTAAGGGCCTCAAATTCTTCTGTGCGCGCATTGACATATTCCATGTCGGCCAGGCCTTCTGTGAGCACAACGTTCATCATGCCGTTGTAAAGCGCCACGTTTGTGCCGGGCTTGATTTGCAGGAAAATGTCCGCCTGCTCAGCAAGATCGATGCGGCGGGGTTCCGCCACGATCAACTTCGCGCCGCGCAGCAGCGCCTGGCGAATCTGCGCACCGATAACCGGGTGGGTTTCCGTTGTGTTGGAGCCGGTGACAAAAATCACATCCGCCTCAACAGTTTCGGGGATCGAGTTTGTCATGGCGCCGGAGCCCAACGTTGTTGCAAGGCCGGCCACCGTGGATGCGTGGCAAAGGCGCGCGCAGTGATCCACGTTGTTTGTGCCGATAACAGCGCGCATCATTTTCATGAACGCGTAGTTTTCTTCGTTTGTCGCACGGGCGCTGGCAAAGCCTGCGATCGAATCCGCGCCGGTTTCGCCCTTAATCGCCTTGATTTTGCCCGCCACCAGGTCGAGCGCCTCATCCCATGTGGCCTCAACCAGTTCGCCATCCTTGCGGATTAACGGCTGGGTTAATCTATCCGGGTGGTTGATGAAGTTATACGCAAACTTGCCCTTAACGCAAAGCAGGTTTTGGTTTGTCGGGCCATCAGCAGGCTCCACACCAACGACCTTATTGTCCTTTGTTAAAAGGTTCATCTGGCAGCCAACGCCGCAATATGAGCAGGTGGTGAGCGTTTTTTCAACTTCCCACAGGCGGAACCTATCCTTAACTTTGGGGGTCAGCGCGCCGGTCGGGCAGGCTGAAACGCAGTTGCCGCAGCTTACGCAGTTATAGTTATCAAAATCTTTGCCAAAGGGCAGGCCAACATTGGTGCCAAAGCCACGCCCGTTTGTGGAAAGCGTGTTGTTCGCCTGGCGCTCGTGGCATGTGCGCACGCACCTGTGGCAGAGAATGCACTTTTCGGGATCGTAGTCAAAAAATGGGCTTGATTTGTCGATCGGCGCAAGCACGCGTTCTCCCGTGAAGGTCGCTTCCTCTACGCCATATTCGTAGCAATAGTTTTGCAGCTTGCATTCGCCGCTTTTGGCGCATGCAAAACAATCCTTGTTGTGGTTGGAAAGCATTAGATCCAACACAAAACGCCTTGCGTTTACAACAGGCTCGCTCTTTGAATGCACCACCATACCCTCTGTGCAGGGGGTGGAGCAGGCTGTTTGCAGCGCACGCGCGCCTTCAACTTCCACAAGGCACATGCGGCATGCGCCCTCGGCAGTGAGCGGCTTTAAGTGGCACAGTGTTGGGATCTCTACGCCAATCTGCTCACAAGCCTCCAGAATCGTTGCGCCCTCGGCAACCTCAGTTTTGCGTCCGTCAATGGTCAAAACGGGCATGATATAACCTCCTGCAACATTTTGTTTGTTCCAAACAAAACAAAACACCACAACCCCTTAAAAAGCGTAACGCATTAAAGGAATTGCAGCGCCTCCTTTGCAACAGCAGGCACGCGGGTCGCCCCACGCGCCCTCACAGCCTGATTGGGCTGATCGGCCAGGCGCTCAAACGGGTGAGAGCAAGGCTCGGAGCACTGTTTATGTTTGGGATTGTTTTAACAATACCTATTATAGGCTCAGCACTTAGTTAAATCAATATCAATATAGGCATATTTATATATTTCTATATCCTATCCTGCAGCAACTCACAAAGCTCTTCCATCGTGGCTCCCTCCGGGGGAATTTTTTTCTGCTTAAGCAGGCAAAACAGCTCAAAAATCAGGTTGAGCGTTTGCTGATCCACGCTATAAATTGTATACGATGCTTGCCGGGTGCTTTTGACCACCCCGGCTTTTGATAGTATTTTCATGTGATAGGATAGCGTTGGCTGGGTTATGTGGAAGCATTCCAAAAGATCGTTTGCGCACATTTGCCTGCATGAAAGCATGTGCACAATATTAAGGCGCGTTTCGTCCGAAAGCGCCTTAAGCACATTTATGTAACGATCAAAGTTTTTTGTCATCAAAGGCTCCTTGCAAAGCTACCCCATAAAAAATTTATAGAGCTTGGCCCCTTTGCAAATTCGGCATGGAGTTGCCCGCCGCACCAGGCAAAAGCACACAAGTTATTCTTGTGCATGCGCCTACCCGGCATTCTTAAGTGCATTATAGTATGTGTGAATAAAGTCAAGCTGCGCAATCCGTAAATATATCATATATAATATAGGAAGAAAAAACTAACCAAACATCAAATTGCAAATCCAAATGCTTGCAATAACAGAAACAAGGCTTGCTATTAGCGCCACGGGTAAAGTAAAGCGGGTTTTTTGGATGCCCACACATCCAAAATATAATGCGAGCGTGTAAAATATCGTTTCGGATGAGCCCATCATAGTTGATGCAGCCATTCCAAGCACCGAATCGACGCCGTTTTTATCGAATATATCCGAAACAAACGCCATCGCGGCACTTCCTGAAAAAGGGCGCAGCAGCGCCATGGGCAAAAGCTCCGCCGGCAAGCCTAACCTGCTTAGCGGCCCGCTAAGCAGGTTAGTGATCATGTCCATCATGCCACCCGTATTCAAAAGCTCAATCACAATCAGCATTGCCGCCATGTAGGGCAAAATGCGCGCTATAAGAGGCAGGCTTTCCTTTGCGCCATTAACAAAAGCATCGTACACATTTACTTTTTTATAAAGAGCATAAACAACAACCGCTGCCGCAAGCAGCGGGATAACCGCCGCGCTCAACTTTCCCTCGCAAGCAGGCGGCACAAAAATATCGCCACAATAGTCGCAAGCCCCGATGAGATCAGCGTTGTGATCACGATCGCAGATGGCTGCGCTGAACCGGCAGCGCCCCTAAGCCCAATCATCGTGGTGGGAATAAGCTCAAGCGCCGAAGCGTTAACCGCAAGGAAAACACACATCGCATCGGTCGCGCGGCGTTTATCCTTATTGTTTTTTTGCATTAAGCGCATGGCCTCAAGCCCAAAAGGTGTTGCGGCATTACCCATGCCAAGCATGTTCGCCGCAATATTAAGCGTAATGGCGCCCGTTGCCTCCCCCGCGCCGGGGAAAAGCCACTCGCACGGCCTGCGCAGTTTTTTTGAAAGCGCGGCGATTAACCCTGCCTCCTTCGCTATGCCCAGCAGCCCCATCCACAGCATATATGCTCCGCCAAGCGATATACAAAGCGTGACAGCTTTTTGTGCGCCCGCCATCATGGCGTTAAGCGCAAAATCACCGCCGGAGGAAAAAGTTGTCCACACAGTGCCTGCAAAGAAGAGTATGCTCCAAATCCAGCTCATCATAGTCGGCAAAACGCCCCCGTTTTTAATAGTGCTTAAGTTTATGCGCGGGCATCAAAGGGCATGCAAAATATGTCGCAATTTTTACCATTCTGAAAATTTTTTAAAACACTCGACAATTTTCCACAAAAATTATAAAAATAGTCAAAATTGTTGCATCGGTCAGCTTGACTATTCCTTGTTAATATGTTTAAAATTGTATACGTGTAATCTTTCAGTGTGGAATGAAAGAAATGCCATTCTTTTCTAAGGAGGGACTAAAATGAAATCCACCGGCATCGTTCGCAAAATGGATACTCTGGGCCGAATCGTAATACCGATCGAGCTTAGGCGCACACTCGGCATTGAAACAAAGGACGCAATCGAAATATTTGTAGATAAGGATACCATCCTTCTTCGCAAATACAACCCTGCCTGCTTTTTCTGTGACACCGACGATGATCTTTCCTACTTCCAGGGAAAGAACATCTGCGCGGAATGTTTGGCAAAAATTAAGGCGCTTTAATGCGCATAAATACCGTTATCAAAAAACGCTGCGGGTGACCGCAGCGTTTTTAAGTCGAAATTGTTTTATTTTTGTTAACGATCGTTCAGTAGCAATATATGCGTCAAAACATGCACAACTTTTCAAATATAGCTATCACATTTTAAAAAACTATCTGAACAGGTTCAAGAACCTATCCCACACGGTAAGGTTCTGTTCCATATCCTCACCTGAGCTATCGGGCTTTTCGATTTTGATTGCCGGTGTGGACATCACAAACTGAACGCTCGTTACATTCTCGTTTTTGGGTGAAGTAAATGAACCAAGCACAACATTGCTGCCGGTAAAATCATCCATCAGCTTTGTGATTTCCTCATCAATGCGCTCATCGATGTTGCTCGTTTCATCCTGGAATGTCTGCATTCCGTCGGCATATTGGGTTGTGCCGTCGCTTAATTCAAACACGCCCTCCTTAAACTTCTTAACTCCATCGGCAAGATCCCATGCGCCATCTTTCAGCTCATGGCTGCCGTCATTAAGCTCAACAACACCATCATAAAGCTCATAAGCACCATCGGCAAGATCACCCATGCCGTCATAAAGCTCGCCATAACCATCGATCGCCTCGCGCAGGCCCTCCATATATTCTTTAAGCCCCGAATCGAATTTTTTGTATTGGCGGGCGAATGTGTCAAGCCCTCCCGCAAGGCTGTTAAGGCCGTTAATGAGGCCGTTTTCGTCGGTTGCCATAAATTGAATGGCATCGTCGATCTGTTTATATTGCGCTGCAAGCGCCGCTGATCCGCTCACAAGCCCCTGATCCGGATTCTTTAAGCCCGCCTGCATCTGGTCAATCGCACCAAAAGCCTGTGCGTTGCCCTGCAAAAGCGCAACAATGCCTTCCATGCCGGGCATGGCACTTAGCTGTGTGGCGGCAGCCGCATTTTGCTGGGCAAGCGTGCTTGCCTGCAATGCGTCAAGCCCCGCATCCAACTGCGATATTCCGCCCGCCATACCCTCAAGCCCCGAACGCACAAGCGCGGAACCCTGCGCAAGCAGCACGATATCGCTCGTATCCTGATTATCCAGCTGCTTTGCCATAAGCTGCAGCCCTTCGAGTATCTGTGCGGAGCCGCCCGCCATCGAATAGGAGTTGACATAAAGCTTATCAAAGCCGTTAAGCAGCTCGTGGCCGCCATCCTTCATCTCAAGCACGCCATCTGCAAACTCTTTTACGCCATCACGAAGATCACTTACGCCTTCATCGAATTCGGATACACCATCGGCGAACTCGCTCACACCATCATAAAGCTCTTTTGCGCCCTTATATAGCTCGTTTACGCCATCCTGAAGCTCGCTCGCCCCATCGTTAAGCTCGCTTACGCCATCGGTCAGCTCGCTGAAGCTATCGCTAAGTTCCGCGGTGTCGATATCCATATCAAGCACAAATTTAACGCCGCTTATTGATATGCCATCCATCTCAAAGTTTTTAACATCGGCTGTGATGCTTGCCTGCAAGCCCCTGCCGGGCAGCGCAGTGTAAGCGATCTGCTTGTTTTTGCCCGCGTTTGCGATCGTTGCGCCGGGGGCCTCGATGTTTTTGCAATCCGCCGCGTTAAGCGCGAGTGAAACCTGCAATGCGCAGCCATCGTAAAAATTAACATCCGCCTGCGGGTTGCCTGTTATATCAAGCTTGATTTCGAGCTTGCCGCTTTTGCCCGCAAGCTCGCTTGCTTCATACTCCTGCCCATCAATAAAATATGATATTTTTATTGTCCACGGAAGCTGCGCGCCGCTAAGCACACCCTGATAATAAATCGAGCTTGCATCCGTGCGGATCGTGACGGTGTCGTTTTCATAACCTATCTCATCCAATGTGGAAAGGTTTTTGATGTCGGAATAATTGCCATAATCGGTGATTGTGCCGCCATCGCTTTCCAGCACAAACTGGTTCACGACATATATCGTGTCCACATTACCCGCCGTATCCAGCGTGACATACACAACCTCCTCCTTGCCCGGGTCCGCATTTTTGCGGTTGCCTGTTGTTGCGGCAAGCACCGAGCCGCCCTGAACAAACACAAGCGTGAGCACGGTTAGAGCTGCGAGCGCCATTTTTAATTGATTTTTTGTCCGGTTTTTCATGGTTGATCACTCCCAATGGATTGTTTGCCTTCGCCTTTGGCGGGCAGGAATTTAGCATGCCATGTGGTTTTTTCAACCACACGATCGAATAGTGTAAGCAATGCCGGTAGGAAAAGGAACACCATCAGCATCGAAAGTATCGTGCCGCGGCCAAGCAGTTGCCCAAGGCCGCTTACGATTTCGATGGATGATGAGAAGCTGAGCATAAAACCCGTGATTGAAAGAATGCCGCCGCTTACGAGTATTGAGCCCATAGTCTCCTTGGCTGCGTTAATTGCAGCATCAAGCTTGGGCAAGCGCGAGCGGTTATCGATATAATGGTCGCTGTATAAAATGGCATAATCCACAGTTGCGCCAAGCTGAACGGTGTTTATAACAAGATAACCTATGTAGTTTAGCGCCATGCCGCTAAAGTATGGCGTGCTAAGGTTGATCCATATTGCGGTTTCAATTGTGAGCACAAGAATAATTGGCAGGCTCAATGATTTATAAACAAACAATATCACAAGGCCAATGGCGATAACCGCCAGTATCGAAACGAGCGCGTTATCCGCAGTGACAACCTGCTTCATATCGTAAAGGTTGGCGGATTGCCCACAGGAAAGCGCGGCTTCGCCATAAAAATTCGATGCAAGTGAGCGCACCTGCTCCACCACCGAAAACGCAAGCTCACCCTCGGATGGGGTATTGGCATAAAGCACCAGCCTCGCATAATTTTCAGAATAAAACTGCGATGTAACATCCGTGCTCAAAAAGGCATCCGGAATTTCAGCGCCAACCAGGCTTGCATAGCTAATCACCGAAGTGATGCGGGGCACATCCTCCAAAGCGCTTGCAAGCAACGCTTCGCGCGCAACATCCCCGCGCGGCACAAGCAGCACGATTGCCGTGGATGAGCCAAAGCGCTCCTCAATTTCCGCCTGATCCATGCCTGAGCGGGAGCCCGCCTCCATTACGCCATTGCCATAGGTGAATGTGTTTGCGCCCTGCGCAAGGTAGGCCGGCACAATCAGCGCCAGCACGATTATCATAACCGGCACGCGTGCGCGCACAACAAGCCTGCTTGCTTTGCTAAACGAAGGCAAAAGCGAGCGGTGCTTTGTTTTATCTATCAACTTGTGGCAGCTGACTGTAAGCGCGGGCAAAAACACCATTACGCTCACAAGGCTTAAAAGTATGCCCTTGCTAAGCGCAAGCCCAAGATCCGCGCCGATTTTGAACTTCATGGCAACAAGCACGAGGAAGCCAAAAAGCGTTGTGAGCGAGCTTGCCGCAACAACCGGCAGGCTGCGCTTAACGGCAAGGCGCATCGCCTCTTCAACATCCGGCGTTTCCTGCCTGTTTTTTTCAAAATTATGCAGCAGGAATATTGCGTAATCCATCGATACCGCAAGCTGCAAAATCGGGCTTATCGAATTTGTCATGAAAGAGATTTCGCCAAATATAAGGTTGCTGCCCATGTTGAGCACAACGGATGTGCCTATCGCCGCAAAAAACAGTATCGGCTCAAACCACGAGCCGGTGGTCGCCAGCAAAATTATGAGTATGATAGGCACAAGCAGCACCATTGCGCCCATAACCTCGCTTGAGGCGGCGTTTTGCATGGTAACGGTATCCACAATGTCGCCCGTTACAGCGCCTTTATCGCCCAGCAGCGCATAAATTTCCTCTAAGGAACGCTTTTCATCCGCTGCGCCCACCGCCACGGAGTAGAGCGCCGAGCCATCCTTATAATAGGTTTCAACCATCGCCTGATCGAGCGTTTCAAGCGGCTGCTTAATATCCGCCGCATCGTCAAGCCAAAGCACTTCGCTCACGCCATAAACGGATTTAAGCTGCTCTTTTATGTGCGCAGCCTCGCTGACGCTGACATCCCGCACCATAACGCGGGCATTAGGCATTGCGCCGGAAAATTCATCCGTCATTATATCAAGAGCGATTGTTGATTGCGCATCCTCCGGCAAATAGTCAACCAAATTGTAGTTGACTGAAACACCCAATATGCAAACGGCGCTGATTACGATCAGTACCAAAAAAATGATTATTACCGTTTTACGGTGCCGCAGAATGCCGCGAGCGAAATTATCCATGTTCACCTCAGCCATATCCCTTTTTGGGGCGTATACAATTTATCATAAGCCGCCCGCCCGCCCCGCACAACAGCAGTTTTCGCTCGGTTTGGCCAAAAACACACACAACTGAAAAGCGATGTTGAAAAACGTATAAAAAGCGCATAACATGTACGATAACATACATCATGTTGAAAAAGCACTAACTAAGTGGTAGAATAGCTTTGAGGTGGATGAACATGGAAAAAACGGATAGGCGTGTGCGCTACACAAAAATGACGCTGAGGCAGGCGCTGCTTGAGCTGATGCAATATAAAAATGTTGAGCAGATAAGCGTTGCTGAGCTTTGCCGGGTGGCGGATGTAAACAGGGGCACGTTTTACGCGCACTTTAACACTCCGCAGGATTTGCTGCGGCAGGTGGAAACCGAATTTTTAAACGCGCTTGAGCCCATGCTTGAACAGCACAGCAAAAGCGGCAAGCCGATGGGTACATATGAGGTTGTGCTTGAAATTGTTGAATGTATTGTGCGCGATAGCGACCTTTGCAAGATATTACTAGGCAAAAACGGGGACACCGGCTTTTTAAGAAGAGTGCTGCTCACAGCACAGCAAAGCGTATTCAGCCTGTGGGAAAAAGCGGTTGCTCCCGATCAGAAGCCAATTCTGGAATATCTGTTTACTTTTATAGCAAACGGCGGCGTTGGCGTTATTCAAAAGTGGATTGAGGCGGATATGAAGGATTCGCCGGAAACTATCGCCAATGTGATAAGCACAATGGCAAACTACGGCTTCCAAGCTTTTTTATAAGGCAAAATTTCGCTTACCTTGCGCCCTGACTTTGTGCGTTGTTGCCCTAGTTCAGCGCAAAATATGAAGGGTATTTTTCCAGCAGCACCGGCAGCACAGCACGGTAGCCGCTTGAAATGTGGCCCTGCAAAAAATCATCGATCCCTTCAAGATTTCTGGAAACTATCATTTCAAACAAACGGTTGTGCTCACCAAAACCTTCGTGCAGCGTTTGGCTGCCCGCGCGAAATTGCAGCAGCCGCACGCGGTTTAAGTGGGTGGAAAGGCTTGTTATCATTTCCCATGTCCATGGTTTTCCCGCCATGTGGTAGATTAGCCGATGGAACTGATTATCATGATGAACATAGTCATCAAAGCGCTCATCCTCCAGCGCGGCGCGCTGCAAAAGCAGGCATTCCTTAAGCCGTGAAATATCCGCGGAGGAGGCCGAACTTGTCGCCTCGCGCAAAACGTTTGGCTCAATCGAGTAGCGCGCGAAAATACCTTCCTCGACATAATCAAGGTTAATGTGGGACACAAATGAGGATCGCTGAGGGTAAACCTCAACAAGGCGCGCCTCCACCAGCTGCACGATCGCCTCGCGCACGGGTGTGCGGCTTATGCCAAGCATCAACGAAAGCTCAGCATCGCTCAAAAGGCAGCCCGGCTCAAGATTAAGCGACATTATGTTGCTGTATAGCACATGATGCGCGTATTGGCGGTTGTTTTGCCCGGGCTCGCGCGGCGGCGCTTCAAGCCTGCTATACTTTAAATCCTCCATGCTTGGCCTCCCTCGTTAATCTTATAACTAATATATCACACCAAAGCGAGTTTGAGCAATAAAAAACATGCCACTTTTAGCAAGTTTTTATCTTCAACTACGTTTTTGACATTGCGAAAAGAACAAACTATTGATATACTAATATTCTAATGAGGCGAGCATACTCGCAGGCTTATGTTCTGGCAAGGCGCTTAATCAAACAAAAACGCTTTACCGCATATCGACAGGATAATTTTTTAGGAGGGACCATCAAAATGCAACTCAAACTCAGGGAAAATTGCCGCTACTCGCTTATGGTGCCAACATCAATGGGCGTGCGTATTACGCCCGCCGACAGGCAGCCTGTGCACACAAGCAACCAGTATTTTATGCAGGCGACCAGCGCGGAATCAAACGTGCTGTGCGTATCCGCCTCGCTTGGCCTCAAAACGAAGGTGCTCACAACATTTGTTGCGGGCAGCCCCATCGCCCAGTTTATCAAAAACGATCTTAGGAGCCGCGGCATCGATTACGAAGGCCCCGAGGTTGCGCAGGGTGGCCCCTGGGGTTACCGCCACCAGTTTAACATTGCTGATAGCGGCTTTGGCCCGCGTGGCCCCAGAGTGCACAACGACCGCGCAGGCGAAGTTGGCCGCACGCTCGATGTGAAGGATTTTGACCTTGAGCGCATATTTGGCGATGAAGGCGTGCAGATTTTGCATTTATCCGGCCTCATCGGCGCGCTAAGCGAGCAGACAAGCAAGTTCTGCCTGGAGCTTGCGCGCGCCGCTAAAAAGCACGGCACGCTCATTTCTTTCGATCTTAACCACCGCGCTTCCTTCTGGAAGGGCCGCGAGGAAGAGCTCTTTGAAATTTTCTCCGAAATTGCAAGCATTGCTGATATTCTCATCGGCAATGAAGAGGATTTCCAGCTTTGCCTGCGCATTCAAGGCCCGGAGGCTGGCGGCAAGGATATCGGCTCAAAAATCGAAAGCTTTAAGGGCATGATTATGCGCGTGAAGGAGCGTTACCCCAACGCATCATTGTTTGCAACAACACTGCGCCAGGTAATCTCCGCCAACGAGCACATGTGGGGTGCGATCGTGCTGGATGGGGAAAACTGGCATGTGGAAGAACCGCGCGAAATTTCCGTTTTGGATCGAATTGGCGGTGGCGATGGTTTTGTCAGTGGCCTGCTTTATGGCGTGCTCAGAGGTTTTTCCGCAGAGGATGCGCTGCACTTTGCCTGGGCAACAGGTGCGCTTGCGGCAACCATGCTTGAGGATTACGCCCTTCCCGCCGATGAGGAGCAGGTGTGGAGCATCTATGCAGGGAATGCGAGGGTAAGGCGCTAATACTTTCACTAAAATGACTACGTCATTTTAGTGAGGTTAACCACATTTGCTTGCAGCTAAAGCTGCGGCCAGCAAATGCTCTAAGGAGTGAGTCGCGGGCGTACACGCCGCCCGTGCTCACATATTAAAATTATTGGAAGCTTATACAGTGTTAAATAAAATTTTCAAAGGAGAAAAATTATGAGCAAAAAAGCGGATGTTGGTTTGATCGGCCTTGCCGTTATGGGCGAAAACCTTGTTATGAACATGGAAAGCAAGGGCTTCACCGTTGCGGTTTTTAACCGCACCACAAGCAAGGTTAAGGATTTTGTTGAAGGCCGCGCAAAGGGCAAAAACATCGTTGGCGCGTATTCTTTGCAGGAGTTGGCGGATCTGCTTGAAAAGCCCCGCAAGGTGATGATGCTTGTTAAGGCCGGCCAGGCTGTGGATGATTTTATCGAAGCGCTGCTTGGCGTGCTTGAGCCGGGTGATATTATAATCGATGGCGGCAACAGCCACTTCCCCGATACGATCAGAAGAACGGCTTATGTTGAGAGCAAGGGCCTGCTTTACATCGGCACGGGTGTGTCCGGTGGTGAAGAGGGCGCGCTCAAGGGTCCATCCATGATGCCGGGCGGCTCCCCTGCAGCATGGCCGCATGTGAAGGAAATCTTCCAGGCGGTTTGCGCCAAGGTTGAAGATGGCACACCCTGCTGCGATTGGGTTGGCGAAAACGGCGCAGGCCATTTTGTTAAAATGGTTCACAACGGCATTGAGTATGGCGACATGCAGCTCATCTGCGAGGCCTATCAGCTCATGCGCGATGTGCTCGGCATGAGCGCAGACGAAATGCACGAGGTGTTTAAGGAGTGGAACGAGGGTGAACTCGACAGCTACCTCGTTGAAATCACACGCGACATACTCGCATATAAGGATGAGGATGGCGCGCCCATAGTCGATAAAATACTCGACACGGCAGGCCAAAAGGGCACCGGCAAGTGGACGGCAATCGCCGCGCTTGACGAAGGCGTGCCGCTTACGCTCATTGGCGAGGCCGTGTTTAGCCGCTGCCTTTCCGCCATGAAGGATGAACGTGTTGTTGCATCAAAGGTGTTTGACAAGAAAAAGCCCGTTTTTGAGGGCGACAAAAAAGCCTTTATCGAGGATATCCGCAAGGCGCTTTACGCCAGCAAAATCATCTCCTACGCGCAGGGTTATGTGCTTATGCGTGCAGCGGCCAAAACCTACGGCTGGAACCTTAACAACGGCGGCATCGCGCTCATGTGGCGCGGCGGCTGCATAATCCGCTCGGTGTTCCTTGGCAAAATCAAGGAAGCGTTCGACAAAAACCCGGATCTTTCAAACCTGCTGCTGGATGATTATTTCAAAAGCACAATCGAGCAGCTCTTGCCCTCATGGCGCAACGTTGCGGCGACCGCAATTAAATCCGGCATCCCCGCGCCCGCATTTTGCTCCGCGCTGAGCTATTTTGATGGTTACACCTGCGAGTTCCTGCCCGCCAACCTTTTGCAGGCGCAGCGCGACTATTTTGGCGCGCACACATACGAGCGCCTCGATAAGGCGCGCGGCGAATTTTTCCACACCAACTGGACGGGCGAGGGCGGCAACACCTCCGCCTCGACCTACATCGTATAAGAAAGGGGTAAATTAAAATGCAGCTACCATTCAAACCCGATCTTTCCGGTAAAACAGCCGTTGTAACAGGCGGCGCCGGTGTGCTTTGCGCAATGTTTGCAAGGGCGATCGCCGCTTGCGGCGCGAAGGTCGCAATACTCGACCTTGCGGACGATAAGGCCCAGCTTGTGGTGGATGAAATTAAGGCCGCCGGCGGCGAGGCCATGGCAATCAAGGTCAACGTGCTCGAAAAGGAAAGCGTGGAGGCCGCGCACCAGCAGGTGCTCAAGGCCTACGGCAAATGTGATATTCTGCTCAACGGCGCCGGCGGCAACAGCCCGCGCGCAACCTGCGACGATGAATTTTTCAGCCGTGACACATTGGAGGATGCGGATAAAAAGAGCTTTTTTGATCTTGACCCCGCGGGCTTCAACTTTGTGTTCGGCCTGAACTTTACAGGCACGCTTTTGCCCACGCAGGCTTTTGCGATCGACATGGTGGACGCGCCCGGCGCAACAATAATCAACGTTTCTTCGATGAATGCGTTTACCCCGCTCACAAAAATCCCCGCCTACTCGGCGGCAAAGGCGGCGATCAGCAACTTTACCCAGTGGCTTGCGGTGCATTTTGCCAAATGCGGCGTGCGCGTTAACGCAATCGCCCCGGGCTTTTTCTCCACGGCACAAAACGCCGCGCTTTTGTGGAACGCTGACGGTACGCCGACAGCGCGCACGGATAAAATCCTGCGCAACACGCCGATGGATCGTTTTGGCGAGCCGGAGGAGCTGGTGGGCACGCTGCTGTGGTTAATCGACAACAACTGCTCCGGTTTTGTAACGGGCGTTGTTGTGCCGGTGGATGGCGGGTTCTCGGCGTATTCGGGCGTATAACACTTTTCAAAAAAGCGCTGCTGCTTCGCAGCACATCGCTTTTTTGAGGAACAGGGTTTGCCTAAAATGCCTGCGGCATTTCCGGGCGGCAAACCCTGCAAAGTGCGAAATCCTCCGGATTTCATCCGTTTCGGCGTGCAGGTCGCCGAAGCCGGTTTTTAGTCAAGGGGCTGCGGCCCCTTGACAATCCTCATGGTTTTTCGCCCTTGCCCACTGATTAAACATAAAGGGGGAGCTGTGGCTCCCCCTTAATAATCCCCATAAAAAATATCAGCTTATCACCGATGTATCCACAGCCGTATAGTTTTTCATTTCTTCAAAAAACATATCCGGGGGGTTAAAACTTGCCCCAAAATGCATGGGGATAAAACGTTTCGGGCGCATCGCCCTTGCAAAAAGCACAGCGCCACGATAATAATCCTCCTCCATGCGCGGGTCAACCGGGAAAAAGGCGATATCCAAATGCTTCACCTGCGCCTTAATCCTCTCAAGCTCCTCTAAAAAGCGCGCCTCCGCCTGCTCGCTGTAGCTTTGGTTGCCCTCGTTACGCCAATGCCAGTCGTTAAGGTCGCCCGCGTGAAAAATCGAATTTCCGCCCCATTGAATGTGAAAGCTGACCCCTTCATCGGTGCTGCCAAATGCGCGTATGGTGATGCCGTTTAGCTCAACAGTGTCGCCCGGATTCATAAGCACGGCCTCTTTTGGCGCAGGCACATCAAAGCCCACCGCAAACCGGGCTTTAGGCATATCAAAAACATGCTTTGAAAAATGATCGCCATGCCGGTGGCTGACAAGCACCGTTACGCTGCTCATTTTTTTAAGATTTTCGGGTTGCAGCATAGTGTGGCTGGCCGGATTGTAGCAGTCGATCACCAGCAGCTCGTTATCCCGCTCAAGCGCAAAGCCGCTGTTGCCAAGATAGCGGATTATCATTGCCAGCGCTCCTTAAACCATTTTTCAGGCTCAAGGCGATCAAGCGGCTCCCTGCGCGGTGGGATAGGCTCCTGCGGGTGACCCACGGCGATTAACGAAACAACGCGCGCCTCCTCAGGAATGCTAAGCAATTCCTTTGTGGGCAAATACGCGGGCCGTTCGGGCGAAATGCCCAGCCACACCGCGCCAAGGCCCAGTGCGTGGGCCGCAAGCAGCATGTTTTGTGTGGCGGCGGCGCCATTATGAATTTGCAGCTCCATGTCCTCCGCCTTTATCCCCGGCGCATACACGCATGTGGCTATGCAAAGTGTGGCTTCCTTAAGCATTTTCCAGTATTTCCCGAGCTCGCTGAGCGCATCCAGTGTTTTGCGCTCAGTCACGCTAATCATTCGCCATGTGCGTTTGTGGTGGGCGGAGGGCGCGTGCATTCCCGCGCGGACGATTGCCTCAATCTGCTCCTCATCCACCGGCTGGTTAGTAAAGCTGCGTATGCTTTGCCTTGTGATAATTGCCTGCATAGTATCCATATTTTCGCGTCTCCTTTGGTTATGTAGTTGTTTATTCATAGGTTAGTATCCCATCTCTTTTAGCAGGCGCGATAGCGTGCTTAGCCGCTCGCCAAGCAGCTCCGCGTCATTATTAAGCGCGGCTGTGAAAAGCGCGATATCCCCATCTATCTGCGGATTGTCGGTGCAGACGTTGAGCGTCATAGCATCCCCCTGAAGGCCAATGCGGTCTATCTGCGGGTTTTGTGCATCGTATTGCCCGGGCAGGCGGTAAGCCTCCTCGCGGAAATATTTTAGGCTCCGCGCAAGCAAGATCGCCAGATCGAGCACGCGGTGCAGCGGGAGCTCCTCGCTCTGGCGCGACCATTTGCCGCCCGTATGCCGCCACACCTTTGCGGAGGTATCGACCCGCCCGCGGTCGTTCCACTGCGCAAGCCCCAAAGAAAGGCCCTTGGCCTGTGATGAGTAGGCGTCGCGCCCATCCACATTTTCATAATCCTCGCAAACAATCACCGGTTTATGCTTAAGTTGTGTAGGAATTTTCATTGTTGCCTCGCTTTATCATTTAGTAAATTACTAATTGTATCGTAACACTCAGGCGCGATGCCTGTCAATAAAAAGCCGATGCTGACATAATATAGTGGCATATTACGGCAGGAATGTGAATTTACGAAAAAAGGGTTTTCAAACAGGCATATTAGGTTAAAATAGTAGTTAGATACACACATATTTACCATGAAAGGGGAGTTTTTGATGAAGGAACTCAAGGGCACAAAAACGGAGGCCAATTTACTGACTGCCTTTGCGGGGGAAGCACAAGCGCGCACAAAATACACCTACTATGCGTCGCAGGCGAAAAAGGATGGCTATGAGCAGATCGCCGCTTTCTTTATGGAAACTGCCGAGAACGAAAAGGAGCATGCCAAGCTGTGGTTTAAGCTGCTGCATGGGGGGATGCCCAAAACGCCACAAAACCTAAAGGATGCGGCTGATGGCGAGCACTACGAATGGACCGACATGTACGCTGAAATGGCAAGGGATGCCCGCGAGGAGGGTTTTGACAGCATCGCGGAAACAATGGAAGGTGTGGCTCGTGTGGAACGCCGCCATGAGGAACGTTACCGCGCATTGCTAGAAAACATTGAAACCCAAAAGGTGTTTGACCGTGCACAGCCGCAAAAGTGGATCTGCCGCAACTGCGGGCATGTCCATGAAGGGCCCAACGCGCCCGATGTTTGCCCCGTGTGCGCACACCCCAAGGCCTACTTCGAAATTCTCGCCGAAAATTACTAAGGCAACACCGCCTTAAGGCTAACAATTATTATTTGACTCTTCTTGCATTTGGTGTTTTAGGGGCTGCCGCAATAGCGGTGGCTCCGCTTTATTGTTTGATGATATTTAAGCAGGAGGAAATTTCTTCAGCGAGTCCGTTGCGATTATCCCGCGTGACGGTTATAAGCTTTGTTTTTTTATGCGCGCGAATAAAATCGAGCAGCTCCGACTTTTTAGGCTGAATTACGCCAAGTATGTTTTTACCTTCATCAAGCAATTCCATCAGCAAACGATTGTAGTTTTGTGCGTCTTTTTCCATTGTCCCGATTTCATCCATAATGATCAAATCACAGGCCTTGCAGTTAAGCAACAGGCGCACGCCTTCATGCTCAAAAACCTCAGTAAATGCGTCATATCCCCGCGCTTTGCCATAACGAATGCCTATGCGGTTGCTCTTATCAAAGCCCTCAGGCCTTATAATGGCCGGAATGATGTGCACATCCCCGCCCTGAGGTTGGCCATTTTCAATTGTGATTGTTTTAAAGCCGCCCACATTATAACCTTCGGGCAGTTGAGCAATCACCTTGTTTATTATCGTGCTTTTTCCAATCTGCACTTCGCCGGTTAAGAAAATGTTCATTAAATTACCCAATCTATCATTCACAATAATTCTATTTCACAAGCAAAGCTGCCATATTTTCTTATCAGAAAACATGGCAGCTACAGTGGCAAATTATTTAATAGCTTATTCTTCTTCAGTTTCGCATTCATATTCCCGCACATAATCAAACACCAGCAGCCGATCCTCGCCGAGGCTCTTAGGGGTGATTGTGCATTCGCTCTGGTTAAGGCGGTGTATCCTGCAGCCCGTTGCGGTTGAAATGAGCGCAGCAACGCCAATAAGCTCATCCTTAAATTTCAGCACAGGCGTTTGATAGTGCATGGGGATAAGCACGTTTGCGTTTGTGCGGTTTGCAATTTCGCGGGCGGCGGCAGGCTCGATTGTGAATGTGCCGCCAATCGGCGCAAACAAAACATCAAGGTTGCCAAGCGCATCAATAACATCATCCGATGGGATACAGCCAAGATCGCCCAGGTGCGCAATGCGCAAACCATCCATTTCAAACACAAATATAGTGTTGCGGCCACGCTTTTGGCCATCCACATCATCATGCGGGCTATCTATCCCCACAATGCGCAAGCCGTTAAGCTCCCACTCCCCTACGCCCTTAATCACGCGAGGTTCGTTTTTGAGCATCCCTAAATAATTATGGTCAAAATGATCATGGCTGATCGTCAAAATTTCGGCCTCCAGCTTATGCATGGGGTAGCCAACCGTTTCATCATAAGGGTCGGTGAGTATCCGCGTGCCATTTTCGGCAGTCAGCATAAAACAGCTGTGCCCAAACCATCGTATGTTCATATAATCGCTCCTTCCTTAATTGAGTAGGAAAATATCCTGGCCGCCGCATCCCCTACATAAGCGCAATCCCGCAAAAGCGCGGGGCGGCGTCGGGGCGGCGTGGAATAGGTCATCGTTATAAGCGCATTGGCGGCATCCGCCGCCCTTATCCTAAGCGCTTGCTCGTGTGGCGCATCCAAAAGAGAAAGCACGGATAAAAGCGCAAGCTGCACATCCGGCACAGCCGGGCAAAAGGGCTTCCCCGTGGCGCGACGCGCAAGCATCCACATCCTGCGCTGTGCGTAAAAAACGCTGCTCATTTGCTCGCCCGCTTCCCCTGTTGAAAACGGCTTTGCCTGCGGCAGTGCATTTATAATATGCGCAACCGCCGCGCTGTAGAATACATCCGCAAAATGAAACAATAAATGCCCGCCGTTGCATGAAACAGAACTTATCAGTTGTTCATCCAGCAGCAAAAACTCATGCGCGCTTTTTGTTAAAAGCTGCGCCCACTGTGCCGCATCCGCGCCAAACTTAAGGGGCGCTGCGCATCTTGCGCCTGCGCCGCGCGGCGCGATATCGATCGTTTCAGTGCCTATCGCCACATTAAGCAGCTTACTTGCGGTGCAGGAAATTTCGCTTCGCATTGCAGCATACAGGTTCACTCAGCGTTTCCTCCGCTATTCTTTGTAGGATACTTCAATGTGTCGGCTTTGTCAATTTATTGCCTTAGGGTCTTTTTCCAGAAAAAGACCCTAAGAACCCAAAAAGCGAATAGCATACATTCTATATGGTTATCTTTTGCTTATTCGTCTTTAAAAATCCTGAGTAACCAATAGTATAATTCCATATTCCCCTAATGGTTTTCTTTTGTTTCTTTTCTTTTTTCTAAAAGAAAAGAAAAGCCCCCCACGCCATCAAATCTCTATCTTTTTGTTCGTATGGCTCTCACGATAGAGCACAACCTTGCGGCCAATGCACTGAACCACCTCCGCACGAAGCGGGCGCGCAAGCGCATCCGCAGCCTCGCGGGCGGACAAGGGCGCTGTTTCCAACACTGTGATTTTAATAAGCTCGCGCGCTTCAAGCGCGAGCGAAAGCTGATCCGTCAGCTCATTTGTTATGCCTGATTTTCCGACCTGAAAAATAGGGTCGATCGTGTTTGCCATCGCGCGCAGTTTTGCGCGTTGCTTGCTGGTCAGCTCCATATGGATGCTCTCCTTAATAATGTTTGTTATGAAATAAACTCAAATTCCCACTCGCCCATCACAACTGTGCTTCCATCCACCGCACCATGCTCCTTAAGCGCATCCACAATGCCGCTTTTTTGCAGCATCTGCTGGAAGCGCCGCATGGATGTTTCGTCGTTTGGGTCGGTGCTGTCGAGTATGCGCTCGGTCTCTCCGCCGGTAACAAGAAAAACGTTCTCTTCTATAATTTCCACCTCAAAGCCCGGCTCATACATGGGCTTGACTTCAAATTCCTCCTCATCAAACACAAGAACGGGCGGCAGAGTATCCAACATTTTGAGCGTTGCATCAAGCAAAGGCTCAAGCCCCTTGTGCGCCGCGGCGGATACTGGAAAAACGTTCGCCCCCGCCACTTCCTCAAGGCGCGCGATGTTATCCTCCGCACCTGGAATATCCATTTTGTTCGCGGCTAATAATTGCGGAAGTTCCGCAAGCTTTTTGCTGTATGCGGCAAGCTCCGCATTAACTGTTTGATAATCCTCCACGGGGTCGCGCCCCTCGCAGCCGCTTGCATCCACAACATGCAAAAGCATGCGTGTGCGCTCAATATGCCGCAAAAATGCGTGGCCCAGCCCCGCGCCTTCGGCAGCGCCCTCGATAAGGCCCGGAATATCCGCCAGCACAAAGCTGCGCCCGCGCCATTGCACCACCCCAAGGTTGGGGGTAAGCGTTGTAAAATGATAGTTTGCGATTTTGGGTTTGGCCGCGCTAAGCACCGAAAGTAATGTCGATTTGCCCACGTTTGGCAGGCCGATCAGTCCCACATCCGCGATCGTTTTAAGCTCCAGCTCCACCTCGCGTGGTTTTGTTTTTTGCCCCGGCTGTGCAAAGCGGGGCGCCTGACGCGTTGGGGTCGCAAAACGTGCGTTGCCCTTGCCGCCGCGCCCGCCAAGAAGCACGCGGCGCTGCTTTTTATCCTCATTAAGGTCGGCAACAACATTGCCCGTTTCACGATCCCTCACAACTGTGCCCACAGGCACGCGGATTGTCAAATGGGTGCCGTTTTTGCCGGAGGAAAGCTCAGGCTTGCCATCCTCACCACGCTGCGCCGAATATTGGCGCTTATACTTAAAATCCAAAAGAGTGCTTAAGCGCGCATCCGCCTCAAACACAACATCGCCGCCGCGCCCGCCATCCCCTCCGGATGGGCCGCCGCGCGAAACATATTTTTCGCGGTGAAAGGCAGCGCAGCCATTGCCGCCGTCACCTGATTTGATTGTGATAATTGCCCGATCTATAAATTGCATTATTTTTCCTTCATTCAATAAATTTCTGTTTGGTTGCACCTAAAATACGCCATCAGATTTAGCTTGCCTATTCTTTGAAAAACTTTTCACACAGCCTTATTGCAGGCACACCCAATGCAACACCCGCAGCATATTGCAGCAGGTTGGCCGGCACGCCGATTAGCGCCGTTGCGGCGCCCAGGAGCGCGGCCTCAAACAAAAAGTAGCCGATCGGCATGATTATCCCCGAAAGCGCAAGCGTTAGAAAACGGCGCGTTGGCGCACGCTTTATCATAACGCCCGCTAAAAAGGCCATTGCGCCCTTAATGATAAGCGTGGGTATGGCGTATATCGCGCTGCCAAGCATCAAGTCGGCAAGCGCGCTGCCCGCTGCTGCGCAAAGCGCACCCCAGGGGCCGCCCAAAATATATGCCGCAACGTAAACACCTGCATCGCCCAAATGAACATATGCGCCAGCCGCATGGGGAACGGGGAACGCAATGAGCGTTAAAATCAAAATCACCGCAGTGCTAAGGCCGCCCAGCACAAGCCTGTGTATAGGGCTCTTATTTGAAAATTTCATGCGTTAACTTTCCTTTGTTTTGTGAGTTAAAGCCTACACAAAAAGCGCGGGCCTATCTATCGGCGCCACCCTCAGGCGCACCCGGCCATACAGCAGGCTAAGCGGCACACAGCCAAGGCTTTCGCTGCGGCTGTCGAGGCTTTTTTCGCGCTGGTCGCCCAGCACAAACACGCAACCATCCTCCACAAGCGTTGCGGGGTAATCCGCCGCGCTTTCAGGCGAATAGCTGCTTTCATCGAGCAAACGCCCGTTGATGTACACCTTGCCGCCTGTTATTTCGATCGTTTCCCCACCAAGCGCAACCACGCGCTTAATGAGCGGCTCCCCCGTGTGAGGGTGGTGGAATATAACTATATTGCCACGCTGCGGCGTGCGAAGGTAAAGCGAGAGCCTGTCAATCAACAAAACATCGCCCGGGCTTAGCGTAGGCTCCATCGATTCGCCCGTCACCTTCACCGGTGTGATGAGGAAAAAAAACAACAGCGCAATCACCACCGCCGCCTGCGCAAGAATAAACAGCCAGGCATATATGCCGTGCCGCCTGTACTCACGCTGCTTGTAGGCCGAGCGAAGCGGTATCCTTTGCGTTGTTGGTTCCATTATATTGTTCCCTCCGGCGCAGTTGCTGTGGGTATGGCGGGTGTAGCCTCAAGGGGATTGTTTTCGTTTATCGGCTGATAGAGCTTTCGCCATGCGCTGATTGGCGAAATCACACGCTCCGCCCGCCCGACAATTTGCCCCAATTCAATATCCCCGACCGAATCGCTTCGGCTATCCGAGCTGTTGTTCCGGTTATCCCCCATTACAAACACGCAGCCATCCGGCACAACATGAAGCGGATATGGCTCTTCAATGTAACCCTGCCAATATGGGCTTTCATCAACGACTAATCCGTTTACATAAAGCGCGCCGTTTTCAATTTGTATCGTATCGCCCTCAAGCGCCACAATGCGCTTAACGCGGCTGTATTTTTTTTGCGGGTAGTTGCACAAAACGACCTCTCCGCGCTGGGGTGGCTTAAAATAATACGCCAGCTTATTAACAAACACGCGCTCGCCTTCAATGAGCGTGGGCGACATGGATGTTCCATCCACCCGCGCGGGCTCGCCCACAAACACCCTCACTGCGAATATGGCGAGCACCATAAGCAGCATATAAATCGCAAAATCGTAATTTGTGGCACGCCTGTAATCGCGGTTTGCCTCGTGCAGCTGCTCCGCGGCCCTGCGCAAGCGCTTGCGATTTTTTTTATCAACTGTGTAGCGGGAGTATTGCATTTTGGCCGCCTTTATGTAAGTGGCCGAATTTCACTGAGCGGCCACATTATGCAAACCGCACGGCCCAGTATCTTTTCATAAGGAATTGCACCAACGGAAGGATCGCGGCTGTCGGTGGAGTGATTGCGGTTATCGCCCATAACATACACATGCTTGTCCGGCACGAGCGTGGGTTCAACGCCGCCATATATCACATCATCCCAATATTCGCTTTCGTCCGCCAGCTGGCTGTTTATATAGATTTTACCATCATAAATTGCAACGGTGTCGCCCGGCACGCCAATCACACGCTTAACGCAGCTTTCCTTATAGCCGGGGTAATAGCACACTATAATATCCCCGCGCTTAGGTTCTTTTACGTAATAGGTCAACTTTTCGACGATCATACGCTCATCGTTTTTGAGCGTGGGATACATCGAAACCCCATCAACCCTGATTGGCTCGCCAATAAATGAACGTATGGCAAAAGCCACAAGTATCACCAGAACAAGCAGCACGTAAAATTCATAATTCACCGCACGCTGATAGTCCACATCGTGGCTGTGTATCTCTTCGGCGGCGCGCTTTAGCCCGGCCGCTTCCCTGCGGGAAATGTTTTTGCTCATTGGGCCGGCCCTTTCGATAGTATTTTTTTTGCCCGCTTTAAAAAATCCAGCCGGTCCATCATTACGATTCGCCCGCACTGGTTACATTTGATTTTTATATCCGCGCCTGTGCGGATGATAGTCCATATATTTTCGCCGCAGGCGTGAGGTTTGCGCATTTGCACAATGTCGCCAAGCTCAAATTGCTCCACCATTACCCTGACTACCTGCCTTTAAGCTATTCGATAACCGGCGCAGGGATGTATTCAAGCACCGATTCGATAAAGCGCTGCGCCTTTTCCTCGTGCATCAGGTGCCCGGCGTTGCGTATCACCCCAAACTGAGCGTCTGTTATGGCGATGTGAAAAATTTCGCTGCCCTCGGTTGGGTGCCATTTATCATCCGCCCCCCAGAGCACAAGCACGGAGGTTTGCACATTGCGCATGTTCGCCTCAACATCGGCCTCATCAAAGCCGGATATGCAGTATTGTATTGCCTTGCGCGAGTTTGTGCCTGCCATTGTGGCGTAATAACCATCGAGCATTTCAGCGTTTATGTTGGTTAAGTCAAAAAAGCATTCGCCAAGGCAGCGCTCAACTGTGCGCCTTGTGTAGAGCCTGCTTGCAAGCCCGCCAAGCATTGAGGATGAGAGCATCCTTATGCTGAGCGGCATTTCGGGTGTGACGCCGCCCGGGGCAAGCAAAATTGTTTTTCCCACACGATCCGGATTCTTTACTATAAAATCCAAAACATACATCGCGCCCATTGAAAAGCCTACAAAATGTGCGCTTTCCAGGCCCTTGGCATCCATAAACATGCCGATTGTTTCCGAATGCTCAGGTATTGTGTAATCAAACTGCTCGGGCCTGCCCGAATAACCATGTCCCAGAAGATCCAGCGCAAACACACGATAGTGCTCGGCAAGCTGAAAAAAAACATTGCGCCAAGTATAAATATTTTGACCAACCGTGTGAATGAGGATCAACGGCTCGCCCACCCCCGCCTCCGCATAGTGGATGCGGGTTTCCTCGGGCTGCACATTGCCGTTTTTATCCGCAAAGCCGGGGAGCGTGATTTGGGCGTAATCGCCCATATGTTCTGAATTTATAAACTTTTTCATCTGTAGCGCCAGACTCACAGGTACCTCCTCGCACGCGCTTTAAAGCGTCCGCGCTGGTTTTATATATGTCATAGTATGCGTATAGGTATATTCACCCATGTTGCCAATAACCCTTACATTTTACACCCTTTAACCCATGAATGCAAGCAATGTGGCGGGTTGGGCGCTCAGGCCGCCTGCTTGAGCAAAATACGCACCTCTTTTAGCACATCATAGGGGTTGATGTATGTATATGCCGGTGAAACTACCCCAAGGTGCAGGTGGTTGGCGTCGGAGTTGCCGGTGTTGCCCACATTGCCAACAACATCGCCCAAACTAACACGATCGCCAACAGAAATGAAATCCGTTAAGCGCACCATATGATAATAATGGTATTCGAAACCGTAATCATCCCTCACAACAACATAATTGCCCGCGCCCTCATTTGAGCCGATGAATGTGACCTCTCCATCGGAGCACGAGAGTATGGGGGTATCCTCGGGGGAGCGAATATCCGTGCCCGTGTGCTTGCGCACGCCCTTATCGCGGCTATTATACCAGCCATCCTTTATTCTTGCCTTGGGCAAAGGATCGGTCAACGTTGAAAGATAGCCTTCCTCAAAAACATATTTTTCGTAGGGGATTTCCTCACCCGCCTCATCATAAATGGTGTTGAGGTAATATAGGCTAAGCCGCACGCCATAGGCAGCCTCCCTTGGCAATGCTGATGTTATCGTATCAAGCCCGCTCATGGTTACGGTTGTAAACACGCCCTCTTGCGTGATTGTGGTTGTAAGCGCGCAGTTATTTATAAGCGCCGCTTTTGCTTCATTGCCGCTTAAACGGTAAAGCAATGAGGCCAGCAGCTTCCATGTCGGCAGCTCAAACATTATGCCGCCGCTAAGGCCGCCGCAATCAAGCAGCGCTTTTGCGTAGGCGCGCTCGCCGCTTTGTTTAAGCTCGTTTTGTAATGCCACAAAAAGCTTAACGCTCATTGCAAGCTCATGTGCGCTCTCATACGAGCCGCCTGCATATAATTCAAGCTCATCCTCGTAATGCTTTAAAAACGCCTGCTCGACTGCCGAAATAATTTCCTCCTCCGTGGGTTCGGGCGTTGGTGCGGGGCTTGGCGTGGCAATGGGCTCCGGCGCGGGGGTATCCGTTATAACGGGTGTGGCATTAAACATGCAGCCGCTTAACAGCAGAAAAAGCAACAACAGAAAAAGGACTGTTCTTTTCATCAAAATCCACCTGATACACATCATGTTATTTCAATTTATTATGATAACCTACGCGGCGATAATTCGCCAGCAAAGTATTTGCTTTATTTTAGCCGGTAGCCCATATCCTCAAGCATGCTGCGAATTTCAAAAATATGCTGGCGATCCCGCGTTTCAAGCTCCACAATCACGGAGGATTCGGTGATGTTCATTTGCGCGTTTGTTCGATCATGCCGCACGCCAACGATGTTTGCGCCCGTGCCGGAAATCAAATCCAAAAGGCGCACAAGCTGGCCCGGCTTATCGTTCATCTGTGTGGATATTGTTATCTTGCGCCCGCTCCTTATAAGCCCTTTATCGATTATGCGTGAGATCATCGTCACATCTATATTTCCGCCGGACAATAGCGCAACGGTCGGGCGATCCTCCAATAGCTGCACGCGCCCTGACAGCACCGCCGCCACGCTTGCTGCGCCCGCACCCTCGCTGACTATTTTGCCTTTTTCAAGAAGGTATAGTATTGCGTTTGCAATATCCCCCTCATCCACAGTGACGATTTCATCGAGAATATCGCTGCAAAGCGGGTAAGTAAGCTCGCCGGGGGTTTTAACCGCTATGCCATCGGCAATCGTGTTTGCGCTTGGCAGCGTGATTATCCGCCCTGCCGACACTGAAGCGGACATGCTGGCCGCATTTTGCGGCTCAACGCCAATTACCCGAACGGTTGGGTCCACCGCCTTGATTGCAGTGGCGATCCCCGAGGCCAGCCCGCCGCCGCCAATGGGCACGATCACCTGCCCGGCGGGGCATTGCTCCAATATTTCAAGGCCAAGCGTACCCTGGCCGCAGATAATCCGCTCATCATCAAATGGATGAATGAATGTTTTGCCTGTTTCCTCCGCAAGCTGCAGTGCGTGGCGGCAGGCATCGTCATATGTTGCGCCGAACAAAATAACCTCGGCGCCATAGTGTTTTGTGGCTGCGATTTTTGAAAGCGGCGCACCGGCGGGCATCACGATTGTGCAATTCAAGCCCAGCTCGCGCGCAGCCCTTGCGACCCCCTGCGCGTGGTTTCCGGCGGATGCGGCAAGCACCCCGGCCTGGCGTTGCTCCGGCGTTAGCTGCAAAACGCAGTTAAACGCGCCACGCACCTTATACGCGCCTGTGTATTGCAGATTTTCAAGCTTCAAAAAAAGCTCGCCCTCTTTGGGTAATGTGATTTTTGTGATATCCGTGCGGCGCACATAGGGTTCAATTCGCTTTTGCGCGGCTTTAATATTCTCAATTGCAACAGGCATAAGCCACCTCCAGAAAAGTTTTTCACTTGCCACAATTCTAACATGCGCTTAAGCAATATGCCAAGTTTCAAAAATGCGCCCGCATGCTTCGACAGCCTTTGCTCAAATTCATATTTTTTTGCCAAGGCAAACCGGCTTACTGTAAATCAATGTTCGTTTTGCCCCGTTTAGCTTGACAAAGATTTTTTTGTGGGATACAATCGATCCAATCCTACACCGGCCTTGGCCGGACGCGATGAAGGAAAGAGTAGGCGGTCAGGCGAGTTTTTTAGAGAGCCGGGGCAAGGTGAAAGCCCGGATACCCGCCCCTGCTGAAGATGGCTCCTGAGCGGCGCTGGCCGAACGTTTCATTTGCCTTAGGCCAGGCGGGGCGCGCCCGATACAGCGCGAACTTATGAGCCCGCCCGTTTTGGGTGGGGAAGTAGGGTGGTACCACGGTTTGATTTATGCCGTCCCTTTTGTGTTGGTAACAACGCTGTACTGGGGCGGCATTTTTCTATTGAGACTAGAGGAGGATTGTATCATGAAAGAAAAACCCACTTTTTACATTTCAACCCCGATTTATTACCCAAGCGATAAGCTTCACATTGGCCATGCCTATTGCACGGTGGCAGCCGACGCAATTGCGCGCTACAAAAGGCAGGTTGGCTACGATGTGTATTTTTTGACAGGCTCTGATGAGCATGGCCAAAAGATAGAGCGTGTCGCCCTGCAAAACGGTGAAACGCCCAAACAATATGTTGAC
Organism: Eubacteriales bacterium OttesenSCG-928-K08; assembly: GCA_030266105.1. GTDB lineage: Bacteria > Bacillota > Clostridia > Christensenellales > CAG-138 > JAJDHH01. The sequence goes on from JAJDHH010000007.1 coordinate 59,234, forward strand.
CGTATTGTGGATGGCTTCCACGCGCTGTGGAAGCTGCTCGACATCAGCAACGATGATTTTGTGCGCACAACCGATGACTACCATGTCAAATCGGTGCAGAAGATTTTCCGCAAGCTATATGATCAGGGGGATATCTACAAATCCACATACACGGGGCATTATTGCACACCCTGCGAAAGCTTTTGGCTTGAGCGCCAGCTTGTTGACGGGAACTGCCCGGATTGTGGCCGCCCCACCGAAATGGTGGAGGAGGAAAGCTACTTCTTTAAAATGAGCAAATATGCAGACCGGCTAATTGCGCACATAAAGGAGCACCCGGAATTTATCCAGCCGCCCTCGCGCACAAACGAGATGCTGCAGAACTTCCTTTTGCCCGGGCTTGAGGATTTGTGCGTGAGCCGCACAAGCTTTAAATGGGGCATACCCGTCGATTTTGACGATAAACATGTTGTTTACGTCTGGCTGGATGCTTTGAGCAACTACATTACAAAGCTTGGCTTTTATTCGGATGACGACAGCCTCTATCGTAAATACTGGCCTGCGGATGTGCACCTTGTGGGTAAGGAGATCGTGCGCTTCCACTCCATAATCTGGCCTATCATGCTCATGGCCTTGGGTGAACCGCTGCCAAAGCAGGTGTTTGGCCACGGCTGGCTTGTGCTCGATGGTGGAAAAATGAGCAAAAGCAAGGGTAATGTGGTTGACCCTGTTAAACTTTGCGAGCGTTATGGCGTGGATGCCATCCGCTACTTCCTGCTGCGCGAGGTTCCCTTTGGCGCGGATGGCGTTTTTAATAACGAAGCGCTTATAAACCGCATTAACAGCGACCTTGCAAACGACCTTGGCAACCTTTTATCGCGCACGGTTGCGATGATCGGCAAATACTTCGATGGCGAGGTTCCCTCGCCCACAACGCCTGTTGAAGCTGAGGATGAGCCCGTCCTAAGCCTTGCAAAGGGCTTAACCGCCGCTGTGCAGGGGCATATGGATGCGCTAAAGCTGCCCGAAGCGCTAATGGAAATCTGGAAGCTTATTGGCGCCTGCAATAAATACATCGATGTGACTGCGCCCTGGATTTTGGCGCGTGAAAAGGAAAACCACCCGCGCCTTGGCACGGTGCTTTACAACCTTGCCGAGAGCCTGCGCTTTGTGGCGGTTTCGCTTAAGCCGTTCCTGACAACCACGCCCGCAAAAATGTTTGAGCAGCTTGGCGTAAACGATGAGGCGCTTTGCTCAATCGAAAGCCTTGCTGACTTTGGCGGCTTAAAGCCGGGCACAAAAGTGAGCAAGGGCGAGGCGCTTTTCCCGCGCATCGATGTGGAAAAAGAGCTTAAGGAGCTTGAGGAACAAACGCTTCTCGCCCAGGCTGCCGCTGCTGCGCCTGCCGCAAGCGAAGAAGTCAAGCTGCCCGAAACTCTCCCCGAAATTGAGTATGATGATTTTGCAAAGCTCGACCTTCGCCTTGCCAAGGTGACCGCCTGCGAACTGGTTAAGCGCAGCAAAAAGCTATTGAAGCTGACGCTTAAGGTTGGGGATGAGGAGCGCACCGTTGTTTCCGGCATTCGTGATTTTTATGAGCCCGATCAGCTTGTGGGCAAAACCGTCGTGCTTGTTGCAAACCTCAAACCCATTACGCTTTGCGGAATTGAAAGCCGGGGTATGATACTCTGCGCATCCGACGAGGGGGACACAAAGCTAACCGCACTCACAACGATGGAACCGTTTGAGGATGGATTAAAAGTAAGATAAAACTACATCAAAAAAGAGAGGTGTGGCAAAGCCGCACCTCTCTTTTTTATGTTTGCAGTTCTTTCTCCCGTGGAATACTAAAACAAAGAAAGTATACGGGAGAGTAAAAATGAAATTCACATCCATGTTAAAAAACAAGCGTGGTTTTACGCTTATTGAGTCAACCCTTACACTGGCGATCATTGCTACGCTTGCCGCAATTTCAATCGGGCCGGTGTCGGGCTACATTAAAAGCGCCGAGCATGCCGCTGCGCAGGCGGAAGCAAAGCAGCTTCGCGATAATTTGCAGATACTGCAAATTTACGATGCTGCGGGTGAAGACGATTTATTCTGCGATGGGCTGCTAACAGTTAAAGGTTACGCCAGGCTGCGCTCACTCGCAGGGTTAAACGAGGGAGCTTACCCCAATGGGTTTATAAACGAAATCGCGCTGGACAGCGTGGGCAACATACTCAACATGAGCTATTATTCGCCAATCGCCAATGATAGCATACTTTGGGAGCAGGGCTTGTTGACATTAACAAACCCATAATTTCCGGCGATTAATACCAAAGGTTTGTATAACAAACCGGAATGTTGTGCATACTTGCAACAAGAATTTTCTGGAGGAGTTGCAGTATGAGTTGGCGTATAAGGAGCATCACGCTCCTTCTTGGTTCGGTGCTGTGCGTGTGGTTGTGCGCCGAGGCATCCTCGCCGCGTGTTTTTGCGGGGCAGGTAACGGCTGTGCAGGCACAGGCGGCGCAGGTTGAGGAAGAAAAACAGGACGTGCTGCGCCTGCATATCGTCGCAAACAGCGATGATGCTGAGGATCAGCGGGTTAAGCTTTTGGTGCGTGATGCGCTGCTTGAAGGTTTTTCTCCCGCAAACAGCCTTTATGAGGCGGAGAGCCTGCTGCTAAAAGAAGGAAGCGGCGTGCTTGAAACTGTGGAGGAGGTGCTGCGGCAGGAAAACTGCGGCTATGGCGCACAGCTGCGCTTTGGGCAAATGGAGTTCCCCGACAGAACATATGGGGATACATTTTATCCGGCGGGCGTTTACGAGGCGCTTCGTGTGGAGTTGGGCGATGCCAGCGGCCAAAACTGGTGGTGCGTGCTTTTCCCGCCCATATGCCTTGTCGATATCGCGGTGCAGGATATTGAAGGCACGGATGAGCTTGTGTTTGAAAGCGACATACTTAACTTCTTAAAAACAAAACCGCAAAGCAAGGCACAGGCGCAGTAAAATAACCATTTCAAAAGTGGCACAGCCACTTTTTTTATGTTCAAACTCCGTCTTGTTAAAGATATGATATATTTGCTATACTGCTTATGGGGGTAATGCTTATGACTAAGTTTGATTTTGAAATTGTGGGCAAGATTGGCTCCATGGCGCTCATCCGCAAGGAGGAGGGCGAAATTGATTATAATGTGTTTAGCCGCATCGGCAGCGAGCTGCGCCCGGGCGTAATTTGGGTTAGCTCCGGCGCGGTGGAAATTGGCAGGCTGGATTATATAAAGCGCAACGGCCGTGAGCTTATTGGCCACAAGGAAGATGTGATGACCGACTATTCCGCCCAGGGTCAGGCCATTTTGCTGAGCGAATACAGGCGCTTTATTCCCGCGCAATATTCCGTGCGCCAGCTTTTGGTGGAGCACACGCATTTTAACGATGATGAGAAGCGCGAGCACATAAAGCGCTTTTTGCAGCGCAGCGCGGCGCAAAACGCAATACCTATAATCAACTATAACGACCCTGTCAGCATTGAAGAAAACCGCCGCTGGGAGCTTAACACATTAAAAAAAGAGCACGGCTATGCGGTTGAGTGCATCGATAATGACGAAACGGCGTCCGTCATATGTATGCTTGTTAAATCCATGTATCTTGTGCTTTTTACATCTGTGGATGGCATTTACCGCGATGCAAACGACCCCAATACGCTTGTGGACGCTGTTGAAGGCAAAAACGCGCTTGAGGTGCTCGGCGGCATTGAGGAGCTGCAAAAATCCTGCGTTGGCGCAAGCAGGGAGGGCGCAAACGGCGCAAGGAGCAAGCTCGATTTTATTAAAGGGCCAATTGAGCAGGGCACAACCGTTATTATCACAAATGGGCAAAACCGCCTTACGGATGCGATTAGCGGGAATTGCCGCAGAACGATATTCCGGGTTCGTTAGCGCGTGTTATTACAGCATTCAGGAACTTTATTCTGTTACATTAAATAAATATATAGTAAAAGCTTTGAAAGGCAGATAAGTTAACCCATGCTTAAACGGATACAATCCGCGCTGTTTTCGGTGCTGGAAAAAAGAAAGTTCCTCTCCGATGAGGAAATGTATAAATACGTGCTGATGCTGTCGGTAACGATCGTTGCCGGGTCGGTGCACATAATGTTTTCGATATTTTTTGCGGTGACGGGCTGCCAGCCGCTTGCAGTCAGCCACACTGTTGGCGTGGCGATATTTTTGCTTGCCTGCCTGATGATTACCCAGGGTATTTACGATGGTGCGGGAATAATCGTTTCAATAATGATCGCACTTAGCACATTTTCAACCATCTTTTTTATTGGCGGGGATAACTACTCGATCTTTTACCTCATCACGGTGCTGCTCATGCTGCTCACTGTGCCCTTTTCCAACAGGATTATTTCAATTTGCGGCGGTGTTTTGATGCCGCTTTTAATGGTTGCCGCGCACTTTCTGGATGCTTTGCATACGCCAATCTATTCAATAGGCAAGGCGAATGAAACCCTCACGGTGCTGAACATACTAATCAACTCATTTGGCGCAACAACGATGCTTTCGATCGATAAGTTCGTGAGATCTTTTGTGGATAGGTTCCAAAAGCAACAAATGCAGGAGCTGCAGGATCAGGCATATCTCGATCCGCTCACGGGGCTTTATAACCGGCGTTATGGCGATGCGCATTTTGAAAACCTCAGCATACGCCCACAGCAGGGCTCGGTTTATATGGGCATGGCGGATATTGATGATTTTAAGCTTGTTAACGACACATATGGGCATGACGCGGGCGATGCCACGCTAAAGCTCGTTTCGCATATATTTCAAAGCAACACGCGTAAAACGGACCCTGTGTTCAGGTGGGGCGGCGAGGAGTTTTTGCTGGTTATACACAATGTGACGGAAGAAGAGGCTTTCCAGCTTTTTGAAAAGATACGCCATAAGGTTGAAGAAACGGTCATTTCGCACGAGGAGGACCAATTTCGGGTTACAATCACAATTGGCATGGGCAGGCTGGACACAAACGCCATACCCAAGAGCCTGGATTATTGCGACCAAAAACTATATGAGGGCAAGCACAGCGGCAAAAATGTAGTTGTGAGATAATTCAAAAAAGTGATGTGCGGCTTTGCCGCACATCACTTTTTTGAAACCCTATAGCTGCGCCTGCTCGATTATCCCGGCATCGTTTTTATCCACCGAGCGCATACGGTAATTCCCGCTTTTAAGCGCATCGTAGTAATCCCTCGCGGATTTGATCGGCTGATCCGTCTCTATCCAGGCGCGCGCATAATCCTCCTTTATGTGCACATCGGAGCCGGCCGCGCGCAGCAGCGAGG
>JAJDHH010000070.1 GCA_030266105.1 Eubacteriales bacterium OttesenSCG-928-K08
TACTGTCGGCGTATAAGGGCTTAACTTCTGTGTTCGGGATGAGAACAGGTGGATCCCCTTAGCCAAACCACCGGCATTGTAAGGTGCTTTTCCTATCACCTTGAAAACTGCATAAATCGTAAATCACTTTGATCAAGCCCTCGGCCTATTAGTACCGGTCAGCTACATGCATTACTGCACTTCCACCTCCGGCCTATCAACCTGGTGGTCTTCCAGGGGCCTTACTCCTTGCGGATGGGAGATCTTATCTTGAGGTCGGCTTCACGCTTAGATGCCTTCAGCGTTTATCCGCTCCGCACTTGGCTACCCAGCTATGCCGTTGGCACGACAACTGATACACCCTTGGTGCGTCCATCCCGGTCCTCTCGTACTAGGGACAGCTCCTCTCAAATCTCCTGCGCCCACGATGGATAGGGACCGAACTGTCTCACGACGTTCTGAACCCAGCTCGCGTGCCGCTTTAATTGGCGAACAGCCAAACCCTTGGGACCTGCTCCAGCCCCAGGATGCGACGAGCCGACATCGAGGTGCCAAACCTCCCCGTCGATGTGGACTCTTGGGGGAGATAAGCCTGTTATCCCCGAGGTAGCTTTTATCCGTTGAGCGACGGCAATTCCACTCTCATACCGCCGGATCACTAAGCCCGACTTTCGTCCCTGCTCGAGATGTCTCTCTCGCAGTCAGGCCCCCTTCTGCCTTTGCACTCTACGAATGGTTTCCAACCATTCTGAGGGAACCTTTGGACGCCTCCGTTACTCTTTCGGAGGCGACCGCCCCAGTCAAACTGCCCACCTGGCAATGTCCATGCGCCGGATTACGGCCGCACGTTAGAACCCCAGCAACACAAGAGTGGTATCCCAACGGTGGCTCCACGAAAACTGGCGTCCTCGCTTCTTAGCCTCCCACCTATCCTGTACATATGTTACCGAAATCCAATACCAAGCTACAGTAAAGCTCTACGGGGTCTTTCCGTCCTATCGCGGGTAATGCGCATCTTCACGCATACTACAATTTCGCCGGGTCCCTTGTTGAGACAGTGCCCAAATCGTTACGCCATTCGTGCGGGTCGGAACTTACCCGACAAGGAATTTCGCTACCTTAGGACCGTTATAGTTACGGCCGCCGTTCACTGGGGCTTAAGTTCCGTGCTTCGATTGCTCTAACACTTCCCCTTAACCTTCCAGCACTGGGCAGGCGTCAGCCCGTATACGTCGTATCTCTACTTCGCACAGACCTGTGTTTTTGGTAAACAGTCGCTTGGGCCTATTCTCTGCGGCCTCTCTCGAGGCTCCCCTTTTCCCGAAGTTACGGGGTCATTTTGCCGAGTTCCTTAACAAGGGTTCTCCCGCTCGTCTTAGGATTCTCTCCTCGCCTACCTGTGTCGGTTTGCGGTACGGGCACTCTTTCGCTCCATAGCAACTTTTCTCGCCAGCGTGAATTCAGCAGCTTCCCTACTTATTTTCAGTCCCCATCACGGCCCAGCCTTAATGGAGCGCGTACTTCACTACGCTCCAGCCTCACCGCTTGGACAGGGTCTACCATCGCCCTGCTCTGCTTATCCTTCTGTGTCATTGCTTCTGTCAAACGCTAAAAGTGGTACAGGAATATCAACCTGTTGTCCATCGCCTACGACTTTTGTCCTCGGCTTAGGTCCCGACTTACCCTGAGAGGACGAGCCTTCCTCAGGAAACCTTAGGCTTTCGACGGCAAAGATTCTCACTTTGCTCTCGCTACTCATGCCGGCATTCTCTCTCCCGTGCAATCCACGGTCGCTTACGCTTCCGCTTCAGCTCGCACGCGTTGCTCCCCTACCAATGTAGTTATTACTACATTCCAAGATTTCGGTGCCAGGTTTAGCCCCGGTACATTTTCGGCGCACAATCACTCGACCAGTGAGCTATTACGCACTCTTTGAATGAGTGGCTGCTTCTAAGCCAACATCCTGGTTGTCTACGCAACTGCACATCCTTTCCCACTTAACCTGTACTTGGGGACCTTAATCGTTGGTCTGGGCTGTTTCCCTCTCGACAATGAAACTTATCTCCCACTGTCTGACTCCCGATCATCAATTATCCGGTATTCGCAGTTTGATAGGGTTCGGTAAGCTTTGTGGCCCCCTAGCCCATTCAGTGCTCTACCCCCGGTAATCTATTAATCGAGGCTAGCCCTAAAGCTATTTCGGGGAGAACCAGCTATCTCCGAGTTCGATTGGAATTTCTCCGCTATCCACAGGTCATCCCCGCATTTTTCAACATACGTGTGGTTCGGTCCTCCACGACGTCTTACCGTCGCTTCAACCTGCCCATGGATAGGTCACCCGGTTTCGGGTCTACTGCATGCAACTATTCGCCCAGTTAAGACTCGGTTTCCCTACGGCTCCAGTGCTCTACACCTTAACCTTGCTACATACAGTAACTCGCCGGCCCGTTCTACAAAAAGTACAAGGTCGCTTTCGCTCCCTCTGCTTGTAAACATAGGGTTTCAGGTTCTCTTTCACTCCCCTCCCGGGGTGCTTTTCACCTTTCCCTCACGGTACTATTTCGCTATCGGTCACCAACAGTATTTAGCCTTGGGGGGTGGTCCCCCCGATTTCCCACCGGATTCCTCGTGTCCTGTGGTACTCTGGATACCCGTCCACTTACACTCATTTCGCTTACGGGGCTGTTACCCTCTTCGGCTGACCTTTCCAGGTCTCTTCAGCTATGTGTGCTTCGCTTTATACAGGTCCGTAACCCCTCTCGTCCGTAGACAAAAGGTTTAGGCTCCTTCCCTTTCGCTCGCCGCTACTCAGGAAATCGATGTTTCTTTCTTTTCCTCCGGCTACTTAGATGTTTCAGTTCACCGGGTTCCCTCCGTATGACTATGTATTCATCATACAGTGACGGCGCATTACCACCGCCGGGTTTCCCCATTCGGACATCCACGGATCGAAGCTTGCTTGCAGCTCCCCGTGGCTTTTCGCAGCTGACCACGTCCTTCATCGGCTCTTGGTGCCAAGGCATTCACCCTATGCTCTTATTAGCTTGATCTAATATTCTGATTCTCCATACATTTGTGTTGTTTCCAACACTGCATGAGTCTCGGCATTTTGAAATTGTAGTAGTTAAAAATCTCTTTGCATTACCGCATTGTTATTTTTTCCTACTTTTCTAAATGTCTCTTTCTCCGCGATTTACTTCTCTATGCAGTTTTCAAGGTGCAAGGTAGTCGCCAGTGCTTAAACCGGCTACTATTTATATAGAACTACCCGCGGCAATTATCTGCCGACGACTAGTGCCTATCTTTGGTGGGCTCAAGTGTGTTTTACTCGTGTGCGAATATTTCATGCCCTTATTCGCTTTCTTTTGGTTACTTTTCTTTCTGGAAAGAAAAGTAACTGGTGGGCTCAAGTGGACTCGAACCACCGACCTCACGCTTATCAGGCGTGCGCTCTAACCAGCTGAGCTATGAGCCCGTTTAGTCTTTAGTCACTAGATACTAGCTACTAGCTAACTGCTGGTTACTAGTTGCTAACGACTAGCCACTAGTTTGGTGATTTCGCTCGAACCACTCGCAGTTCGCAATGGTCGTCCGCTCCCTTTCGGTCGCGTTCTTCCTTGCTCACTGGTCTTTCGCCTCGCTTACTCTGCCACCGGCAGCGCTCGGCTTCGACTCTCACGCTTATCAGGCGTGCGCTCTAACCAGCTGAGCTATGAGCCCATTTAGTCTTTGCATTCAACCCGCGTGAGTGCCTTTCTCCACTAGTCCCCATCCGCTTGCGGTTGGCTTGGTGGAGATGAGCGGAATCGAACCGCTGGCCTCCTGCTTGCAAGGCAGGCGCTCTCCCATCTGAGCTACACCCCCACGCAAAACGCATGTGGCGCTCATGGCGCCCCTTCTTGCCTTTCAAAGTGCTTTGGCACTCTGAAAACTATATAGTACATTCAAACTCTTTAATTCTTTCTTCTCCAGCTTTAGGTTACAATCTTCATCCATCCTCTAACAAATAGACGCCGATTATATACACCCTAGAAAGGAGGTGATCCAGCCGCACCTTCCGATACGGCTACCTTGTTACGACTTCACCCTAGTCATTGATCTCACCTTCGACGGCTCCCTCCTAAAAGGTTAGGATACCGGCTTCGGGCGCTCCCAACTCCCATGGTGTGACGGGCGGTGTGTACAAGGCCCGGGAACGTATTCACCGCGGCATGCTGATCCGCGATTACTAGCAACTCCGACTTCATGTGGGCGGGTTGCAGCCCACAATCCGAACTGGGACTGCTTTTCTGAGATCCGCTTCAGGTTACCCTGTTGCTTCCCTTTGTTACAGCCATTGTAGCACGTGTGTAGCCCAAGACATAAGGGGCATGATGATTTGACGTCGTCCCCACCTTCCTCCGAGTTGTCCCCGGCAGTCTCACCAGAGTCCCCACCATAACGTGCTGGTAACTGGTAATAAGGGTTGCGCTCGTTGCGGGACTTAACCCAACATCTCACGACACGAGCTGACGACAACCATGCACCACCTGTCTCTACTCCCCCGAAGGGACCTCATGTTTCCATGAGTTTAGTAGGATGTCAAGCCTTGGTAAGGTTCTTCGCGTTGCTTCGAATTAAACCACATGCTCCGCTGCTTGTGCGGGCCCCCGTCAATTCCTTTGAGTTTCAACCTTGCGGCCGTACTCCCCAGGCGGAATACTTATTGCGTTAGCTGCGGCACAGGGGGAGTTCATACCCCCTACACCTAGTATTCATCGTTTACAGCGTGGACTACCAGGGTATCTAATCCTGTTTGCTCCCCACGCTTTCGAGCCTCAGCGTCAGTTACAGTCCAGAAAGCCGCCTTCGCCACTGGTGTTCCTCCTAATATCTACGCATTTCACCGCTACACTAGGAATTCCGCTTCCCTCTCCTGCACTCTAGCCGCCCAGTTTTGAATGCACCCCCCAGGTTAAGCCCGGGTATTTCACATCCAACTTAAGCAGCCGCCTACGCTCCCTTTACGCCCAGTAATTCCGGACAACGCTCGCCCCCTACGTATTACCGCGGCTGCTGGCACGTAGTTAGCCGGGGCTTTCTTACAGGGTACAGTCACATTCTTCGTCCCCTGCGACAGAGGTTTACAACCCGAAAGCCTTCTTCCCTCACGCGGCGTTGCTGGGTCAGGCTTTCGCCCATTGCCCAATATTCCCCACTGCTGCCTCCCGTAGGAGTCTGGACCGTGTCTCAGTTCCAGTGTGGCCGATCAGCCTCTCAGCTCGGCTACCCATCGCGGACTTGGTGAGCCTTTACCTCACCAACTATCTAATGGGACGCGAGCCCCTCCCTAAGCGGATTGCTCCTTTGACCTCAAAACCATGCGGCTTCGTGGTCTTATGCGGTATTAGCACCTGTTTCCAAGTGTTATCCCCCTCAAAGGGTCAGGTTGCTCACGCGTTACTCACCCGTTCGCCACTAGGATACCATCCGAAAACAATATCCCCGTTCGACTTGCATGTGTTAGGCACGCCGCCAGCGTTCGTCCTGAGCCAGGATCAAACTCTTGAGTTAAAATACTCAACAGTTTTTAAAACTGTCTCATTCTTTGTACAACTATTTGTTGTCCGTTTTTTTTGCTGGTTTCTCAAAAAAATTGCGTTAAAAGTTCGTTTGCACTATATAGTTTT
>JAJDHH010000071.1 GCA_030266105.1 Eubacteriales bacterium OttesenSCG-928-K08
AAATAACCACATTTGATAAGATAAAGCTTCGGAGTACGCTTCGAGGCTTTTATATTTTCCCATTTTAGTCTATTAGTGTCATTTTTCTCTGGTCTGAGTTGTCTTTTTCAGGGAGCAGCGAAACGTAAACAGCTGTTTCACATTTAAGCCGAAAAGCAGCTTTGTACGCTTTTCATAAGGAATATTGTTTGCAGTTTTCCTTTGCAAAAGCAGATGCACAACCGCGTCAAAGCGTTGTTACCCAGCATAGGGCGACAACGTTTTTGTTTTGTTTACATTTGCGTAGCAAACCTCCACCACCTATATTTTACTGCAATTCTTTGCTCGTAATCGTGCCTCAATGCCGTTCCCCACCTCCTTTCGTTTCTTGCACCACTGAAACATAAGCAAGAAACGGAGGAAAAACATGTCTTACATCAATCTCAAACGATACTACGGCTTCGATCTGTATGCCGATATACCGGAGCATATCATCCTTGTGCTGGAGGAGTGGAAAAAAGCAGAACATGCGGCCAATGAACGCGACCGCTACCACCGTCCACTTCCCCTCGATTTGGCGCTTTCAAGGATCATTGACCCATATCCCTTACCTGATGAACAGTATATACAAAAACTCGCCTCCCAACAGCTTCATCAGGCACTACTAGAGCATTCGGCTGTTAACTGTGACGGAGCCGAGCGCTGCCTGTGGCAGAAAAAGGGAGGCGCAGGAAGGCTTTGAAAAGGAGAGCTTCGAACGTCAGTGAGAAGAACGACTATTGAAAAACCCGGACGGGTCGTTGGTTCAAATCCAACAGGGGGATATTTATTCTCTAAAATCAGAATGATAGTTTTTATTACAAACAAGAAATGGTAAAATGCAAGTGTGGTTATTGTTATAATTTGTTGTTAAGCGTTCTCATCTGAACAACGCATTATATTCCTGCATATGAAGTTAATATCCATATTTGTAAATCCATCAATGACGATAGGTTTGCATCAAGGAGGATACGAATATGCTGCATCCAGAGGCAGAGAAACTACATAGCAGTTTGATGGACAACGGGTATGACAGTTTAGCAAACAAAATTGCACAGGAGATGAGGCTTTCTCTTGACGCTGATGCGGCAGCGCGCGAAAAATGGATGCACATCACCTTGGGTGAATTAGAAAGGTACATGGATGAAGAAACCGTCAAAAAGATTCGCAAAGGTTGTGTGTTCGCGAAAAGAAGAAACCAGAATACCCGGATACAAAGGGGTTTATGACCGAACGAAAGATAGAAAAGTTCAATACCGGAAATTGTATTTGGAAGCACCCTCTATAGAACAGTTCGTAATAGAACTAAAAAAGCTTGAGGACATGCCGGGTAGACCATCCGTCGAACTAACCAATGGGAAATTATATAAATATTTTTACGCCTGCACTTGTCCTTTTTTAAATGACATCGAAACTGTTCCTAAAGCATGGTGCTACTGTACATTAGGAAATAGCGAGGATACATTTTCTTACGCATTTGGCCGGGAAGTACACGGCAATCTGATTGAGTCAGTTAAGTTGGGGGACAGCCGCTGCACAATAGAAATTGAGTTGTGAGGTGCCGGATTCTTTCCCAAAGCTTCGCATGCTATTAATCAACCTTCTAACGCTACTCGCTTCCGGCGGCTCCTTCCTCTAACGACTGCATACTTATGGAAGCAGGCGACGTAGTGCAATTCAGCTCTAAAGGTGTAAATGACTGGACACATTCAGCCATTATCTCTCGTGTGACTGCTTTTTCAGGAGAAATATATGTTTGTATGCATGACGCTTATTCCTGGACAAGCAACGTTAAGCTATCAACATTTTATGCGGGAGAATATCCCTCGAATCAAACAAGACATATAATGTTGATCAAAGTAACAGGGTACTATTCTTAATTTTGTAGTGTTTTTTGCAAATGCACTAGATTAGTTGTAGACTGCAGGGGCACCGACCATTAATCGGTGCCCCAATTTATTATTAATGGAATCCCACAAGCATTTAATGTGTCTTATATTGTAGAGGGAAGGAGGTGCGTAAACCAATGTCTGATCACAATCCACTAACAAAAGCAGAATTCTCCAAAGCCATCCAAGAAAACGCCGGGCTACTGTTCACTGTTAGTTTCGCAATCGTAAAAGACCGGCAATTATCGGCAGATGCTGTACAGTGTGCTCTGCTAAAAGCATGGGAAAAGCGCAAATCGTTGCGCGAGCATGCTTCTTTCAAGAGTTGGCTGGTACGCATTGTTATTAACGAAAGTAAAAATGCTTTGCGTAGGCCTCCGAATATTGAATTCAAAGAATATTACGCACCTATCACTCAAAATGAGCAACAAAAAATCGATGTAAGGAAAGCCGTATACGCACTCCCAATCAAATACCGTCTTCCTGTAGCGCTATTTTATTTTGAGGGATACTCTGTGGATGAGACAGCCCACCTGCTCAATATGCCTCCCAACACAATAAGCTCAAGGTTGTTTCGAGCGCGCAATTTACTCAGGAAGGAGTTAAAAGACTATGAAACAGACTATTAAAAACGATTCTTTATTTACGCTCCTTCATGAATGTGCCCCTAAGCCGGATGCAGCGTTTAATGCCATGATAGCAAATTCATTAGATGAGCTCTGTGAAACAGCAGCCAAACCGCCAATGGCTAATCCTCCACGGATACGAAATTTTGCCACAAAAAGACCTTTGGCATTTATTTGCATGCTGCTCTTGTTGCTGCTTACTGCTGCAGGCACAACCTATGCGCTTATATCTCTGTTTCGTTCGGTATTTTATGAAACAAAGCAAGATATTGACCGATATCCGTTAATAATTGAGGAGCGCGAAGAATTTTGGCGTGAAGAAATAGATTCCGGACGTGCAGAGCAATACAATGCGGGAGATATGGCTCTTGATGATGAACAGATGCCAAAAGAAACCCTGATTGATATGATTACCGACTTTGAATCAACAGTTGCATCCGGGTTAATCGGCACAATTAACGAAATGCAAGATACGCTCGGTATAGTTGGATTAATGGATCAACAAATCATTCTTTCAGAGGTTGCTCTTTTAGAAAGCCGCCCACGGATGTTTTTCCTTGGCTTTGCCTTTGAGCAGGAGATTGACTGCCGATCGATACATCCAACAATACGTATAGATGGGCATGACCAGCCGCCAGCCCAATATTTTGATTATGCTCAATATGGGAATGCTGCAACAAATCAGGCACGATTTGCAATTTATTATGCTGACCTAATTCGCACAAAAGAACGTATGTGTAATGTTTCTCTAATTGAAGTCAGAATACAAGACGCCTGTTTTGTTTTTTATTATGAATGGGCTACGCAATCGGCAATATTACCTAAAGACAATGATCAAAAGGAAGATTGGCTGTTGGAGAGTATACGGCTTCACAACTCAATCGATAGCGCTATACATGAGCTTCCCTACTCCAATGAGTATGGCAACGATATAGCAAAAATAATACCGAGTAGTTTTTATATGCAAGGTTTTGATATTGTGTTTGAAGCCGAAATGATAGTTCGTGATCGCCAGCAGGGAATCAATCCCCAAGCCTTGCTTACAGTAAACGGCATTTCTTATGTGACAGGTGAAGAAGACGTGCAAACATATTGGCTGTATGATCGATCACAGGATTTTTCGCAAGGTACATATCAAATCGGCTGGCGCTGGCAAATTCCTTTGCATTATGAAGAACAGCCGGAAGAATTTGCGGTTGATTTAGAGTTGGAATTGTATAAAGGAATGCCAAAAATCAATATCAGTTCAGCTCACTTCAAAGCAGAAAGCGGTGGCTAAAATCGCTTAAAATGCCGAACATTGATATGCTGAGTCATATTTCCTTAAGCTGGTGTGTCTGTAACCTGTCAAGCGCTAGGAATGCGTATCGAAACTATGAGCAAATAGTAAACATTGGAGCTGGGTCGGCAGATATTATTGTTGGGTTTGTAGGATCAAATACTTGCCAAGCAGCTGGATTGGCAAGCAATACTGTTGCGTTCGTATGCGGCTCGTGCAGTTATGAGGTTGAGGTCGTGCGAAGGATCCAGCATGAAATATCGCATTTATTTGGTTGTTATGATAACCTTTGTGACAGCTCGATTTACCCATGTATTATGAGCGGAGGATTTGATAGTAATTCCACATATAACCAGACTACCATATGGTGTGGCGGATGCGCTTTGAACTTTGAACAAGATATGATATTTTAGTAAAGGAGGCCTTTTTAGATGAACAAGAAAGTATTTATGATACTCGTTTGCATTTTGGGTGTACTATTTTTAGCCGCATGCAACGAAGCTACACGTGATAACCTGAGCTATCCTGAAGTGAATAATAATCAAATGCCTGCTATAGATCCTGTTGTGGAGAATAATGAAAATCAAACGCCCTCAATTGACAACACTCCTCATGCAAGTATAGAACCTTTGAAATTCTATAGCGAGGATGAGCTTGTCGCCGCCATCGTAAATGATAAAACGACAAGCGAAATATTGGAGGGTATTGACGGTTTCTATAAACCTTCATATTTACCCGAAAAAGCCAAGTTCGTGCATATCGCTATTAAAAAATCTTACATTGCCTATGTTTATGACTATGATGGGATACGATTAGTGTTCCAAGAATATCGTGGAATGAAAAGCGAAAATCTTGAACCCTTCATTCAACGCACCTATCCAGATATTCACACGATAATTGGAGAGTATTACGTAATTGAATCCGAACATGGTGTTGATGTTCATTGGTCACAAGACGGAAAGGTTTTTTTAGCTGCTATGCCTCATGAAGTATTCGAAGCGCAAAAAAAGCTGATGCAGCCTAGTAAGACTAATGATAGCAAAAAAACCTTTACTTACGCTGTCCGTGTTGATGTAAATTCGTTTGATAGCACATTGCCGGAAGTTGAAAAAGAACAGTCAGTGTATAATGATGAAATTGTCGCTTCAGAATCTAACGACACATACGATGAAATTTCGCAATGTCTTATGCCTTTGATATTCGAATCTGAGGAGGACTTTTTAGCAGCACTAAAAGCGGATAAGCAGGAAGATAGATTAGATGATATTCTTTGCTTTTACAAGCCTAAGCATGTGTCGCAAAACGCAAAATTCAGCCACATTGCAATTAAAGAGGGTTATATAGCCTTTTATTATCTAATTGATGGAGAACGTTTGATTTTCGAGGAATTGAGAAGAATTCCGGGCGAAAATGTATCTAAAATAATGGAAAATTCATTCCCAGGTAAATATAAAGAAATTGAAGGCTACTATTTTGTCGAGTCTGCAAACAGTGTAGATATCACATGGGCTCAATTCGGAAAATTATTCCACGCAAATGTTCCAAAATCTTTTGCTGCCGAACAGTTGAGTTTATTAAAATCAAAGGATAACAAATCAGAAGAACTGTTTATCAATGCGGCCCATCATGATGTTTTTAATGGTGAAGTTGAAGATGAAGCTAGTGTGCAAAATTGATACCACAATGAATTATTTCAATATCTTTGAAACT
>JAJDHH010000072.1 GCA_030266105.1 Eubacteriales bacterium OttesenSCG-928-K08
ACCGGCGGCAATGACACCGTCCAGATTGGGGCAAATGCGCTGGATTTGATATTCTCACGCACTGGAAATAATCTGCAAATCAACATTGCAGGATCAGATGATGAGCTCATCCTTCAATCCTGGTATAGCTCTACGAAATATCAAACGGAGCAGATTGAAGCGAACGATGGCTATTGCATTTCTAATCAGGATATCCAATTGCTGATTGATACAATGGCATCCTTCACGACCTCGGAAAATATTTCATGGGAAAATGCCGTTAACACTCGCGGAGCGGACGTGCAGCAGATTGTCGATCAGGTTTGGACAATTGATTAATCAAAGCTAGGTTCACGGAAGGCCACAATCCGTAATTTCAAAAGATTGTGGCCTTCTTTTGATGCCTTGGAGGAATATAAGCTTGGAAATGAACAAAGAGCCCTATAACCAAAAGCCAGAGGAAGATTCCGGGCTTGTTTGCCTGCTAATGGTTGCAAGCTTTTTAGGCACAAATACAACAGCGGAACAGCTACGGCATTCTTTGGCACTGGAAACAGATGACTTTGGTGTTGTAGAAATTTTGTCTGCCGCCAAGCATCTCAAGCTAAAAGCCGCGACAACTGAAACGGAGTTCAAGAAATTAGCGCTTTTGACATCCCCAGCAATTGCACGGTGCAAGGATGGTAGCTTTCTAATCGTTGCCAAGGGGGATGAGACACGTATTCTAGTTATACGCCCACCACATAACAAGCCTGAAATTTTAGCCAGGGAAGAGTTTGAAGAAATCTGGGACTACACGCTAATACGTATTGCAAAAAAGGGGCTGCGCAACCAAATATACCGATTTGGTTTTAAGTGGTTTATTCCTACAATAATAAAATACAAAAAACAGTTTATCGCCGTATTTATTGCTGCGCTGGTCGTGCAAATATTAGGTATCGCATCCCCTATTATAACGCAGGTTGTAGTGGACAAGGTATTGGTGCACAAAAGCCTTTCAACATTAAATATGCTTATGGTGGGCCTTTTTATTGTGTATGTTTATGAATATGTTATGGGCATAACAAAAAACTACATATTCACCAACACAACAAACAAGATCGATGTAATATTAAGCAGCAGGCTCTTTAAGCATCTATTCTCACTGCCTTTGCGGTATTTCGAGGCGCGGCGGATTGGGGAAACGGTAGCCAGGGTGCGAGAGTTGGATCACATCCGAAGCTTTTTGACTGGCGCTCCGCTAACAGTATTGCTGGATGTTTTATTTGTCAGCATTTATATCGTGATTTTGTTTTTATACGATGCCAGCCTTACTTGGATCGTGATTGCCTCCATGATTGCATACGCTATTCTTTCAGGTATTATTACTCCTCTGCTCAAATCGAGGTTGGATGAGAAGTTTAATACCGGAGCGGAAGCACAATCCTTTCTTGTCGAAAGCGTAACCGGGATTAATACAATCAAATCCTTTGCGCTCGAGCCTGAAATGGAGAGCCGTTGGGGTGACCTTCAGGCAAACTATGTAAAAGCGGGATATAAAACAACCATGCTGGCCACCAACGCGAACACGACCGCTAGCTTTATACAGAAGGCATTTGACCTGCTAATACTGTTCTTAGGCGCAAAGCTTGTTATAGACGGCAAGCTGACCGTGGGACAAATGGTGGCGTTCAGGATGCTTTCCGGACGCGTAAGCGGGCCGGTTCTCCATTTTGTCCAGTTGTGGCAGGATTTTCAGCAGGCATCGCTATCCGTGCAAAGGATTGGAGATATATTTAATACCGCACCCGAAATGTCATCAGAAGAAAATACAACAAGGCTTCCTGCTATACAGGGGCACATTGAGTTTGACAAGGTGCGTTTCCGCTACCGCCCGGATCTGCCGGAGGCCATTCGTGATATGAGCTTTACTATTGAGCCCGGCACGACTATAGGGGTTGTAGGTCGTAGCGGTTCGGGTAAAAGCACTCTGGCAAAACTTATACAGCGAATGTACGTTGCTGAAGGCGGCAAGATTTTGATAGATGGTTCGGATATCGCCTTAATCAATCCGGATTGGTTAAGGCAACAAATTGGGGTTGTGTTGCAAGAAAATTTCATGTTTAATCTTCCAGTCAAAGAAAACATTTCAATCCACCACAAAAGTGCAAGCATTGAGCAAATCATTCATGCTGCAAAAATGGCAGGCGCTCACGACTTTATTCTGGAACTTGAAAACGGATACGACACTATGATTGGAGAAAGGGGCGTCAACCTTTCAGGTGGCCAAAAGCAGCGGATAGCAATAGCGCGGGCTTTGCTGGCAAACCCCAGAATACTAATATTTGATGAAGCAACCTCTGCGCTGGACTATGAGTCGGAAAGTATAATCCAAAAAAACCTTAAACAAATATGCAATGGCAGAACCGTTATTTTTATTGCACACCGGCTTTCTACTATTATGGGTAGTGATCAAATCATGGTAGTTGACCGCGGCTCCATAGTAGAATTCGGTTCACCTGAAGAGCTTCTTAAACAACAAGGTCTATTCCATTATCTCTATGACCAGCAAAAAAGAGGTGAATAGGAATGAAACTAGCTAACCGTATAACCAAAAAAGTCCGGATAAAAGATGATCAGCTTAAATATGATTTTATGCCTCCCCTATTGGAAGTTATCGAACGCCCAACCAACCGGTTAAGTGTGGTTATTGTGGTGAGTCTGTTTCTCCTCCTCCTCACTGCAATTATATGGGCCTGTGTTGGCGAGATAGATGTTGTTGTTACAGCTACCGCAAAGGTTATCCCATCTGGAAATATCAAGACTATACAGGCAGCCGGAAGCGGCACTGTTAGGAAATTGTACTTTGCCGAGGGGGATGCAGTAAAGGCCGGAGATCTGTTGGTTGAGCTTGATACCGAGGCAATCGATTTTGACGAAAGTTATCTCAAAAACACCATCGAAATTTTAGAAGCAGAAATTTATGCTTACCAATCCATCTCAAAAGGGGAGCCCATAAACACTAAGCTGTGGTCAGACCCGGTTGTGAAAAACCGACTTTCTCTTATTCTCAGCCAGGAAGAAGAATATTTGATTAACCTTGATATTTATGAAAAAGCTATAGAAGATTTGCGGAACGACCTGCTAATCGCCCAAGCAAGCAAAGATGCCAATTCCAGCAGCAGGGAAAACCTAAGCCTGCAGGACGATGTTTATGCTGAGCTCTTGGAGGCGGGCGGGGTTGAAGCTCAAAGACTTGCCATATTGTATGAAGAAAAAGAAAAGTTACTGGATGAATTGGAGGATTTAAGCAAGGGTACATCGACATATAAGAAAAAGGAAGATGAAATCGAAGCTTTTGATCAGCAGCTATTGCTGCAGGAAAAGATCGTCGCACAGGAGGAAACGCAATACAGATTAAATCAAAGCGATGTGCAATCCAACCTAAGCATAACGGATGCGAACATTCAAATTCAGGACTTAAATATTCAAAAAATTGAGGGTGAAATTGATACGCTGATATTGCAAAAAAAGGGTCTGACGGCACAACGCAACACACAAGTGAACGGAAAGCTGGCAGAACTCCAAGCGCAGCTGGATGATGCCAGATATCAGTTGGACAAGGTGTATAAAAATCTCTCGGCTCAGAATATTGTTTCGCCTGTGGATGGGGTAATAAGCAAAATTGATATTAGTGACATGGGTGGGGTTGTGATGGCATCACAAGCGCTTTTATATATCGTCCCTGAAAATGAGCCGTTGATCGTTGAAGGATATATACAAACAAGCGATATTGGAAAAATCGAGTTGGGGCAAGAAGTGGCGATTAAGCTTGACGCAATCAACTATTCCAAAGAAGGAACGATAGCTGGGGTATTGACGTATATAAGTCCTGATGCGCTAAATCATCAAGAGCTTGGGTCCGTCTATCTGGTGCATGTTCAAGTGGACGAGCCTGTTGTAACCTCTTTGGGAAACGAGGTTGTGATTTTGCCTGGCATGACTGGCAGCATTGAAGTAAAAACAGGTGTTAGGAAAATCGTTGAATATTTTCTTGAACCCATTACGGATGCGCTGGATGGAAGTTTGAAGCAGGAGTAAATGGGGTAATATTTATACCGACTATAAAAAACTGATTTTGAAACTTTAAGCATCGGAAGGCTGCTAAATAGCCAACGTAAGCAGAAGCATATTGATGAATATTATTGATTTTTTTGTCATTTATGGTATAATTTATTTATAATGTTTTTAGGAGGTGCCTCATGAGTGAACTTGACAACAAAGCAAAAGTTCAAGAACGTACTTACAAGGATGCAAAATTGGAGATTTCTAGTCGCACAATTGCTAGTAGCGATTATGTTATGCAAATCAGCAACATATCTCAAGCAGGCATTGGTGATATCCCCAAAAAAAGGGTCTCCACAAGCTTGGTATTGATTTGTGCTATATTATCTATAGCATGTTTTTCCGCCGGAATATCTGGTAATAAAACAAAATGGCTTATGATTTTCATAGCATTATTAGCTATTGGGGTATTACTCTACCACTTGTACAATATTTCCAATCAGTCACAACAATATGGATTAACTCTTGAACTTAGCTCAGGCACAAATATGTTTTTTGTTTCTGAGGACAAGCGCTTTTTGCGTGATGTTTTATCTTTGATAGACGAGCGTATGCAGTCACCTGGAGTTCATCAAGAAGTATATATTGCACAATTTGGCCAAGGATCTATTCAAAACTATCATGGCGGCTCTGGGGATATAATTACAGGAGGGAATGTCTCAAAGTAGAACCATTACTTAAATTTTCTTAAGATTGAGACAATACATAGAGATGAATGATATTAATCAAAAAAACTGGCATTCAGGAGTAGGGGATATTATTACTGGCGGTAATGTTAACAAAACTTACTTCCATACTCAATCGCACATAGACTATGAAAAGTTGAGTGCTGAGCTTCAGTTGCTTCTACGAAAAGGATGTGCCGAAAATAGAATAAGCCACAGCGATGGTAAAGTTATTGACGACGCGTTAACTGCCGCAGAAAAAAAAGATTCAAGTGCCGTTGCTCGTGCCTTAAAGTCATTAACTAAATACTCAATTGATTTCGCTAAAGAATTATCCCTAAAGTATTTGGTTTCATTATTAATAAAGTAGCTCGCCTCATTTTATGACTTTCCCTTTGCAGATCAAATAGCTTCATTTCGTAAAACCTAAAATTTCAAAAAAGTATTCTATTACAATATCGTCTAACCCGAGTGCCAGTTGAGTGCCAGTTTTCTTAGAAACAATGGATTTATCCGCACACAATGGACGCAGCATCACAAGCCTTTGTACGGAAAAA
>JAJDHH010000073.1 GCA_030266105.1 Eubacteriales bacterium OttesenSCG-928-K08
CAACTTTTCAAGTGCAAAACCGGGCATTAAACTCCTGCGAAACCACGAGTTTGATTGTACACTTTTGCCCTTTGCTTGTCAATAGCTTTTTCCCAAACAGCCCTGTCTGTGGGATTTTGAAC
This sequence comes from Eubacteriales bacterium OttesenSCG-928-K08, assembly GCA_030266105.1. Classification (GTDB taxonomy): domain Bacteria; phylum Bacillota; class Clostridia; order Christensenellales; family CAG-138; genus JAJDHH01. The sequence continues at coordinate 123 of JAJDHH010000073.1, forward strand.
GCGTAATGCCTCCTTTATGGAAAGCTTTTGTTTTGGGCATGCATTGAAGAAAAAGCGAATAAAGCATACAATCGATTTTAAAATGCAAAGAGCCTTCAGGCAACAGAATAAACTTAAAAAAACCCTCGCACTTTATAATTTATTCTTGACCGGCACTTTTCGACACTCTTAAAAAAACCCTCACTTTGATTGCAAGCGGATGTGTTGGTTCATTCATGATGATGCTGTGCATAAAGTGCAAAGGGGCGTTGCATTTTTTTACAGCCGCCCCTTTATATCTTTTCAGCTTTTCTTAAGCTTTTTTACCAATGGAAATCATCCACATAAAATTGCGCCGTGCCGTCAATCTTGCTAATTGTTAAATTCTTTGCATGCACATAATGCAGCTTTTGAAAATATAGCGGAATAATTGGCGCCTCTTCGTTTAATGTTGTTGCAATCTCTTTATATTTTGCAAGACGAACCGTCGTATCGGTTGTGTTGGCCTCTTTGAAAAGTCTGTCTACATCTGAATTGCTGTAGAAGAACATGTTCAGCGCGCCAACACTGGGCGCATTCGGGTCCTTCGTCTGGAAGGCGGTTTCCCAGCCGGAAGCATCCCCGCCAAGGCCCATCGAACAATTCGCAATATCGTAATTGCCCTGTAAAAGCGTACTGACGGCTGTAGTGCTATCCATAACCTCGATTTTAATGTCGATGCCAATCGGTGCAAGCTGCGCCTGCACGGCCTCCGCTACCTTTTTCCACGATCCTTCCATTGTTTTGAATGTAACCGTAAAACCATCAGTATACCCCGCCTCTGTAAGAAGAGACTTTGCCTTCTCAACATCCTGGCTTACGCCCTGCACATCGGATGAATAGCCAAATGTCAGACCATTCCAGGGGCTTTGCGCCACTGTCCCCATCCCATCCTCGGCAAGGTCGATGATATTCTGTTTGTCCAGCGCATATGCAACCGCCTGACGCACCTTCTGGTTGTCAAATGGCGCTTTATTGCAATTCATTGTGATAAAAGCGAGGCCGCGCGAATCAAAATGGGTGACCGCGAGGGCATCGTTTTGTTCCGCCTGCGCAACATTTGTTGCGGGCAAAGTGAGCGTGCAAAAATCGATTTGCCCATTTTGGAGCGCAAGATAAGCAGTGTTGGCATCGCCAATAATCTGGTATGTCACAGTTTGAATGGCAGGCTTGCCTTCAAAGTAATCATCACGCGCTTCAAACACAATGTTTGAGCCTGTTGATCGACTTTTAAGCGTATAAGGGCCAGTGCCAACTTCCGTGCCGCTATCAAGTATGCCATAGTTCTCACCAGCATTAACAACGGCAGCCTCCTGCACAATAAAAAATCCAACAAGCGAGCTGAAAAAACCCGGATTTTCTGAAACAAAGTTAACCTTCACATGCGTTTCATCCAATACCTCCGCATTTGCAATCCCCGGCACAACCTGCCCTGCCGGCATGGAAAGCGCCCTGTTGAAAGAAAATGCAACGTCACTCGCCTTCAATGCCTCTCCATTGGAGAAAAGTGCATCCGTATTCACTTCAATTGTTGCAGAAAGTGCATCGTCCGCCATATTCCAGCTTTTTGCAAGCACACCCTTGAGGTTTTCGCCATCCTCTTCAAGCAAAGAGTTGTAAATCATTCGAAAGATGTTAAAATCGTAGAGCGCAACACTCTTGTGCGGGTCAAGCGTTGTAACATCCGCCTGCTGCGCAATGCTTAACGTGTCCTTTACTTCCGCTGTCGCTCCGCCTCCCGCTTTTTCGCCCGCGCAGCCGGTCACCACCGTTAAAAGCAGCGCGCTCACGAGTATTAAAGCCAATAATTTCTTCATAGCAATCCTCCTCTAATTTGGTTTCTCTTACTATTCCGCGCTGCTTTAGCAGCAATGAATGCATGCGACAAAATGTCCCTTTTCAACCTCACTGAAGGTTATCCCTCCGTTTTCGGTGCAGGCAGCCGTAGCCTTTGTGCAGCGGGGCGCAAAGCGGCAGCCCGGTGCAGGATTGATGGGACTTGCAACCTCACCCTTTAAAATTTTCCGTTTTTTGTTCCGGCTGCTCAAATCCGGCGTTGGTATGGCCTCCAAAAGCGCCTCCGTATATGGATGCCTTGGATGCGAAAAAAGCATATTAGCAGGCGCTTTTTCTACGCATACGCCCATATACATCACGGCAATTTCGCTGGATATGTGCCTGACGACGGAAAGATTGTGCGTAATGAACAGATAGGTCAATGAAAGCCTTTCCTGCAAATCCATCAAAAGATTCAACACTTGCGCCTGCACTGATACATCAAGCGCCGACACCGGCTCATCACATACGATAAACCTCGGGTTCAACGCAAGTGCGCGGGCAATTCCAATGCGCTGCCGCCTGCCGCCATCAAGCTCGTGCGGATAGGTGTTACTAAGCCGCTTTGCAAGCTCGACCATGTCCATCAATTCTTCCACGCGCCGGTTGCGCGCCGCTTTGTTTTCACAAATGTGATTGACTATGATGGGTTCTGCAATCAACTCGTTCACAGTCAGGCGCGGGTTAAGCGACGAAAATGGATCCTGAAAAATAATCTGCATTTCGCGGCGCAGCAAACGCATCTCGCTTTCATTGCAGGCTTGAATCTCCCGGCCGTCATACAGAATTCTGCCGTCAGTGGCCTGCGTTAAGCGCAGAATAGTGCGGCCCAGCGTGGATTTTCCACAGCCGGATTCACCAACAACACCAAGCGTTGCGCCCTTTTCTATAGAAAGGCTCACATCATCCACCGCATGGAGGTTTCCGTGTGGCGTTTTAAAATATTTTTTCAGGTTTTTTGTTTCCAGTAGCGGCTGTGACATAATTCTGCCTCCGTGCTTCAAGTATACAGATGGCACTTTATCCGGTGGCCGGTTCTATCCACAACGGCCGGTTCTTCCGTTTTGCATCGCTCCATGCACTTTGGGCAGCGCGGATGAAATTTGCAACCCGCAGGCAGGTTTGCCGGATCGGTCATTTGCCCGCCAATCGGGTTCAAGCGCCTAACATTCCCCGTAAGGCTCGGTATGGAGCCAAAAAGCCCCTGCGTATAAGGGTGACGCTCCGTTGCTTCAAAAACGTCCTCAACGCGGCCATATTCGACAATTTCGCCGGAATACATAATGGCAACCTTATCGCACATCTGCGCCACAATCCCCAAATCATGCGTAATAAGCAGCATGGATGTTTGCAGGGTGCGCTTAAGTGCATCCATCATTTCAAGCACCTGCGCCTGTATGGTGACATCAAGCGCGGTGGTAGGCTCGTCCGCAATCAAAAGCATGGGATTGCATGCAATGGCAATGGCGATTACCACGCGCTGTTTCATGCCGCCGCTGAACTGATGCGGATATTCCTGCTTGCGGGCTGCCGGTATGCCGACCATTTGCAGTATTTCATCCACACGCTGCTGCACCTCGTGCTTTTGAGTTTTTGAGCTGTGCAGCATGATAACTTCCGCTATTTGTTCGCCAACGGTTAAAACCGGGTTCAGGCTGGTCATTGGGTCTTGAAAAATCATGCTGATTTTGTTGCCACGAATGGCACGCATATCGCTTTGAGATAAACTCAGCAGCTCCTGCCCGTCAAACCATATGCTGCCCCTATCCACAATGCCTGTTTTTTGTGGAAGCAAACGCAGTATGCTCAGCGCAACGGTTGTTTTTCCTGCGCCTGTTTCTCCAACAAGTCCGAGGTTTTCGCCCTTATCCAACGAAAGGGATACCCCATTCACGGCATAATTTGTCGCGCGCTCCGTCTGGTAGCGCACCCAAAGATCTTCTATACGCAGCAGCGGTTCACTCATAGCGCCACCTTCCTTCCTAATCCCTGAGTCGTGGGTCGAGCGCATCGCGCAGGCCATCGCCCAAAAGATTAAGCGACAGCGCGGCGAGCACTATAAAAATGCCCGGGAATATAATCAAATACGGGGATGTCATTATATATGTGCGCGCATTTGAGAGCATGGCGCCCCACTCCGGCGCAGGCGGTTGTATGCCCATTCCGATAAAGCTCAACCCTGCAGCCGCAATGATAATCTGCGAAAGCGCCATAGTCGCTTGCACAATGATTGGCCCCATGGCATTGGGGAGAATGTGGCGCAGCACAATGCGCGGGTGCCGCGTGCCGCAGGCGCGCGCAGCTTCTATAAAATCCTGCCCGACAATAGGTAAAACAGATGCTCGAATAACGCGCGTGAAGGTGGGCACCGTTGAGATCGTAATCGCAATAATCAAATTAACAAGCCCCGGCCCCAATGCAGCCACTATAACAAGCGCGAGCAAAATGCTTGGAATGCAGCTTAATACATCCATAATTCGCATTATGATGCTATCCGCAGCGCCGCTAAAATACGCTGCCGATGCGCCCAATATAAGCCCTATGCTCATAGCCACCGCCACACAGATAAACCCGATAGAAAGCGAGGCGCGCCCGCCATAAACAATCCTCGCAAAATAGTCACGCCCCATATCATCCGTGCCAAATGGGTGCTCCGCGCTTGGCGGCTGGTATTTTTCTTCGGCATTGGTTTCGCGCACACTATCATAGCTTACAATCAAAGGCGCAAACACGGACATCAGTATAAGCAGCGATATCACAATAAGCCCGACCATCGCGGTTTTATTCCTTACTAGCCGATGCCATACTTCCCGCATCTGTCCAGTCTTTTTTTGTTCGTTAACACTTAGCGGCATATGCGTTCCCTCATTACTTTGCGTATCTGCTGCGAATGCGCGGGTCGATAAAAGCCTGTACAAGATCCACCACAAGCATGATGATGCAAAACAGCATCGCCAAAAAGATGACTGTCGCCATCACCTGTGGAACATCCTTTTGCCGTATAGAATCGTACATCAGCTGCCCCAGCCCCGGCATGTTGAATATAAACTCCACCAATATCGTTCCGCCAAACAGCGCCCCAAAATAATTGCCGACAACCGTAATAACTGGCAGGAGCGCGTTTTTAAGGGCATGCTTGAATATAACCGCCCGTTCCTTCGCGCCCTTTGCGCGGGCCGTGCGAATGTAATCCTGGCGAATGGTTTCAAG
>JAJDHH010000074.1 GCA_030266105.1 Eubacteriales bacterium OttesenSCG-928-K08
GTTTTTATAAAAGGGTTAAAAGCTTTTTAAAAGGTCTTTTGCGCCGATGCGCTCATCGCCTTGTTTCTTCAAATTTGCCCTAAAAAGATTTGCACGCTCTTTTATTATTTCCCTCTTTTATCTCGCTTTTAACCTCCGTATTTGTGGGCTTTTTCGGGCTTTTCGCGGGTTGTCGCGGGTTTTTCCGTTACTGTCATTCTTTGTGCAAATCTACAATTCTGGATTTTCGCAATGGATTTCTCCAGTGCTTTAACCTCTTTCGTGCGCTGCTCCTTTTTGTAATTCACCACACTCAAGTGCTCATCATGAGTGCCGAGCTGCTCCCACTGAATATCGTGACGCTCCATCACCTGCGAAAGCTGTTCTTTTTCAGAGCGCACCCACTGGCTCCACTCGGTATCACCACGAGCGCCGCCAGTAAAGCCCTGTTCAGCAAGCGCCTGCTTGAGAGAAACACGAGTATCCAACCCTCGCTTACTGCCGGTTGCAAATGGCACAAAATCTATATGCAGATGCGGGGTGGCCTCATCCATGTGCAGGTGCGCCGAGAACACCCTCATATTTGGATTGCGCTCCTGAAAATCCTGCATATACTCATCCAGCACCTTGGCGGCAACCTGACCATCTTCGGAAACCGCCGCCATATTGTCTTTGTTTCCAATTTGCAAAATGACCTCATAGAAAAGTTTTTCCTGTTTTCCAGTGCGGATTTTCTCATAATAATTATCAATCCTGCGGTCAGCTCGTTTTTGCTTTGCGTTGTATCTTTCCAGTGCATCATCAAATAGGGTATGATATACTTGCTTTATCGGTTCGTTGCAATAAATAACATTCTGCGAGGTGCGCTCAGCATCTATATTTTCAGCCTTGAATTTACGACTGTTATGGTTCACCGAACCCTTGCCCAACATAACGCTAATTGTACGTTTCAGAGGCGTTCCCTTCCTTTCCATTCCTATCCGGCGCGAGCCGGGGTTTTGTTACTTTTGTCAAAAGTAACGCAAAAGCACTTTTGACAGCCTGCGGCCATCAAAAGATGCTGTTGCGCCCTACGGGGTGGCATCGGGGCTTTGCCCCGCCATCTGCGGATGGCTCCCCAGTGCTCATCACCCTTTGAAAAGGGTGGCCGCACGGCTAACCTAAACTTTATCCACTCGCCGTTAGGCAGGAGGAATGGCGTTGCCATTCCTCCGCTGTCGAGTGTTATCCGTGAGAAAATATCAATGGGTTCGGGTTGTATTGTCCCCGGACAATCTCCACCCGCAGGTATGCCCCATTGACTTTTTCTCCGCTCCCGTGTCGGTCGTGACGATGGTGACGATGATTTACACACCGCCACCGCTATCAGAATCATCGACACGACCGACACCATCGTCACGCTTCGGTATAAGCGAGAACTTGATATACCGCCCGGTGTGGGTGCGATTGTTCTCATATCGCACCTGATACTCGTTGAGCAAGCGACTTGCTTTTACATTTAGTCGAAGAGAAAGTGTATTGGGTTTGATGTCTAAGCCAGCACGCTCCACCAGCTCAGTCGGCGTACCGCTCCACTGAGGCTGCTCGACTGTCACTAACGCAGCCACAGCATCGAGAATTGGGTCAGGTGGTTCCTTCCAAAGTTCTGTTTCTGCCCGCTCAAGCTGCCATATCAGGCGGTCAATATCCTTGGTCAAATGTAGGCGCTGGTCTTGCTGGTCACGGCCCGAAATATCGAGCGTAGCACTGTTGCTTGTGCGTTTCTCCTTCTGGAGCAGGAACGCGCCATCAGCGGCACCGAGCAGACCATTTGTGCCGGAAATCATGTCGAACTTATCATCTGCCTGCTGCTTTCTCGTGTGATGCACCAACAGCAGGCAAAGATGATTATTATCAGCGAATTGCTTGAGTTTTCCTACCAACTCATAATCATTGGCGTAGCTAAATTTATCGCCGCCCGATTCACGGATTTTCTGGAGTGTGTCAATAATAATCAGTTTGGTGCCGGGATGCTTCTGCACAAAGCCCCGCAGCTGCTCATCCAATCCGCACCCGACCTGCTTCGCACCAGCCGTGGTGAAGTGCAGGTTTTCGGTGCTCTCCGTGCCGAACATACGGAACAAGCGCTCCTGCAATCGCTTGGGTGTATCTTCCAGCGCAAGGTAGAGCACTGTGCCCTTGCTGGCTTCGTAATCCCACAATTTTTCGCCTGTGCTGACATGGTAGGCGAGCTGTGCCATCAAGAAAGACTTGCCCACTTTAGGTGCTCCAACGAACAGGTATGTTCCGGTGTAGAGCAGACCGTCGATAACCGGCGGTCGGCTCTCGTACACGTTCTCATAAAGCTCATTCATGGAGAATGTGTTCATATACGAGGGGTCATTGTATTGCCTTGTCCACCGCATCAGCTCATCAAAGCCCAAATTACCATTGATTTCAGTGGATTCGTCTGCTATACTCGGATTATAGTTTTGTGAAAGCGGCTGTTCCCCATCTGCGCCAACAGGTGGAATCGGAACAGTCGATTTTTCTTTAATTGTCATCCATATCCTCCTGCATTCCATTTAGTGTGAGCGCAATCAGCTCGATAGTTTGCAGCAGGTCACTGCCGACTGCCTCGCTGGAACTGACACGTTGCAACTCTGCGAGCACCGCCGCCAGCTCATTGCGCAATGCCTTATACACCCTCGGATTGCCTTGCACCACCACATCACGGCATTGAAGCCGCCGGATGATATAATCCTGTTTGGTCAGGCCGGAGAGCCGCACAGCGGTTTCAAGCTGCTCATCCTCTTCGGGCGAAATGCGGAAGGCCACAGTCTTGTTTCGCCAGCGGCCTTGTCCATCGTATACTTTCAATGACATAATCAGAATCCTCCTTCTCGTTCCATGTCCAGTCTGTCCGCCATCTCGGTCTGCCTTGATGGAAACAGGTGGGCGTAGTTGTAAGTAATATCAATGCTTTCGTGACCAACACGGTCAGCAATGGCGATTGCGGTAAATCCCATATCAATTAAAAGGCTTATGTGCGAGTGACGAATATCGTGGATTCTGATGCGCTTTACCCTTGCTGCTTTAGAACCTCTATCCATCTCATGGTGAAGATAATGCTTTGAAATCGGAAATATGCGGTCTGTCGGTTCGATACCGTAGAGCGTTTTAAGGAAGTCCTGCATCTCGTCACAAAGGAACTTTGACATCTTAATCACCCGATTGCTCTTTTCTGTTTTCGGAGTGGTAATAACATCCCGCCCCTTGAGACGCTGATAGGATTTATTTATGGACACCGTGCTCCTTGTAAAATCGAAATCAGAGGGCGTTAGGGCTAATAGCTCTCCTTCCCGAATGCCGCACCAGTAAAGCATCTCAAAGGCATAGAACGACATGGGTTTGTCCATCATGGCATCGGCAAACATCGCATATTCATCCTTTGTCCAGAACAGCATTTCCTTGTTTTTCGCCTTACCCATATTGCCGACCTTGGCCGCTGGATTCATCGTAAGATTATAATATTTGACCGCATGGTTGAAAATGGCACTAAGCTGATTGTGGAGCGTTTTCAGATAGACCGGCGAATATGCTTTGCCGTTATCATCACGATAATTTATCATTTCGTTCTGCCATGCGATGATATCTTTGGGCTGAATCTCGCACATCTTCCGATTACCGAAATAGAGTAGCAATTTGGTGCGGATTATGTGTTCTTTGGTCTCCCATGTGTTTTCTTTGATGCGGCTCTGCATATCAGCCGTGTAGGTTGCTACGAAGCTCTCAAAGGTCATATCCAAGTCGGCCTTGACTTTATTGAGCTGCTCGCGCTCCCATGCTTGCGCCTCCCGCTTTGTGGTGAAGCCCCTTTTGCTGGTCTGCTTGCGCTCGCCCATCCAGTCGGTGTACCGATAGATGACCCGCCAAGTGCCTGTGTCGGATTCTTTGTAAACTGCCATTCCTATCCCTTCCTTTCCGCTTGTTCACTGCCGTAGCAGAGTTTTTCCATGAAATATTTCTTGCTAACCCTACCTGAAATCGTAAGATACCCCTTTCCTTTTAGCTCATCATTGAGCTTCTTTACGATTTTGTAGGCATAGGACTTGGAGACACCCAACTCCTGCGCAACATCATCTACTCGCATAAAACTGTTACCTGCCATTCAGTTTCTCCCTTCATAATATTTTTTGACACAGTTATCCCTTGTTTAGTGTCGGAATTACTTTCTGGCCGCCATCTGATTCGCTCGGGCGGATGCACCATTACCGTGATGCACGACGGTTGCTTTCTGGACTTAAATATATTCCGTTCAGTCTGCGCTCTCATTGTACCACAGCATATTCCGTTAAGTCAAGTGGTTTGCAGATAAATCTTAAATAAATTTATTTCAGTTTCTCTTGACTTGCCTTAAACATATATGTTACACTGTTATCAAGAGCACATAGGATAGGAGCTGCAAATATGGCTATTGGTGAGAGAATAAGATTTCTGCGCAACCTGCGCGGAATGACACAGAAATATTTGGGCATGACAATCGGCTTTAGCGAGAGCACCGCCGAGGTACGCATGGCGCAATATGAAAACGGCGCACGGACACCGAAGGAAAAGATGGTTGCCGATTTCGCAAATGTGCTTGATGTCAGCCCGCATGCTCTTACTGTGCCGGATATCGACACTGATATTGGTCTTATGCACACCCTGTTTACCCTTGAGGATTTGCGTGGCCTGACAATCGGGGAGATTGACGGTGAAGTTTGCCTGCGACTGGACAAATCTAAGGGATTAACCTATGCTGGAATGCTTGATATGTTCATGGCTTGGCAAAAGGAGGCCGAAAAACTCAGAGCCGGAGAAATCACCAAAGAGGAATACGATACTTGGCGGTATAACTATCCTCGCATTGAGGCCGAGCGGTTCAAGGCAGATATTGATGCTCTTAGGGCAGCGAAACATGCGGAGGAGGACTAATGGGGCTTTCGTGGAGTGCTATGCGTAAAGTTCTTGAGCAAGAGAATATTTGCGAATCCCTCAAAGGTCGGATTCAATACTTTGCAACCCGATATAGGAAATCCCATGACCAAGAGGGTCGAGTTGCTATCCGCTTGGATGGAGAGGAAATATTCAAATCAGATTTTTTTGATTGGGACACTAAACGCCATGAAGCATGGAGTGAAATCTATGTTGCACAAGGCCGGAAAACAAGCT
>JAJDHH010000075.1 GCA_030266105.1 Eubacteriales bacterium OttesenSCG-928-K08
ATTACCAGCTAATAAATTACTTTTGAAACATGTTTAACCGATAAATACTTTTATATACTTTTATAGCATGTATCGCAGGAGGTCACATGAAAAAGCTACTAGCAATAATTCTCTCGTTACTTGTCATGCTTACTTTCGGTTGTAGCAAAACTCCACCCGCAAATACAGCAAAGCCAGCCACAGCCACAGAACTTGAAACGCCCCCGGCAACGCTGGAGGAAATCGGGGAGAGCCGAATATTTCTCAACGGAGAGCATTTCCCGCTTCCGTGCACACTGGAGGATTTGGGAAGAGGATATTCTATTGAAACCCGATCTGTTGAGTACGGAAATGGGCCGTATGAGTATCAATGTGTTGCTGGTTTAGCCTACAATGACAAGGCGATCGCGACCGTTTATTTGAAGGACTATGAAGAAGGATGCAATTTAAAGAAGGTTCAGATATGTGGGATTGGATATACCATAACAAATTTTTTGGATACAGACGCACCACAATGGGAGATTGATGGCATTCAAATAAGAGATCCAATCGAAAAGGCCCTGGAACGATATGATGAAATTGGATGGAAAAAGAGTTATTGGGATTACGAAGAGTCCGGATATGATTATAATTATGAGGCAGAAAAGCAGTTAATAGGATTTTCCGTATGCCCTGGACTTCAAAAAATAAATGTAGACTTAGGAGACGATTGCATTGCTTCAATAGCATATTATAACTATAAATAATAATTATTATGAGCAAGCGAGGAGGGTATATAATGAGTGCGGATAATTTTAATATGCATGAATTTTCGGATCGCGTAGAGGCCGCCATGCGAGCAAACCCGCATATCTACAACAAAACTTAAAGCTCACCTTACACTGAACAATTTTCCTTTAGAATAAAATATTGTCATTTATTGCAATAAAATCATATGTATGCTAAATTAAAATTATCAGTAAAAAAATACTATTACTCCGGCACTTAAAAATAGGAAACCGAGCGGTGTAGAGTTTCGTGCCGGACAAGGAAGAAAAGCGCAGGAATAGCGGCGCTAATTCAAGCTTTGATGACGCAGTACGGCGCGCAAATATGCGCCGCGAATTTCCTAGAGTTAGGTGCCGGAGTAATAATGGTATGTCCTTTTGATGTTCGTTTTTTAGTACAGCTCTACCCTACACACGGTTAATTAAAACTAATAGTGTCTGGAGGAAAGGTTTATGGCTTTTATTCGTCAAAAAATAAGTGAATCGGAAAAAGAATTTTTAGAGTCACTGAAAATTTTGGCCCCACTTACTGGAAAGGGTACTTTGGCGCGGATTCCAGATTATTGGATCGCTGATTATGACCGTAATTTGTTCTTAATCGGCTTAGGAGGGCAAGGATACCGCTATAGCAATGAGTACCCTCCTGATTATTTCAAATTAATATGGGATAATAAAGTTATTGGTATTGAAGCACAATATACTCACAAAAGAAATATTGATGTTAGCGGCACGGTTAGTGTTGATGTTAAGTGGAAGATATTAAACATTTTCGCTCCCGCAACACTTCTGCATATTAGCAGAGAAGAGATTAAAGACACAGCAATTGGAGCATTTAAAGAATATAGTAATTATTATTATAACGATCGTGTTAGAACGCTTGAGTTTGTTTCTGTTGCAGAGCCATATTTCGCGAGGGGGTATTAATTATGTCGACAATAGCTTCAATACAGTCTTTTTTGAATACATGGCTAAGCAGTGAAGGAACAATAGGTGCTGGAGACACGGAAAAGCTATCTCAGTTCCTTACCGCTTTGGGAACAGAAGTCGACCAGCTTTCAGTGCAATCCGCAAACAATAACAACGATCTTATATTGTATAGTGGATATTATGACGATATCCCTATGTGGAAATTTGCTGAGGGAGCATCTCAATCTGGACAAGACTACTACTATATTTCTAATACAGAAGCGGGGATGTTCCTAGAAGACTCAGGCATTAGAAGGAGTATTCTAAGCATCTGTGATTCAGACGAAAATCTTTTATCGTTAATATATGATGGGGAGAGAATTGACGGCGTTCGCTCGGCTTACTCTGTAGATGGACAGCGTTCATTAAATGATCGTGTCTCTTATAATCTTGCCCAAAATGCCAGTGGAAACGTAACTGTCTTTGCTCCAAGCGGCAATTTGAATTCTGTACTGTCAGATACTGAACTGCGCGCTATATTAGCGAACGACGCGATTACCAGCATAAATGGTGTTGGGAAGGACTTTTTCCTTGACATATATAATCAACATGCAGGAATTGTTGACTTTCCTTCTGGTGCGCCAGAGGCCCTCAATCAAAATAGTCTTGATGCGGTGTATGAGTATATTCGAGGCATGATTGACGCCGACGCATTTGACGATGCAATCATTCACTATAGTAATAGTGCAAGCGTGGTAGGTGTAGATACTTCAAATATATCTTTTATTGGTGGAACTCAATATGTCCCGGAAAATTCAGTGCTTGATGTACGATTGGGAGATCTAAATCGGTTTCCTTCCGGTTCAGAAATGGAAGCCATCCTTCCGGACTTTGACAGCTATTCCGATTTGCAAAAACTGATAGCTCTGAATACACAATTTGAAGTTAATAGGTTAACGCAAATTTTGGGCGCCCCTGGAACAAACACTGTTAGCCTTGAAAACTATCTAAATGTCACAGGTAAAGGATTCAATGATTTAGATTCATTGGACACGCTCTTGATTCAAGCGGCAAACAGCCTTACCAATGGTAACGCAAATGCGTTTGATTCGTTTGCCGATGTTGCCGTAAGGTTAGGGAAGCTTTCGGATTTAGCTGAAAATGTTTTGCCTTGGGTCGATCGGGCTTTTATGGCAATTGAAACTATTTGTGTTATTAGCTCCGCCGTGCAAGCATATAACGATGGCGATAAAGACCTTGCTGCGGGTATTATTGTGGGGAAAACCATCGAATTGGTTGTTGCAAATGCTGGCGGTTGGGCAATAAACTTATTAATCGCCCCTTATCTTGTTGGGTTTGGCGCAGCAGTTGGCGGGCCGATAGGCGCACTCCTTGGTGGTATTGTTGCTGGTGCTATTAGTTATGGCTTAACAAGTTATGTTGGAAGAAAACTATACGAAGATGTAGTGCGAGTATTTATGAATGCGGGCTCTGTAACCTCCCCCATCGTCTTAGACCTTAACGGAAACGGATATGACCTTTTAAGCCTCGCAAATGGAACATATTTTGATCTTGATAACGAAGGCGGTACGGAAAAAACGGGCTGGGTTCAGGGAACGGATGGCCTGCTTGTGCTCGACCGCAATGAGGATAGAATAATCAATAATGGTGGGGAACTTTTTGGAGATAACACCATTCTCGCGAACGGCCAAAAGGCGATATCCGGATTTCAGGCACTCGCAGAGCTTGATTCCAATCAGGATGGCGTAATAGATGAAAACGATGATGCTTATTTTCTGCTGAAGGTTTGGCAGGATCATGATTCAAATGGCCAGTCCGGAGCAGGAGAGTTGAAAACGCTTGCTGAATTAGGGATCGTGGCTATTCATGTAAATCCCGAAATAGTGAGCATTGAGCATGAAACGGGAGCACGCCTGGCTGAAATCGCCACATTTGAATGGGAGGATGGCACGTTTGGCAACATGGGTGATTTCTATTTTCGGACAGATACGCTAGATACCTCAGACGATCATTTGCAGGTTGAAATTTCGGATGATATTTTACTCCTTCCTAATGTACGAGCTATCGGAAACACGTTATCTTTGCACAAGGCAATGGCATTGGACAAAAGCGGCGTATTGCAGGGTTTGGTGGAGGAATTCATGATTGCTCCCGGCCTGTTGGAGCGCGAAGCTCTGTTGACTCAAATTCTTTTTGCGCTCACAGATGCCGTCAATGTTGACCCAAATTCCCGTGGCACAGCTATTGACGCTTGTGTTCTTGTAGCTGTGGAGCAACTAATGGGGCAAAGCTTCAATAACGCAACTACCGGATCCAATCCGGGAGTTAATGCGGCAAAAATGCTTAAAGAAACGTTCCAAAGTTTTAAAGATTTATATCTTTTTGAATTGCTCAATGTAATCAATCGCGACTATATTTCTTTCATAGGGGTTAACGAAAATCAAAACCTATTTATCGATGCCCTCTTGCTCATGTTGGATATCGACTTGATTGCAGACCCGCAAGCCGCACAGCAAAAAATCGCGGAAATGCATTGGTATCTTGAATATCTATCTGAAAAGGGTTATTCCGGCCTCGAACAATACAAAAACCACTTCCTTGACAAGTCTTATTCTTATATGGAACTTTTTGCAGAAAACAGCCGTTACTCGCTGTTTGGGACAGAAGGTTACGATATTTTGAATGCAACTGAGGACAAGCTCTATTTAATTGGAAACGATGGCAATGATCGTTTGACTGGTAATGACGAAAACAACCTCCTCTATGGCGGCGATGGAGATGACATGCTCTATGGCGGTAATGGCAACGATGTACTGGATGGTGGCGCTGGCGATGATTACTTAGAAGGCGGCTGGGGACACGATACTTATGTGTTCGGGCTTGGTTATGGTACGGACACGATTTTCAACTATCGGGATAATAATTACACAACCCCAAGCAGCCACACCCTAAAATTCCTTGAAGGGGTTTCACCAGAGGATTTGGTATTTATAAAGGATGGAAATAATCTCGTAATTCAAGTTGGAAGTGCTGGAGACAAAGTGGTTGTACAAGACCATTTCCTGTATGATTATCGTCAAATGAACGCATACGAATTTGCGGATGGCACTGTTTGGACAAGGAACGATGTAAATCAATTTGTTATGACCATTATTGGCACAGGCGGAAACGATGTTTTGACCGGCAGCTCCCGCAATCCAAACGAAATGTACGGCGGAGACGGAAACGATATATTGAATGGCGGTAAATATAACGACACATTATATGGTGGCGATGGTAACGACACT
>JAJDHH010000076.1 GCA_030266105.1 Eubacteriales bacterium OttesenSCG-928-K08
GCAATCGCAACAGTGGCGGATATTGTGCCGCTTGTTGCTGAAAACAGGGCGATTATCGCTTTAGGTTTGCCTCATTTGCATAAGTATCCGGGTGTTTTGGCGTTGCTTAACGTATCCGGATCGGGCAGCGAAACGGATGTTTCTGGAGATACGGTTGCGTTTAGGCTTGCGCCGCGCATTAACGCGGCAGGGCGCATGGGGGATGCAAAAAGGGCTTTGCAACTGCTAACCACAAACGATTCCGGCGAAGCATTCAAGCTGGCGGCAGAGCTAAATGAAGAAAATGCCTTACGACAGAGCATTGAGCAGAAAATATTTAACGAAGCGCAGCATATGTTGCGCAATGTGGATACCGCAAAGCTTGGGGCCATTGTGCTTTGTTCGCCGGATTGGAATCCGGGTGTAATTGGTATCGTTGCCTCAAAGCTTGTTGAATTGCACTATAAACCGGTTCTCCTTTTTCATCAGGAGGGGGATCTGTTGGTTGGCTCCTGCAGGAGCACATCAAACGTGCATTTGTACGAAACTTTAGAGACTTTTTCAAAGTATTTCATTCGTTTTGGCGGCCATGCACAAGCAGCGGGGATTACTATGGAGCGTGCGCAGTTTGAAATATTTGCAGAAGAATATAACAGCTATATTCAAAACACAATTCCACCTGAAGCGTTCGATCGCATAAGCCTTTATGATGCTGAAGTTGAACTATCCGACTTGACGCTTAGCGCGGTTGAAGAACTTAGATTGCTTGCGCCTTATGGCTTAGCAAATCCTCAGCCGGTGCTAAGGACCAGGAAAGTGTGCCTGAGGGATATCAGGCGCATGGGCAGCAGGCAAAACCATTTAAGGGCAATTGCTTCAAAAGGCACAAAGTCATGCCAGCTGGTGGCGTTTGGGCAAGGCGAGAAGCACGAGGAATGGGAGAACGCTGCGCATGTGGATATGCTATATACAGCGGCGCTAAACGAATGGATGGGCAACACAAGATTGCAGCTGCAGCATGTCGCAATCAACATCGAGCCGGCGTTTATGGATAAAAATCGCACGGACGAGCTGCGCCGCAAATTTTATGATGCATTTTTCGACAGTTTTTTATATAATGATAGCCAACAAAATTCAGTTCAGGCCTCGACAAAAGAGGAATGCCGATTGGCGTTGTCCGGCTCGCGTTTTGGCACGCTTGTGTTGTGCCTTACGCTGGAGGGCGCACGGGAATTTTGGAAAGATGCACAAACGCAAGGCATTTGCTCCTCGATTAGCATATGCTATGGTAAAACGCCGGAGGGGAGTTCATCACAAAACACATTGCTGCTTGCGCCGCAAAACGGCGGGCTGGATTTCTCAAAATACGAGCGTGTGTTCGTATATGATTGCCCTTATGTGGAATTGCTTCGATTTTCAGGCGAGGTTTATGTGTGTGAGGATGCCACAAGCGTTTTGCTGGAGCCGCTAAGGCTTAACCGCGAGGAGATGGGAAAGCTGTTTCTTGCCGCTAAGGCAGCACTGGGTGGCAGAGCGCTTGAGAAGGGGAGCTTACTTGCAAATTTCGACATGAAATGCTATGATAGCGTTTCACTTGCGATCCTGGTTTTTATTGAACTTGAACTGATGGAATGGAACAAAATCGAACGTAGTATCGTTTTAATAGAAAGCGCATCCAGGCGGGATTTGTTTCAAAGCATGCTATACCGCCTGGCGAATGTAAAATAACCATTACTTGCTATTCTTAACGAAAGGGGGAATATAGAATGGGGCTTTATGAAACCTGCAAGCGCTCGTTTAAGCCTGAAGATTTAGAACTTTTGCAAAAGGCGATAGACTTTGCAAAAGATGTGCATAAGGATCAGCTCCGTGAATCCGGTGAACCATACTATATTCACCCGGAGGCAGTGGCAGATATGCTCTATGATATGGGCATGGATCCCGCAACGGTTATTGCGGGGCTGCTGCATGATGTTGTTGAGGATGGCAAAAACATCACCGTAAAGATGATTTCGGATATGTTTGGCCAGGAAATCGCCAGCATGGTTGATGGCGTCACCAAACTGACAAAATCGGGCGAGCAAAACTATATTACAAAAAAAGAGCAGCAGGCGGAAAACCTGCGAAAGCTCTTTTTGGCAATGGCAAACAATGTCCGTGTAGTAATCATCAAACTGACTGACCGTTTGCATAATATGCGAACCCTTGAATACTGCGACCCCTCAAAGCGCGCGAGAAAGGCCAGAGAAACTCTGGATGTTTACGCTCCATTAGCGCACCGCTTTGGTATGGGTGCGATTAAGGGCGAGCTTGAGGATCTATCATTCATGCATTTGCTGCCCGATGAATATGAGTCGCTCAAACAAAAAATTGAACCGCATCAGGCTGAGCGTATGCAGGTTTTGCAAAGCTCCATCGCTGCAATAAAGGATCAGTTAACGGATCTGGGCATTGAGGCTGATATTAACGGGCGGCCAAAGCATATTTATAGCATTTATCGCAAAATGATTAAGCAAAACAGGCCCCTGGAGGAAATTTACGATCTAATCGCGATACGCATTATCGTAACAACAGTAAAGGAATGTTACGCTACGCTGGGTGTTGTGCACTCGCTATGGCGGCCAATGCCTGGAAGGTTTAAGGATTACATCGCTATTCCCAAAACAAATATGTATAAATCCCTTCACACAACCCTTTTTGCTGAGGAGGGTGGTTTGCCATTTGAGGTGCAGATTAGAACAGCCGAGATGCACCGCACCGCGGAATACGGCATTGCTGCGCACTGGATGTATAAAGAGGGAAGGTCGGCCCAAAACGATTTGGATGGAAAGATGGGCTGGCTAAGAGAGGCGCTGGCGTTTAACAGTGAAGCGGATTCCGCTGAGGAATTCGTGGATAATGTGATGAAGGATTTTTTCAGTGAATACGTTTTTGTGCTTACTCCGCTTGGAGAAATCCTCGATCTTCCGGTTGGCTCTACACCGCTTGATTTTGCTTATCGCATCCACACAAACGTAGGCCATCGCTGCCAGCACGCAAAGGTAAACGGCAGCATGGTGCGCCTTGATTATAAGCTTAAAACAAACGATGTAGTAGAAATTATCACCTCGGCAAGCCAGGTTGGCCCCAGCCGGGACTGGCTAAACACGGTTAAAACGCAGCAGGCAAAATCCAAAATACGCCAATGGTTTAAAAAAGCCAATCGCGAAGAAAACGTGCAGCGTGGGCGTGAAATGCTTGAAGATGCCGCCAAGCGGCATGGGCAGCAGCTTTCGAACCTTACAAAACCGGAATACTATGCCGATCTTTTAAAAAAGCTGAACATGCAAGGCATGGAGGATGTTTATAACGCTATTGGCTATGGCGGAATTTCCACAGGGCAGGTGCTGCACCGGCTGATGGAAAAGCTGCGCAAGGAACGCCAGGAAATTGAAATGGCTGAGAGGCTCAAACGCCTCGAAGAATCCGGCGCAGAACATACGCATAAACAGGAAAGCCCATCGCGTGGTTCACGCGGGGTGATTGTGCATGGCGAGCCTAACATGGTTGTGCGTTTTGCGCACTGCTGCAGTCCTGTGCCGGGCGATGAGATTATAGGCTATATTACTCGCGGGCGGGGTGTTTCAATCCATAGTAAGGATTGCACAAACGCTGCAGATCTGCTTGCGGATGAAGGGCGAATTATCCCTGTGGAGTGGGCGTCGGATGAACTGGTTGCCCACACCGCAAATGTTGGGATTATTTCAAGCGACCGCGTGGGCATACTTATGGATGTTTCCCAAACGATGGTGAATATGAACACAAACATTAAAACAATCAATGCACGAACTGAGCGTAATGGCGATGTGCACGTGCAGCTATCGTTTGATGTAAACAGTGCTTCACAGCTAAACAACATAATTAAAAATCTTAAAAAAATCAATGGTGTAACATCGGTGTTCCGCGCAAGGAACTAAACAAACACCGGAAGGAGAAACGAATGCGGGCGGTTGTGCAGCGTGTGAAACGCGCAAGCGTTGAAGTGGGTGGCAAAATCACAGGTGAAATCGGGCAAGGATTGCTCGTTTTTTTAGGTGTGGAGGAGGAAGATACGCAGGATGATCTGCGTTATACCTGCAACAAATTGGCGGGCCTTCGCATTTTTGAGGATGATGAAGGCAAGCTGAACCGCAGCGTGGTTGATGTTGCTGGCAGCATATTGCTAGTTTCCCAGTTTACACTTTATGGCGATGTGCGAAAAGGTATGCGCCCCAGCTTTATTCGCGCGGCGAAACCGCAGCTTGCCAATGCGCTTTATGAGCAGGCAGTCGAGCTTCTGCGCGAAAAGGTGCCGGTGGAAACCGGCGTGTTTCAGGCTGAAATGGATGTTTCACTAATAAACGATGGCCCGGTTACTATTCTGGTTGACAGCAAGAGGACATTTTAACATGAAAGTAAAAACGATAGTTTGTGGCCCGTTGGATGTGAATTGTTATGTGCTATATAGTGATGAAACAAAAGAATGCTGCGCGATCGACCCTGCTGCAGCGGAGCCTGTGTTGAAGTTTATCAGAGAAAATGAGCTTATCTGCACGCATATTTTGTTGACTCATGGGCATTTTGATCATATTGGCGGCGTTGCGCAGCTAAAAAAGGAAACTGGAGCCAAGGTTTGTATCCATAAGGATGATGCAGGCATGCTGATTAGCGATCATGAAAGCTTTGCAGTGGTGGCAAACAGGCATATCGAACCCGCACCTGCCGATATTTGCTTTTCTGGCGGGGAGAGCCTTAAAATT
>JAJDHH010000077.1 GCA_030266105.1 Eubacteriales bacterium OttesenSCG-928-K08
GTTGTGAACAGCGAGAAGCTGAAAAACAGCGGGTTTGCACGGCTGTATCTGTGGACGACAAAAGCAAAATACACAATGGGCATCTTTTTTCTCGTACACGTGCTGGTGTACCTGCTGCTCGGTTTGCTGGGTGAAGGGGCGGCGGTTACGCTGGATTTCTTCACCGCTGTGCAGATGATGTTCGCCTGCTTTTTCATCGGGGTTTTGCAGCAGGCTATTCTTCCCGTGGAAAAGCTTAGCCGCGCCCGGTGCGTTTTGTGGGTTGTGTCGGGTGTGGCCGTTTCACTGGCGTTCAACCTTGTGTTTGGGTGGTTCCGGCCATTTCCGCTTTGGTGCCTAATTCTCTTTTTGCTACTCACCGCGCTGGGTATGGTGGCCATGATTATAGGCTACTATCTACAGCTGCACCGGGAGACAAAGCACCTGAACCGCCGCTTGGAGCAATATCAAAAACGAAATTCTGGAAAGCAGGGGTGAGCCATGGCTGTTATTGAAATTCACAATCTGCAAAAGAACTATGGGAAGCACATCGGCACACGGGATGTAACCTTCTCGGTGGATGAGGGAGAAATATACGGTTTTGTGGGCCCCAATGGCGCAGGAAAATCCACCACCATCAAGGTGCTGATGGGCTTCATCTTCGCACAGGGTGGTTCCGCCTCAATATGCGGGCTGGATGTTGTGAGGGACACAAAGGCTATCAAATCCTTCACGGGTTATGTGCCAAGCGATGTGCGCCTCTACCCCAACATGCGCGTGGGCGAGCTGCTAAAAAGGAACGCCGCGTTTTACCACGGCGACTTCACAGGCGAAACAAAGCGCCTCTGCGCGCTTTTTGAAATTGACACAGGCAAGCGGTTTCGCGAGCTTTCCACCGGAAACAAAAAGAAGGTATCCATACTCTGCGCCTTGATGCCGGGCCCCAAAGTGATTGTTCTGGATGAGCCCACCAGCGGCCTGGACCCGATGATGCAAAAGCTTTTGTTTGAAGAGCTGGAACGGCGCGCGGCCTTGGGGGCAACCGTCCTGCTGTCCAGCCACAACTTGGCCGAGGTGGAGGAATACTGCACACGGGTGGCTTTCATAAAGGATGGCGCAATTCTGGCGGTGACGGATTTGAGCAAGGATGCACCGCGCCGCAAAATCATCACTATGGTTGGCGGCAGCGCAGCGGTGCCTGAAGGGCTGGCGCTGCTGCGGGAAGAAGGAGCCACGCGAGTTTTTCGCACCGGGCTTGCTGGCCATGCGGTGTTGCAGGCGCTTTCTGCCATGGTTCCAGACGACTTTACGGTAGAAAATGAAAGCATGGAAGCGTATTTTTGGGATTTATACGGACTGGAGGAGGCGCAATGAACATTTTTTTGCTGGAGCTGCGCAACCTGCGCAAAAGCGCCCTTACCGGGACGCTATCCATCAGCGGTGTGATTGTGATTATGCTGGCATTTTTCCCAGCCATGCAGAGCGAATCCATGCAGGCATTGGCAGGCGCAAAACTGGAGGGTATGGATGAGGCCGTTTTGAAGGCGATGGGGCTTTCCACCATGCTCGACTTTACGGTGATCACCAATTTCTTCGGCTACGCTATCCAGTACATTACGCTGGCGGTTATGGTGCTGTTCGTCCAGCAGGCGGTGTCGCTATTCATCAAGGAGGAAACTGACGGCACCATTGAATACCTGTGTGCAAAGCCTGTCTCGCGGGATGACATTGCCGCGCAAAAGCTGCTGGCCTATCTGGCTTTGGTTGTGGGCGCAACCGCCGCCTATACAGTGGTGACGGTGGCCGGATACTTGGTTGTGAGCGACTACAGCTTTGGCCAGGCGCTAAAAGAGGCTGCCATCATCTATGGGGGCATGCTGTTTGTCGCGCTGGTCTTTTCCGCAATTGGGGTGCTGGCGTCCACTTTGGTCAAAAGCAGCCGCGGGGTGTCCGGCGTTACGGTGGGGCTTGTGTTTGGCACTTTTATACTCGGCATACTCTCGGTGGTGATCCCAAAGCTGGACTTCCTGAAATGGCTTTCCCCTATGGACTGGATCAAAACTGAAAAGCTGATGAATGAAGGCATTCTGGTGGAGGAATGGATTGTAGGCGCCGCTGTGATTCTTTGCGGGGTGGGCGCGGCCTGGTTGCGATACCGCAGAAAGGACTTGCTGATTTGACGGAGGAAACATAAGGGTTTGGCGCATACATAGGGCAGGGCGGGATTTCAAATCCTGCCCTGCCTGTTTCATATGCTTTTTATCGTGAGTATACATGCTTATCAATGCAGTCGGTCTGTCGCTTGGCAATCGATTGTTTTGGCATATGACGGCGCTAGTGTATCGTTTTATTTGGCAGATGATTGATGAAATAATACGTGGCTGCGCTGCGTGGAGGCTAATCTCTTATCTATTTCCTCCGAACCGGTGTCCACACCTCACTATAGGCGTAGTCCTTGTTATTCTCATCCATTTTTGTAAAAGAGAAAGCGGGTGCATCAATCAACTCATAATCAGAGGCAGGCAACCACTCAGCATATATTCGTGCCATAGTGTTTTGCAAGGTGGACGGGAAAGGTCCTTCATTGGGGAACACCGCCCAAGTACAGGCTTCGACCCTCACCTTTTCCAAAAGTTCACTTGCACCCTCGTCAGTCGTCAGCACACCAATCAGGTGAGTCAAATTGCCTTCCTCTTTTGTGAAACCGGCATCAGCATTGTAAGAAGCATTGACAATCTGATAGGGCTCCAGATTTTGCAGTGCGTGCATTTCATCTCGTTGCTCCTGAGTGATGCTCATTGCCAGCTCCACAATGGCGTTGTTTACACCCTCAAATTGCATGGGGACACGTCTGCTTATACCCGCCAGATAAAACACAGGTTTTTCTACGATTTTACATTCCATACTATTTCCTCCCGTAATCGTAATGATGAACGAAAGTTTAGGGAAGGATTTGCTGGCTTGCTTTTTCAACGCATCCGAGGGCAGAAAGCCGCTCCAGCTCCTGAATGCGCGGGTAAAGCCATCCAAAGATTGATAGCCATATTTATAGGCAATATCCGTAACCTTTTCGCCTCGAAGCAAATCCCTGTTTGCTTCCGATAACCTTCGGTTTTTGATATATTCGCTCAGCGTCATTCCCGCAAGATGAAAAAACACAGTTCGGAAGTGGTAATCGGAAACCCCTGCGTACTTGGAGATTTCTTCGAGCTGCAAGTCATCGGATAAATGCCCTTCAATGTAGTCAATCACTTGGTTCAGTTCCTTTAGCACGCCCATCCCTTCTTTCGTATTTACATCATAGCAAACTGTTCCGGGCAGCTACTCGACATTTTGATGCAAATTAAGTCGTATCGCCTGATTCATGGTTTTACTCCATCAAGCTGTGCAGATATTCCATCAGCTCCGCTTTTGAGAGCGGAGCGCTGTGGCCCAGCAGGCAGACATCAAAGTCACGGTCTTCCAGCCATGCTGCCATTTTGTGAAGCTCCCCAGCGTCATATACGCCACCGTTAAAATAGTCGGGGCTGGTAGCGTCACCGAGGAACAGCGCCCTCCCCTCCGGTATCCAAATCGCGGAGGCATCATCCGAATGGGGCGAAGGAATACTAATAATATGGCAGCTGATATCGCCCAAATTCAACACAAGGTTTCCATCAAAAAGAATATTCGGCAAAATGATTGAAATATCCTTGGCATCAGAGTATTCAACGCGCATCCGTTCATCGCCATAGGAAAACACATCGTCGCTGCATCGCATTTCCATCAGCTTTGGCTGGGTATTGACATGCGCGATGGTTTTTCCTTCCACAGCGCACATGCCAAAGGTGTGATCCCAGTGCCAGTGGGTGATTGCCGTATATTCCGGCATAGGAAGCCCAGCGCAGGACAATGCAGAATAAAAACTGCTGATATGTGCAGCCGATGCGCCTGCATCCACCATAACGCTGTAACGCTTGCCGCGGATATATCCTAAAACAGGGCGGTCGCGCTTTTCCTCATGAGGCGAGTAATAAATGTTATCTTTTAGTTTGATTAACTCCACAAGAGCCTGTTTCCTTTCATCAATCTATAACTTAAACATCATGAAGCCGAGCCACACCGCGCCGAACAGGATAAAGGACACGGACATATATACTTCAAGCACAGCAATAAAGACACTGGCAATTACAATTAAGATACGGCGGTGCTTGCTGAAGAGCTTTGCCGTCAGATAATAAACTCCAATTCCGATTATGCCGCCCAAGGTGTTGAGCAGGATATCCGTAATATCGCTTCTCCCAACAGCGAACGCATATTGCGCAATTTCCATGAGCAGACTTACGGATACCACAGCTAAAAGCTGCCGGGGAAAGTCTTTTTGCATGAGCGCAGACAGCAAAAACCCGAACGGCACAAAGAGCAGGACATTAAATTGCATCTCCCACCCTGTATTACCGCGAAACGGGATCAATTGAATCACACGCTGCGAACCGTCACCGACAAAAGGCATCCCGCATTTCCATAGAAT
>JAJDHH010000078.1 GCA_030266105.1 Eubacteriales bacterium OttesenSCG-928-K08
GGGCGACCCACACAAAATCCACCACCGCCTCGCCGCCTGTTTGTGCGTTTGGGATGGAGGCGTTAATAACCTGAAAGCTTTCGATTTGACCGATCGAAAGCATTTCCGTTTCAAAGGCCGCATAATCGGCAGGCTTTTGTGTGCCGCCGGTGTGATCCGCAAACAGGGCATAGGCCTTTGCGTAATCCTCATTAACGATGTGGCTAAACACACATTCCACAATTCTGGCCGGCGTTGCTATAACGGATTCTGTTGCGGTCAACGCGCCCAAAAACTCAGTTTCAATCTGCCCGCTTTCAAAGCCAAGCTGAAAGGGAGAAACCCTCGAGCCCTGGCCTGTATTTGAAGTATCCACCATTATTTGCACTGATGATACACTCTCAAGTGAGCATAATGAATTAACGATTGCATATACGCCAAGCCTTTGCGCCTGCTTATCCCCCCCGGGATAGTTCGCAGGATCGAGCACAACGGCATTTAGTGTCACAAACAGTATGTTTCGTTCCTGCTTTATATCCAGCACCTGTGTTGTTGATGGCAGCACACTGCTTAAATCCTGGTAAACAGCCGCAGGCCCTTCAATCAACTGCCTGAGCACAGCGGCGGCAGGGTATTCATTTGCCCGCACATTAACCGTGCTTGCAAGCGCTACAAGCAAGGGATCGTTCCTCAGCTTAAAATGCAACGAAAACTCTACCTCGCGCGCAGCGCCCGCAGCGGGCTTGACGGGTGGCAGGTTATCCTTAACCGCATCCTCACGAATAAGGTTAACACAGCCTAAAAGACAGGTTGACAGCAGGCACACAATCAGCAAACAGGAAAACGCTTTGAACAAAAACTTTTTACTATTCATTGCTTTTCCTCCGGCTGTGCAGGCGGCTGTTTTTGCGTTAGCGGCAGGCGCACGGTAAATGTGGTGCCGCGCCCAAGCACGCTATCCACCTGAATGAGACCGCCATGCTGGGATACGATGCGCTCAACAATCGCCAGCCCAAGCCCTGTGCCGCCTGTATCGCGGCTTCTGGCTTTATCCACCCTGTAGAAGCGCTCAAAAATTCTCGGTATCGTCTCCTTGGGGATGCCGATGCCGGTGTCGTGCACGGCAATTACGGCGTAGGCGCCATCGGGCTTTAGCAGCACCGATACGCTGCCCTTGTCGGTGTATTTGAGCGCATTATCGATCAGGTTAGTAATAATCTGGTCAATCCGCATTTCATCGGCGTCAATTATGACAGGCGACAGTTTTTTCTCAAGCCGTATGCCTTTCTTTTTTGCGATTGGCAGCAGGCGCTTGATTACTCTTTGTATGAGCGCCTCCATATCCACTTTGCTGGTTTTCAAAACGAGCGGCGCATTATCCTCACGCACAAGCTGCAAAAGATCGTTTGTTATTCGGTTTAAGCGGTCAACCTCATGGTTTATATCCTCAAAAAACTCGCGGGACATATCCGGATCGGGATTTTCCTGGTAAAGCATGGTTTCCGCCAGTATTTTAATTGTGGACAATGGCGTTTTGAGCTCGTGTGAGGCATTGGAAACAAAATCGTTTCGCACACGATCGTGGTTTTCAAGCTGCTCGCTCATCGTATTAAAGGCTTCTGAAAGCCTTGCAATCTCCCCCTGCCCCTTAACGGGCACACGCTCGCTGTAACCATGCGCACCCATGTGGCGTATGGCGTTTGTAAGCGTGAGGATAGGTTGCGTCAGCCAGCGGGAAATCATTAAGCTAATCAGCGCGACGGCCACTGCAAACACGCCAAACACCAGGCCGATTTGCCTGGTTACGTTATTTATTCCATCCTCAACATCCTGTATCGATTCCGCGCACAGCACCACCCCGCCATCAAAGCGCGCGGTATAATAAACCACCCACTCTGTTACTGGGGCGCCCGTTGCTTCCTGATATGCTTCTTTTTCTATTTTGTGAAAACCGTATGATGATTCCTCGTTATTCACGAGTATATCCCGCACCTCGCGGTATGGCAAACGATAGCCGTTGTATTGCGACGCGGTATCCATTTGCACAACCGCATCCTCATCCATAACAAGCACGCGCGCGCCTGAGCTTTGCACATAGTCCGCCGCCGCGTGGTAAAGCCCCACCGCATCGTTGCTTTGATATAAAGGCGCAAGCACGATTGATAATTCGAGCGTTTCGCTGCTTTGATCCTGCACGCGCTGCGTAACAAGAAAACCTCCTACAATGGCAGAAACGATGCTGCTTACCGCAATAAACGCAAACACCATTACCAGCAGGTATATTGCCACCATTCTAAAACGTATTGAAGCAAAAAAGCTACGCATTGTTAAAGTAATAGCCGACCCCCCATTTTGTGAGAATATATGTTGGGTTGGCCGGGTCGGGCTCTATTTTTTCGCGAAGTCGGCGCACATGCACATCCACTGTACGCACTTCGCCCAAATAATCGTAACCCCACACAAGCTCCAAAAGTTCCTCCCTTGTGTAAACCTTACCCGGGTTACTCATAAAAAGATGCAAAAGGTCAAATTCTTTAACTGTCAGGTTTACATTTTTGCCATCCGTCTCAACTGCGCGGGTGGTAGTATCGAGCATCAGGCCATTGGCGTTGAGCTTAAGGCGGGGCGCTTCGCGTTTTGAGTTTGCCGCGCGGCGCAATATTGTTTTAATTCTGGCCTTTACCTCAAGTATGTTGAATGGTTTTGTCATATAATCATCCGCGCCATACTCTAGGCCGAGGATTTTATCCATATCCTCACCTTTAGCTGTGAGCATTATGATAGGAACATCCGATGTTTCGCGCACACGCTGGCAAACCTCAATGCCCGTCAGCTTTGGAATCATCACATCGAGCAAAATGAGATCATATTCGTTTTTCTGGATTTTTGTTAGCGCTTCCTCACCATCTGCAGCCTGATCGATTTCATAACCCTCCTGCTGCAGGGAGAAACGCAGACCTTTGAGTATGAGCGGCTCATCGTCCACTAATAATATGCGTGTTGCCATCATACACCTCATAAAGCGATATTCATAATAACAGTATACCACAACCGCGCTTTTTTGTACGTGTATAAATGGTGAATTGCGGCATTTACCCCCGAATTAGCCTGAAATGATTTCGTATTTTATGCGAATGTTTACATGACGGCGGCTAAAAAAGATGGTACTATACAAGGCAGGACTGCGTTTGCTATACTATTAGTTGGTTTTACGGGTTAGGGGGAATAAAACGCGCATGCTGCGCGGAGTTTAAAGGAATGAAAAGTTTGAAGAAGGTTATTTGCATATTTATTGCGCTAATGCTGCTTTTGGCCGCCCCGGCGGCACTTGCAATTGCTGCGCCCGAGGATATGTCCACAAAAAACGTATTACTGATTGAGGCTGAAACAGGCACCGTTCTATACGAAAAAAATGCGGATATGCAGGCCAAACCCGCAAGCACAACAAAAATCATGACCTGCATACTGGCGCTTGAAAACGGCAACCTTGACGATATCGTCACTGTTCCAAGCGTAACCTCAAGCGGCTCCACAATGGGCATACGCAGAGGCGAAAAAATGTCCCTTCGAAGCTTGATTTATGGCATGATGCTCGTTTCAGGCAACGATGCTGCGGAAGCGGTGGCTGTTCATATCGGCGGCACAAAGGACGATTTTGTTAAAATGATGAACGAAAAGGCCCAATCGCTAGGTATGACGGGCACTAACTTCGTGGCGCCAAGCGGCCTTGAAAAAGAGAAGCATTACACAACCGCAAGGGATTTTGCAAGGCTCGCGCAGTATGCAATGTATGAATCCCCTCAAAAGAACAACTTCAGAATAATCGTTAACACAAAAACCTACACAGTTAAGGATAGTTCCAGCAAGGTTTACGAGCTCATTACAACAAACCGCCTTTTGTACACCTCGGAAACCGGCAAGAGCGCCAATGTGGAATACAAATACGCCATCGGCGTTAAAACCGGCATGACCCCCGCATCGCTGGAGTGCCTCGTTTCTGCGGCGGAAAAGAACGGCGTTACCCTCATTCTTGTGCAGTTTGGCGAGCCGGATTCGGATACGCGCTTTAAGCTTGCAGCAGAACTGTTTGAGTATGGCTTTGAAAACTATGTGACCCGTGACGCTTCAGCCCTGAACTTGGCAAGCACGGTTGAGGTGAGCGTTCAAAACGCAAGCATGGAAAACGGAGAAACCGGCTTGCTGGCGCTTAACGTTCAGTTCGAAAACCAACCGGTCAACTGCCTTAAGGCCGATTGGGATCGAATGATGAACGATTCATCGGCCATCACCAGCACGATCATTCCCGTT
>JAJDHH010000079.1 GCA_030266105.1 Eubacteriales bacterium OttesenSCG-928-K08
TAAGTTAAAAGATTTGATATGAAGAAAGAGCTATTATTACCCGTTGGTAATAATAAGCTCTTTGTATTTGCCACCGTTATATCTAGCTATAAGGTTGTTTGATCTACTGACCTCATGAATATTAAAACCGTTATATAAATCACGGATGAATTTACAGTCATTATATGTGAGTATAAAACGCCCTTTAATGCCGTTTAAAACCTCTTTTAATCGGTTGTGATCATCACCTGAAAAACCATCATAATACCCTTCGGTGCCCTTATAAGGTGGATCACAAAAGAACAGTGCAGACGGCCTATCATAAGCGCAAATGAGTGCCTCGAAATCTCTGCTCTCAATGATTACCCGTGCCAACCGCTGGCGAACCTCATGCAAGCGCTCCACCGCCGATAGAATGGGTTTAGTGGCACAGGAAAAAGTCTTGCGATCAGCACCATAAGAGCAGCGCACCAACAGAAAAAAACGAGCCGCACGCTGTATATCAGTCAGACCGCGCATATCCAACTGCTCCTTGTAATCACGGAACAATTCCCGCGAGTTAAGAGTAAAATCCAGCTCTCGTTGCAACTCACCAGCATGATACTTCGTACACCTAAACAGGTTGACAAGATTACCGTCAAAATCGTTATAAACCTCCATATTAGCATGCTTGTCTTTGCGAAAAAGCACCCAGCCTGCACCACCAAACACTTCAATATATCTCTCAAATTCAGAAGGAAAGAGAGCGATTATCTTATCTCGCAAAAGCTTCTTTCCGCCAATCCATGGAATCAAACTATCCATAATGCACCTCACAGTTAATAGAACATTTGTTCACCTTAACTCTAAAGTGCCTTTTTGTCAATGCTAAGCGGGCGTTTCTTGTATGAAGAAATGCCCGCTTTCTGATTATATAGCTATTTTCTATTCATAGATAGCGCATCAAACGCACCATTGCTGGCTAGTGCCACGACAACGGCATTGATCACGCAAAGGCCCGCGCTGCCCCAGGACAGAGTGCCCAACCCAGCTCCCGCAGTCAGCAGCACAATCAATGCCACCAAGTACGATACTCCACGGGTGTTAAGTTTTGCGATGAAACTGAAATTTTTCAGCAATTCAGTGATTAAGGCAGTGGCCAGCGTTGCCCCTGCATATGTTGCCAGTACAGCCCAAGTAAAAAACTCATTCATGTGGTGTTTATCCTCCGTTTTATAGTGTATTAAAAGGGATTTTAAAAGCTTTTACATTCGCATCACACCCCCTCATGAGCCTTGCAAAACGCTCTCACGCCATCCAGCGTGTTGTTGCCACAGATGCCATCCGCTGTGCCGCAGGGATAACCCATGCCGTTTAAGGCAATTTGCAAAGACTGAATATCACTGCTGCGCATCAGGGGCGATGTAATTCTTAGTACAGTAGAGCTGCCGCCTACCTCCTGCACGAATATTTCCGGCCTGCCGTAGGCATTCCAGTAGCTGGATCCGGATGCGCTCAGCTTGCGCTTTACCACACCGTCCTCGCGCCCTTTGGCCTCGATTACATTTAGAGCATCATCCACGACATAGCCGATGTGGTAGGCATCTCCCTTTTTTGCTGTGAGCTTCCCGCTGCTGTCACGCTTATCAGAGGCATATACACGAAACACCCAATCGCCACGCTGCAGCTGCGCGCGCTCAATCTTTGTGCATTTTCCCATCATAGAATTTGCAGACATATCTTTTGTGTATAACCCCATAACATTCTGCATCCAGTACATGCCAAGCCCCGAACAGTCAAACGCTCTAAGAACATCACCATATCCCGCCACAACCTGCGCCAGCCAGTATGTACACGCCTTTTTAGCATAAGCGGAGCTTTTTTCTTTGCTTCTGATCCATTCCGCTGTAATCTTTGGGGCAGTTTCGCCTTGAGCGCCCCACACGTAGATGCTATGGTTTCGCACTTGTTCTTCTAGGTAAGCAATAAATTGATCTAGCTTTTTCATAGTGATTTCCGCCTTTCTAATGTCCAGCCAGCCCCATCCGTAGAATTTGTCTTTACCCGCGATGCCCAAGTCGAGTGCGCTGTGCTTTAGCATCTCATATAGTTCTGGTTCCGGCAGCTGCTGCCCGGTTGAGTTGTGATAGGCTGATAGTAGCAGCCCTGCCTTGCCTGCTACGTTTGGGCATGCAAAGGATGTACCGCTCTTGCGCGATGTACCAACGTTGATTGATAGCCCTGGCACATCCACGCCCCACTCAGCAAAATCAACCTCATTGTGAAATGTACTAAAATCGGCCTGCTTGGCGGCATTATCCACCGCAGAAACGGTTATGGGACTCTCAAAACATGAAGGATACTTGCTTATAGCCTCTTTGCCATCATTGCCCGCCGCCACAAAGACAGGTACACCGATCTCAGCCAGCGCTTCAAGTGCTTGACGGTACTCATCCACAATAGCCGCGCGAGGGCTGTAATTCCCGGATAGCGACATGTTGACGATATACCGCTTGGATCGATCTATCCGCTGCAGCAGTAGTACTTCATGCAGCGCCCATATAATATCCTCTGTCCTGCCGGTGCCATCGGGCAGCACTCGATAGGAGTGGATTGTTGCATCCGGACACCACTCTATCAGCTGCCCGGCCACAAATGTACCATGGCCATCTGTATCTTTGGTGCTGCCGGTTACCTTGCCCACAAGCGGGCCAATGGGTTTTACACCCGTATCCAGCACAGCAAAGACAAGGCCGGAGCCTCTGGCCCCGGCACGGTGAAATATCTCCTTCATTGTTGTGTTTAGATCGGATAATATCATGCTGCCTCCCATGCCGCCGGGTACTGTGCTGGGCTAAAAGTTGTGGTATCCTGCTTGCATACATAACGCACGCCCTCAAAGGTGATTTTGTCCCCAGCCATATATGCAGGATACACTTGCCCAGTTGTGCCGGGTACAGGCGTGCCGGGCGCGTTATACTCAGGCCATTCCTCGCCCGGATCATCTATGCATACCCAAAGGCTGGGCGCAGCCGCAGGGCTCCAGCTTGCCTGCGCCTCATGCGCCTGCAGGCAGCGGTAAAGCTGGCCCTCATAGCGTACGCGCTCGCCTAAGCCGTAGATTGCTGTTTCATCCCATGAGTGTATCAATCTCATCGTTGGTGATTGATACAAGGTCAGAGGGTGCGACCGCGCCAATTTCTGCCGGAGTCGGGGGATCAGTTGTGGTAAAAATACGTTTCCACGTACCCCATGCGGTGTTATAAAAATTACGATAGTATATCTTGGTAGTGCTTCCTGTTGTATACTCCACAAGCATCTGGAATGCCCCAGCATGCCTACCAACCAACATAAAAAAAGCATTGGTTGTAGGGCAATTTGTAAGTGTCGCGACCGTTGCATTTGCGGCACAATAATACATGCCGGATTGCGTGTAGCTATTAAGGTTGGCGCTGGCGGGGATAGCAGTAGGATATAAAGTCCCAAAAGTAATATTCGCTGCGCCAGTAAAGGATGCTCCATTGATTGTTCTTGCTGTTTGCAATCGCGTTGCTGTGGCAACATTTCCTGCGGGGACAACATAGTCCACCCCGGCAACAGCCGCGGCCACCTTACCCGCATTGCCTTTGAGTATACCGGTAATATCCGATACTGTAGAGGTGCTAACTGCGTTTGGGCCTATTGTTTTGCAATGACCAAACAGACGGTGTGTTCATTAAGATTTATATGTTGCCAGGGCCACTCAGGCTCATTAAGATGACCTAGCAGCTGACATTAGTAAGATCGGATATATTTACTCCAGTTCATTTGTTTAATTTCCATTTGAGTTATATCTGAAACCGCCCCATATTTACTGCGTGATCCATTGATACCCTTTAGGGCGTCTTCTGGATTATTCCATTCGCCTTCGCATTCATCACAAGCTACAAAAATCAAGCCAGTATTTGATTCTTTAACTATTTCTAACATGCCTTGGTTGCAAATACGACATTCTCCAATATAGTACTTATTGTCCATTACAATTCTCCTTTATTTCAAATAGGCTCTATTCGATGGAAATGCAGCAACTAAAATCATTTGACCCGTATATAACAATAATGGTATTGTGATCCAGCAGGCAATGATCTTGCATTCCAAGGTGTTCCTTTCATTGAGACAAAAGTATCGGTATCTGCGCCAAATCTATCAATTGTTTCTCCGGGTTGTAACACAGTTTTTTCTTGATGATCCATAAAAACCATAATTGTCCGGCCACTTTGGCTTCCAGTTATCATAATACCATTGTTCGCTCCGTAAGATCTCCTGCTGATTCATCCTTTCC
>JAJDHH010000008.1 GCA_030266105.1 Eubacteriales bacterium OttesenSCG-928-K08
CTGCGGCATACTCTTGGAATACTCAAACGCAAGGAAGGGTAGTGTTCGGTTAGCGGGGGTCATAAGCACGGCGATAAGGTCCAGCTCTTTTGTGATGGATATGAACACCAGAATGAAGCCGGAAATAAAGCCGTTCTTAGCAAGGGGAATTATGATGCTGCGTATCCTGCGCCAGAAGCCTGCGCCAGCAATTTCGGCAGCTTCCTCCAGCTCAGAGCTTATTTGCAGCATACTGGCGGTGCCTGAGCGGCTTGCAAACGGGAAATGCTTAACCACGGAAACCAATACGATAAGCGTAAAGGTTCCGTATAAGGATGGAATTAGCCCGCCCAACCTTGGCTGCGAGAACATCGCCAGATAGATTGCACCAAACGCAACACCGGGCATCAGATAGGGGATAAACACCAGCTGCTCAGTCAGCCTGCCATACCATTTTCCGCGCCCGTGCGTGGTGATGTAGCCCAGGAACTGGCCGGAAAACGCCGTAAAGATGGAAGCGATGATTGAGAGCTTTGCAGTGTTCCACAGCGCCTTCATAAAGTCCGCATTTTTAAATATACCGTCATACGCAAGGTATTCCATCGGCCGGTTTTCCCAGGTTCCAACCCAGGCGTAGAGGGTGAGGTTTTCGCGCCCATAGCCTCCGCCGGTTCTTAGCTGGAAGCTTTCCATAACAAGCGCAAACATTGGCAGCACCATGGCCGCAAACAGGAATATGATCAGGAATGCCATTAGCGGATACTTTGCCCAGCCAATGTGCATCAGGTTGCTGCGCGTGCCTTTGCCGCCGATAGTCGCATAGCTTTTGCGCACTCCGATGAACTTCTGGTTTGCAAAAATTGTGCCGGATGCCATGATGATGAGCAGTATGCTAATAACATAACCCACACGCTGAGGTGTGCCGTTTAAGAAGTATTTTAAAAGAGTGGATAGCACTTGATAGCCGGTAAACTGGCCAAGGTTGGCCGCAACGCCATATGAGCCGAGGGATTTGGAAATAGTCATAATAGCGGCTGAAAGCAGAGCGGGCAGCACCAATGGTAATGTGATGCTCTTTAATATCTGAACCTTGTTCGCCCCTTGAATTTCGCCCATTTCCTCCAGCTCCGAGTTGATTGAGCGAAGAGAGCCGGACACCATGATATACGCAAATGCGTAATAGTGAAGCGTCATGACCGATATAATGGCGATTGGGCCATATGCCAGCCAGTCAGGTACAGGTATGCCCATGCCTGCAAGCAAGCCAAGGTTGCCTGCCGTTTCGTTTCTGAACACCGCCAGCCACGCAAGCGACTTGCACCAGGATGGAATCATGTAAGGAATGACAATAAGCATGCTGAGCAGCTTTTTGCCGGGGATATCCGAGCGCACCATCAGCCACGCCAGCACTGCGCCCAGCGGCATTGAAATGATCGTCACAAAAAAACCTATCATCAGCGAATGCCCCAGAGCAGGCAAAAACACGCTGGTTCCCAACACGGTTGCAAAAAGATACTTCCAATAGTAAAGCGTAGGATCTCCGATTTGAGCGCCGGGCAATTGGCGCAGCTCCGATTTGGCGACCGTGAATGTGTTGCTCACCATGGAGAGCAACGGAATCACGATCAGGCAGAACAACATAATCAGGCAAATGAATACGATAACATTAAACGGATTGCTTAATGTGCCCCTGATTTGGTTGTTCAGCCTTTTCCATGAAAACGGTTTTTTCTGTAGCTTCAATTTTTTTGCCATCGTTTTACCTCCAAGCTAATTGCTTAATGAATCCCGATATTAGAATTACGCCGCTTTAAACATACCAGCTCTGTTGCATCTTTAGTAAGCAGCTCTTGTTTCGAAATGGTGTAGTCATGTAGATGGCGAATGTCATGTAATTGACCGTAAACGTTTACGGATACTCTATTTAGATTTTATGCTCAATAGTTACGTTTGTCAAGTAATTGTGCAAAATATATGTCGGATAATTGAACGGAATGTGTATTGGCGAAGTATGAAGAGTTAGTTATGGCGAAAAATGCCTGAAACCGAACAGTTAAGGCGGTTTGTACACAATAAAACATGGCTTGTTTTCTTACTATTATATTGCTATATTGAGCATATAACAACGAAAATATGATAAATTGTCGATAAAAAGTTTTAATGCAAAACAAAATACCGGGTAGCATTTGCATGAAACAGGTAAGCGTCCATGATATTTGCACGATTAGGTGCAAGAGATAATGAGTGGTTTGCGTAAAAAAAACAGCGCGCCAATAGTTTTTAAAATGGCAAAAGTCCGTAAACGATTGCAGAACTTGCACATTTTGTGCACCTTAATGACTTAGCCAAAGCAACAGCGCATTGCTTTTAATGGGAAATGAGTTTATTATCAAATAAATCGAAGTCGGCAAGTTAATTGCCGGTTGCCAAAGGTATAATACAGTGGAGGTCGGTTATGGAAAAAATGCGGATTATTGAAGTGAAAGAAAGTGTGTTTGCAAATAATGACGCACAAGCTGAAAAACTCAGAAATGAATTAAAGGCCCAAAAAACATTTCTGCTTAACCTTATGAGCGGGCCGGGAGCGGGCAAAACAACAACTTTGATGCGTACGATCGAGGCGCTCAAAAATGATTTTAACATCGGCGTTATGGAGGCGGATATCGACTCCGCAGTTGACGCAGAAAAAATTCAAACAACTGGCGTGCGGACAATACAGTTGCATACAGGCGGCATGTGCCACCTTGATGCCGATATGACAAAGCAGGGCCTTTTGGAGCTTAACACGCAGGGGCTGGATCTTGTTGTGCTCGAAAATGTCGGAAACCTTGTGTGTCCTGCTGAATTTGATACGGGCGCTGCAAAGAACGTGATGATCTTGTCGGTGCCTGAGGGGCATGATAAGCCGCTTAAATATCCCTTGATTTTTACAGTTTGTGATGCGCTGATAATAAACAAAATTGATGTGCTGCCTTATTTTGATTTTGACATGGAAAAGGTTGTGGAATATGCGCACATGCGTAACCCAAACCTGAAAATATTCCCCGTTTGCGCGAAAACCGGCGAAGGAATACCACAATGGACTCAATGGCTGGCATCGCAGGTGCGTTCATGGCAAAGCTAAAGGCAACTGCATAATATTTTTGACAGTAAGACAGGCGCGTGAACTCACGCGCCTGTGTCAAATTTGGGCTTATTTGCTTTTTGAATTATTACTCATATCTGAGCGCATCGATGGGGTCAAGCTTGGCAGCTTTGTTTGCTGGATAGTAGCCAAAGAATATGCCAATCGCCATCGAGAAGCTTACCGCAAGCGCGATTGAGCCGCCAGTTGGCATACTTGTCGCCCCTAACAAAGAGCTCCCCCAGTAGCCAAGCAATCCGCCAACCACAACGCCAATTGCGCCGCCAATCAGGCAAATGATTATGCTTTCCACAACAAACTGGAAACGGATGTTGCCGTTTGTTGCGCCGAGCGCTTTTCGGGTGCCAATCTCGCGTGTGCGCTCCGTTACGGACACGAGCATGATGTTCATGACCCCAATGCCACCAACAAGCAGCGATATTCCCGCAATTATTGCAAGCCCTGTGCTAAGGCTGCTCATCATGGTGTTCACCTGCTCGGTGATGCTTTCCATGCTCATTGTGTATATGCCAAATTTATCGTTGCTTTGATAGTAGCGGGAGAAAAACACGTTTACTACCTCGGCAAAAGCCTTGCTGTCCTGCGAGGAATCCGCCGTTACAGTAAAGGAATAGTATCCATCCGCGGCGCCGTTTAATCTTTTTGCGCTGGTCACAGGAATATAGAGGCTGGTGTTGATATCCTTATCTGCAGCAAAGGACATGTTCATCATGTTTTGTTCATAACGGTATACGCCGATGATCCTGAAAACATGCACCTCGTTGCCAACGCGTGTTTTGATCTCCTTACCAAGCGCCGCCTGAGCGTCGCCCCCGAACATATTGTTCACCAGCTTATCCGACACTAACGCAACGCTGCGCTGGCCATCAAGGTCGCGCGCCTCAATGTTTCGGCCCTGCAGGATTTCAATGTTATTGACAGCCAGGTAATCCTCATTTATTCCTGTGAGGGATACGTTTGCGTATAACCTTCCATCCTGCACCTTGCCGCTGCCTGCGGATTCAGAGATTGCTACGCCCACCAGCTGGTCGGAATAACGTTGCCTGAAGGCATCAATCATGTCGTCAGTAATAAGGTCGTCGTCGCTTACTTCAATATAGGTGGCGTTTCCATTTGCGTAATCATCGCCCTTTTGCTGGAGCATAACCATAATGTTGGATGCGCCAAGCGAGCTCATGGAACTGGTTACTGTGGAGGAAAGGCCGTTGCCCACAGTTAAAATGCCGATTACCGAACCAATGCCTATGATTATGCCGAGCATTGTTAGCAGCGCGCGCATTTTGTTGGCCATTAGCCCTTCCCACGCAACGCGGATACTTTCGCCTAAATTCACGCAACCACCTCCCGATCCTCAGAAAGGTAACCATCGCGCATGTGGAGTATCCGCCCTGTTTCTGCGGAAAGTTCCCTGTTGTGCGTGATAAGCACGATCGTTTTGCCCTGCTCCTTGTTCAGCTTGTGGAAAATATCCATTACCATGCGGCCGGTTTTGCTATCAAGCGCGCCGGTTGGTTCATCCGCAAGCAAAATCGCAGGGTCATTTGCCATCGCCCGGGCGATGGCGCAGCGCTGCTTTTGCCCGCCGGAAAGTTCGTTGGGCTGGTGAGTGAACCGATCCTGCATGCCGACCATCGCTAAAAGCTCCTTTGCGCGTGCAGTGCGCTCGCGCATGGGTACGCCTGCGTACATCATGGGCAGCTCCACATTTTTAAGCGCGTTTGTGCGGGGGATCAGGTTAAAGTTTTGGAACACAAAACCAACCTTACGGTTTCGGATGGAGGAAAGCTCATGGTCGTCAGCTTCCTCCACAACGGTGCCATCCAGAGTGTAGTGGCCAAGGGTTGGGCGATCCAGCGCGCCAATCAGGTTCATAAGCGTGGATTTTCCGGAGCCGGACGCGCCAACTATGGAAATAAACTCGCCCTTTTTAACAGTCAGGCTTATGCCATGCAAAATTTCAAGCTCGTTGGGCTCACCAATGTAGAACCGCTTGATGATGTCCTCCATTTGAATAATCGTATCATTCATATTAGAACCTCATTCTTAGCCTACGCCAAACATCATCATCCCCGTGCCGCCGGAATAGACGCGATGTTCAGTAACAGGTATGCTCTGGCCAATCAACATCCGGTAATCGGTAGGCGCGTTGATTATGCGCAGCCCCTCAACCACACCTTCGCCATAAATCTCAACATCCAGGTCGTTTTCCATGCCGGTTTCAACTGGAAGCTCGCCTATGAGGTAATTTCCATCCGCCTGGGGTGTGATTATGAGCACGCACTTTTGCCCCTGTGCGTTGGTGTACACAGCATCGTAAGGCACCTTTAGCACGTTTTCCCTGTGCTCGATAATGTAGTTAAGGCGCACGCTCATGCCTATGCGCAGGCGGTTATCCTTTGAAAGTATGGTCACCTCTGTGGGGAACACAACATCTGAGGAGCTTGTGGAGGACTTTGAGGATGTGGGTGCAATATGCGTGATTTCACCCTCATACACATCATCCCCGGTTGCATCCGACTTAATTGTAACAGGCATCCCCTCGGTGACGAGGTTCATGTCGTATTCCTTAACGGTGGTGTCTACCAGCAGGTTTTTAGTGTCCTCAATTACAAAGAGCAGGCCGGAGCCGGATTCGCCCTCTTTTGCGTAAACTGCAGTAACTGTGCCTGAAATAGGCGCTCTGATAACGGTATCCTCCAGGCTTTCCTGCAATGCTGCAAGCTCATAGAGCGCAAGCTCGTTGTTTGCGCCAAGCTGAGCTGTTTTGTAGGAGTTTAAGTTGGATTGCAGCTGCTGGTTAATGCTGGCTTCCGTTGCGGTGAGGCTTGTTTTAGCGCGGTCGTAAGCAGTTTGCGCGTTTTCAACAGCCTTTTCATAGTCTTCCTCGGTCGAGTCCTTTGCCGCTTTTAGCGCATCGTAGGCATCGTTGTATGTTTCCAGCGCAGCATCAAGCGCACGCCTTGCGGTCGTTAGCTTGTGGTCGTAATCATCCGGCTTTGTGTCTCCAGGTGCAAGCACTGCATTTGCAAGCGAGTTATAGGTCGCCTTTGCGTTATCCAGTGCGGTTTGCGCCGAACGCAGCGTCGCTTCCGCCTGTGCAATTAATGACACACGCTTGCCCGCCTTAAAATCAGCATAATTTTGCTGTGCGGTTTCCAGCTTTTCCTTTGCGTCCTGCACGGTGTTTTGTGCGGAGTTTAGCGTGGAGTTGAGGCCACTATCCAGCGCATCCTTGCTGGCGTTATAGCTATCCCTCGCACTTTTTACCTGCTGAGCAGCGCTTTTTGCTGAAATATTGATGGAAAGTTCCTTTTTCTCGATCTGGTCGCGCAGTGATTTTGAATCCAGCGTGCAAAGCGGATCGCCTTCATTAACATAATCGCCCCGCTCAACATGTATTTCTTCTACATTATATGTTTGTGAGGAGTGCACATTTCGGCCCTGCGCTGTGATTACAGTACCTGTGGCGCCTACTGAATATTCAAGGTTACCATATGCAAGCACGGTTGTGTCGTCAAATGCAAGCAGGTTGCCAAGCACATTTTGTGCGGCGTTGCGGCATGTTATAAACACAACGGCAATCACAATTACAATCACGCCAAGCACAATCCAGCGCGCTTTAATCTTTTTGCGCTTTTTCTTTTGCCCTGGCTGAGTTTTTTCGCGCTTGGCGCCCTTTTTAGGTTTGACTTTTTTCGGGTCGGCCACGACCTGTGCATCTGTTTGCTCAAGGGGCATGGTATTGATATCTTGATCCATGTGTTCCATTCCTTTCCATATGCGCATTATAAAGCGGTCGCCCGCATCTGTTTACGGTTCCTAATCATAGAGCACAAATATGTAGAAAATATGAACACAATAAAACACTTAGCAGCACAAAGATGCACAAATAGTGAAAAATATAGGCATAACTTCCACGTGCATCCAAACGAAAATTTTTGCACAGAATAGTAAGGCAAAATCGTTTATAAGGAGCGCCTATGTTTGTTTTGTTTTTGCGCGCAATAATACTCTATGTTGTGGTGTTTTGTATAATCCGGCTTATGGGAAAACGCCAAATCAGCCAGCTGCAGCCATTCGATCTTATCTTTACATTGCTTGTCGCCGACCTTGCAAGCAACCCAATTGGCGACACGAGCGTGCCGCTTATGTATGGCATTATTCCCATATTAGCGCTGTTTTTAATGCAGCAGTTAATTGCCTACCTTTCGCTAAAGAGCGGGAGGGCGCGCAGGGTGCTATCGGGAAAACCGCAGATTGTTATTGCGCGGGGTGTACTGCAGGAGGATGTGATGCGAAATGCGCGCTACACAATTAACGACTTGATGGAGCAACTAAGAGGCAAGGATATATTTGATATTTCTGAGGTATCCTACGCGATCATTGAAACAGATGGCGACTTGAGCGTGTTGCTCAATGGGGATATGCAAGCGCCAAGGTTAAAAGATTTTAAGCTTAAGGCGCATGATGATGAGCTTGGGGAGTTAGTTGTGCTTGATGGCAAGCTGCATGCTGAAGCGCTCGCCTCTTTTGGAA
This sequence comes from Eubacteriales bacterium OttesenSCG-928-K08, assembly GCA_030266105.1. GTDB lineage: Bacteria > Bacillota > Clostridia > Christensenellales > CAG-138 > JAJDHH01. Next base: position 7,661 of record JAJDHH010000008.1, read on the forward strand.
AAACAGAACAGTGGCTTTGTGCTGAGTTAAAGGAAATGGGCTTTTCGGATGCAAAGCAGCTTTTTTTAGCGAGCCTTTCCCCGGGAGGCAAGCTTTTTGTGCAGACACACAAAAAATATGGCTCAGTTACCCGTTCAAGGCAAACTGCTGCAAAGGCAGGAAGGCAGCATGGCTAGAAGAATAGCTACAATTGTTTGCGTGCTGATGCTTGCTTTCCTGTTCACCTATCCGCGCACACGGCTGGAAAAGTGCTGCAACCAAGTAGAAGCGCTTGCAGAAGAAGCGGTGGAGCTTATTATTGAAAAAGACTGGCAAGAGGCGCAGCAGCATTTTCACAAAATGCGCGAGGCGTATTTGCAGGATAGAGCGTTTATGCACCTAATGCTCAGCCACACATATATTGCGCAGCTTGAAGCATCCATGCTCAGTTGCATCGAGCTGATAAAAGTGGAGGAGCAGGCGCAAACGCTTGTGGAGCTGGAGTTTATAATTACGCATGTGCGGTTTTTGCGATCCATTGAGGAATTTAAGCTAACGACGCTGCTTTAAGCCATTACTCCTGCTGCACTAAATCCCCCGCATTAACCGTGCCACCTGAAAGTACCTTTGCAAAAAGGCATGTGTGAAGTGGGCAGTCGGCCGAAGTTCCCTCCTGCACCTGCACGCATTCATCAAAGCAGCGCTTGCCAACCTGGGTGATTTGCACACGGGCCTGGCCTATGCGCAGCACATCGCCTTTTTTAAGCATTCCGCCCTCAAGGCCATCGATCACAATGTTTGCGTAATATCGGTGCATGCAAAGCCCTCGTTTGCCCATTTGCTCCACCTGATCAAGCGCGCTTGCTCCGATCAGGCTGAGCTGGCGTTCGCTGTTTTGGTGAGGTTCATCCTTCATGCCAATGCCCTCAACAAGCTCGGTTTTATTTAGTTGCTCTGGTTTTGTGCCTTTACCATGGCTAATAAACAGGGTTTTGATCAACATGGGATGTTCCTCCTGGCATCTTTTTTAATGTCACAAAATGAATTTCTACGCTCAGTTTACTTGTTGGACATAATTTAATATTATACTATAAACAACCAAAAAGTTGGAGGAAATAGAATATGGGGAGAAGCGGAGGCGGCGGGGGCCGCTCAGGCGGTGGAGGCTCGCGCGGGTTTAGCGGGGGCGGGGGCCGAGGTTTTGGTGGGCGCTCCGGCTCAAGCGGTGGGTTTGGCAGCCCAAATCGTGCCGGCGCGCGCCCCGGAGGATCGGGCGGCTTTGGCGGCGGGCCACGGCCGGGCGGATATAGGCCGCCACCACCCAGGTATGGTGGATTTTGGGGGTTTGGCCCACGCAGGAGCGGCTGCGGCACGGGCTGCCTTTTTCCATCGGTGATTGTGGCAGTAGTGCTTATTTTCGTTGTACTCTTAATGTTTTCGAGCCTGGCATCCTGCGGCTCCGGCATAACGGGTTCATCCTCGGATGTGACTGCGTCAACAATCGAGCGGCAGCCATTGCCCGCAGGCTCGGTCAACGAAACATCATATTATACGGACAATTTGGGCTGGATTGGCAACCAGACCAAGCTTGTTGCAGGCCTTCGCAATTTTTATAATAAAACCGGCGTGCAGCCATACCTGTATCTTACAGACTCGATAAACGGCAATCATTATCCCACCGATGGCGAGGCGGAAAGCTACATGAACACGCTTTACGATGAGCTGTTCACCGATGAGGCGCACCTGCTGCTGGTGTTTATGGAATACAACGATACCTACCACACGTGGTATCTTACGGGCACGCAGGCAAAAACGGTGATCGATCAGGAGGCGGCAGATATACTGCTCGATTACATCGATAAATATTATTATTACGAAAATCTTTCCGACGAGGAATATTTCTCCAAAGCATTTGATGATGCTTCAACGCGCATCATGGAGGTAACACGCTCACCATGGATAATGGTATGGATCATTGTGGGTGTGATTGTGATATTGATACTGGTTTTTGTTTGGTGGAAAAAGTCCAAGGAGCAAAAAAACAAGGAAGCTGAACAAACGGAGCGTATACTCAAAACACCGCTTAACAAATTTGGGGATGGCGACCTAAACGAACGCGAGAAAAAGTACGATAAATAAAATACGGAGGTAGGAAAATGGGTATTCTTTCACGTTTCTCTGACATTATTTCGTCCAACATCAACGCACTGCTGGATAAGGCGGAAGACCCCGCAAAAATGATCGATCAATATTTGCGCAACCTCACCAACGACCTCGCGGAAGTCAAAAAAGAAACCGCAAATGTGATGGCTGAAGAAAGCCGCACAAAACGTTTGGTGGATGAAAACGCAAAAGAGGTTGCCAAATACGGCGAGCTTGCTAAACGCGCCGTGTTGGAAGGCAACGATGATGATGCGCGTGTGTTTCTTTCCAAAAAGCAGGGGCTTGAGGAAATTGGCGCAGGATTGGAGACTGCTTATGCAGCCGCGCATGAAAACGCCATCAAAATGCGTCAGCTGCACGATAAGCTGGTGAGCGACATCAATACGCTTAACTCCCGCCGCGATGCTATTAAAGCAAAGGTTGCGGTAGCAAAAACGCAGGAGAGGGTCAACAAAATCGGCTCATCTACCGATAAGCTGCAAAACACGATGGGCGCGTTTGACCGCATGGAGCAAAGGGTTGATAAAATGCTCGATTCCGCCAATGCAATGGCCGAATTAAACTCTGCGCCTAAGGATGACGCTTCTGCTTTGGAGGAAAAATACCGCGCTGGCACTGCGAACGCTTCCGTGGAGGATGAGCTGGCGGCGCTAAAGGAGAAGCTGGGTAAATAACAGTTTAGGTAAATGCAAGCGGAACCGCACAATTTTGTGACGGTTCCGCTTATATGTTCAAAACATTATACGCGTTGATAAAGTGGGAGGATAGTGCCACATGAGTGAATACCAATTAGAGGAATTGCAAGAGGCGCTAAGGGCCATCGTTTCTACAATTCACAAATGCGAAAAGGTGCAACCCAAACTCAGGCCGGGCACATCGCAGCACACATTGCTTGTGCGCAGGATTAAAGCGCTAAAAATCTCGCAGGAGCTTATCGAAAGAGAATTAGCTACTTTCCAAACACATTAGCCGCTTTTTTCATGTTCTCAATGATGGGCACATCAAAGGGGCAGCGCTCTTCGCAAGCGCCGCACTCTAAGCACTCGCCAGCATGGTGCTGCAAAACCGCATAGTGCTCACGCACGGTTTCCGGCACTTCGCCTTGAGCAGTTGTCAGGTTAAAAAATTTGGTAACGCTTGCAATATCGATGCCGGATGGGCAGGGTGCACAATGCCCGCAATACATGCAATGCCCCTTCCAGCTGATTTTGGGGAGTTGAGCAAAAGCCTCTGCGTAATCTTTTTTATGCTCCGGTGCGCTTTCATAAGCTATGCTTTCTTTAAGGTCCTCTATCGTTCTCGCGCCAACAAGCACGCTTGAAACCCCCGGCCTTGTCAGCGCGTAGTGAATGCACTGGTAGGCAGTCAGTGCCTTTCCTGCGGGGGATAGCTCATCGCTTAACAAGTCGCCGCCGCCAAAAGCCTTCATCACCGTGATGCCTATGCCTAAGCGCTGGCAGGTTTCATATAGCTGCTGGCGTTGTGGTTCCATGTTCACAAGGTCGTTTTCATAGTTTTTCCCATCCCAAAGCGCTTCGACATCTTCGTTAGCGGGCTGCAAATCGTAGCATGGGTTAATGCTGAACATAAGGACATCAATCAGGCCGCTGTTTACTGCGGCTAAAGCCGCTTCGGGATTATGGCTGGATAGACCGATTGTAAGTATTTTACCGGATTTTTTGAGTTCCTGTGCGTATTGCATTACAGGCCCGTTTTTTACTTCGTTCCAGTCCGAAATAGAATCAACATAATGAATCATGCCGATTTCAACATGATCCGTTTGCAGCCTGAAAAGCTGATCATCGAAGCTTTCACGCACCTCCTTGATGTCGCGGGTGCGTTTATATTGCCCATCCTGCCAGATCGAGCATAGATGAGCTTGAAGCACAAACTTTTCTCTTCGGCCTTGCAGGGCTTGGCCAAGCGATGAGCGCAATTCAGGGTTAGGCGTGTATAAATCGATGCAGTTTACGCCTTCATTTTCCATTAAATCCACATATGCTTTGACTTGTTCGTAGGGTTTATCAACAAATCCTTCACAACCCATGCCGATTTCACTTACGCGAATGCCCGTTTTGCCTAGCTCGCGGTAAACCATAAAGCTTCCCCCTCTGCATTTAAACTATTTTGGTCAATCAAATTAAGGCAATTATACACCGGTATTATTGAGCAAACAACTAAATATGTTTGGTTTTTATTTTCTAAAACCGGGAATTGCACCGCTGTTTCACAACATAAAACTATTGCGACTTAATAAGACAAAATAAGCAGTTTTAACAGATAAGTTTCAGGTTGAATTTACCAAAAATTAATATTGTGCATTATGGTTACGATTGTCTTTAGGGGAGAAATAGTTTACAATGTTCATGCAGCGGAGGTTTTCGCGCAATAGTAATGGATTATTCAGAACGCCTGGAGGGAGGCAACCCTGATGAAAAATATGAGAAAAACGACACAAACATTAATTCTAGTGGGCATATTGGCGCTTGTTGTTATGGCGCTTGTGCTCACGATGATGGTTTTAGGCCGTGGCGCAACAAAAAGGGAAGCTTATGTGAGAGTGCCGGATTTTGAGGGCCTCAGTGATAAAGAAGCCCAGCGTCTTGCAGACACCAATATGCTGCAAATAATATTTGATAACGAAAGCGTTTCACACGAAACTGCGCCGAAGGATACCATAGCGGAGCAGTCCCCGATAGCAGGGTTATACGTTTCGCCGGGCACAACAGTTGAATTAACACGTAGCGCCGGGCAGGGTAATATTGTTGCATCGGGTGATAATGAAGTTATTCAGCTTATTGTCGATGATGGAAGCAACGATGAACAAACCGGGCAAAATGGCCCCACGATGCCCGATTTGCTTTCCATGAGCAAAAACGAAGCTATTGCGGCTATGGCGGAGCTTGGTATAAGTGTATCGGTTGAGTATGTTGATAGCGTAACTAAGCCTCATGATACGGTAATAGCACAGGGGATATCTCAGGGAAGCAGTCTTTCTGGGGTATCGAGCATCGTGCTTGTGATGAGTAAAAATTTGAGCGCTGAGTCTACAAATCCGCCAGCCTCAACACCCACCACAACGCCAACAACTAAGCCAAGTGCAACGGTTAAACCCAAACCCACGCCAACACCTACGCCCACGCCAACACCGGAGCCGCCTACACCCACGCCCGTGCCAACCCCCACGCCGGATCTTTACCCTAAGTTTTCACCGTCAAGTGGGAGCCCAACACCAAAACCGACAAACAGGCCACGCCCCACAACAACACCGAATATGGGAGCGGTGACACCTATCCCACCATCGTTTGGTTAAGTGGTTGAAGATATATTCTGGACATTAAACGCCCCGGCATTATGCCGGGGCGTGAGTTTTATATGAGGAGCGAATTTTATGGGAAAGGTATTCGAACTTCAATAATTCGACCGATAATCTGCGCGTCGCCACTGGAAATGATCATTGGTTCATATGCGGGGTTTGCCGGATAGAGAATTAGTTGGTTTTTTAGCCACTTCACTTTTCGCAGCACAACTTCATCCTCAACACGGACAACGACGATATCGCCGTTATTAACATCGGATTGGGCATGAACCAATACAAGAGCGCCTTCCACAATGTGCGCATCGGTCATGCAATCGCCAACAACCTCCATAAAAAAATATTCGCCGCTGCGGATTTGACTGTTAGATACGGGAATATAATCCTCAATGTTTTCTTGCGCAAAAATTGGGAGCCCTGCGTGCACCCGCCCCAGCAGCGGAACTGTTGAGTACTGCTCATGAGGGGTCGATGAATAGGAATCGCTGCGACCAAGAATATAGTCAACGCTAACGCAAAACAGATCTGCAATGCGCAATAAGTGCTCTTGCGGAATGTTGGTGCGGCCGGTTTCATATTTGCACACGGCGGCTTTTTGAATGCCCAGAAAATTACCCAGCATTTCTTGAGTGTATCCACATTGAATGCGCAACTCTTTTAAGCGGTTCATTGTCAGGCCCCCTTACTTGATTAACATTGTATCTCAAAAAGAAACGACATGCAAGCGATTTTTAGAAATATTGTCTATTGACAGTTTCTAAAGAAGATACTATAATGCAAATATAGCAGAATGAAGTGCGGAATTTAAGGCTGATTGTGGTTAAAAACCATGGTGACGAGAGATTTGCCGCGTCTGCTTTTTATATGCATTTTTAGTATCCTATTGAGAAACAGGAGGGGTTGCAATGTTTGGAATGGTGTTATGTTTTGTTTTGCCGGGTGTTTTAGTGGGCATTTTGCTTTCCACCGCAACGCAGGAAGCGAAAAAACGTGCGCGCATACATAAAATGAAGCGCGCACATTCAACAAAAAAGAATCTTTACATCCACGATATGCAGGCAGATCATTCGCCGAGCAATCGCCCAAATGCTGCGTAATTATTCGCTCATGATCTTTATGGCGATGCTGTTGTTAACAAGATCCGTAAATTCAACGGGCGCTTTAAGCTCGCCGGCTTCATCCATGATATCCAGCAGCCGCTGGAAATCTTCCTCAAGCATGATGGGGTCTGTTTTCCACGAATCTGTTGAGCGATAGTTTTTTGCAACGGAGGTTAACACTTCAATGTTAGAGTCAGGGAAGTAGGGCTGCATCGCCTTTGCAACCTCTTCATCTGTTGCGGTCACGATCCATTGCTGCGCTTTATAAATTGCGCGGATAAACCTCTCCGCCAAGTCCGGGTCGTTTTTGAGTGTGCTTTGGCTGACCATAAATGTTGTGTATGGCACTTCGCCGGATGCTTCGCCGATATTAGCGATTATGTGGCCTTTTCCTTCCAGCTCGAATTGAGAGGCGGTAGGTTCAAAAAGGGTAACAAAATCACCTTCGCCGCCTTCAAATGCGCCACCCATCAGGTTGAATTGAATGTGGTCAAGCACTTCGACATTTTCGCCGGGCGTGAGTCCATGTTGCTTGAGCACATACTCAAGGGTCATGAGAGGCATGCCTCCTCTTCGGCCGCCAATTATGGTTGAGCCTTCAAGGCTTTCCCAAGTGAAGTCATCATCAGGCGTGCGCGAAACAAGGAACGAGCCATCGCGCTTGGTTAGCTGCCCAATAATAATCGGATGATCCTCTTTTCCTTCATTAACTACGTAAACACCTGTTTCAGGGCCCATTAATCCAATGTCGGCCTGCCCGGCAAGCAGTGCGGTCATTGTTTTGTCGGAACCGCCGCCAGTGGTGATTTCAACATCCAGCCCTTCCTTCTCAAAAAAACCAAGTGATGCAGCGATGTATTGTGGTGCGTAGAAGACAGAACGAGTTACTTCATTTAGTTGAACTTTTCGGAGTTTATCTGTGGGTTCTTTGCAGCCAACAAAAAATGCTGCCATTAACGCCACCAACAACAGAACGGACAAAACTTTTTTCATACATTTACCCTCCATATTGGTCGAATATGACTAGTAACTTGCATCATTTGGGACATTGATTTGGGTGCCGCAAGATACTAGAATACAATATGCGGGCGGTGAGTTTTGTGTGCTGCTTAAGCTATTTTGGCAAGGCTGTGCTGGGTGAAAATATGGCGGGCGCGCTTTTGCGCAGCCGCAATGCGAGTATAGTCGCCACAAATAACTTTATTACGTCCAACGGAATAAAGATCGTTGCTATATAAAAAACCTTGGAAAATGATAGTGGAGAAGCTAGATGCTGAGAATAAACTAGTGACATATACGCAACGCCCAGCACCTGCACCCCTAATATAATAGCAAGGCAACCAGCGGAAAAGGCAACACGCCTTCCCTTATATAATGTTTGCTCAGCCAGTTTGCTCATCAAAGGCGCACATGCTAAAAAGGCAAGCAGGTAGCCAAATGTTGGGTCAAGCAGATAAGCAATTCCGCCGCCGTTGGTAAAAATGGGAATTCCGATAAGGCCCAGCAGCACATAAACTAGCTGAGAATAAAATGCCGTGCGTGCGGGTAAAAGCAGGCCAGATAAAAAAACGAACATGGTCTGCAAGGTCATAGGGACAGGATAGGGCGGCATGGGGATTTTAATAAATGCGCCGATTGCAGTCAGTGCGCTGAACATTGATGCAAGAAGCATTTGTTGTGTTTTTGTTTTCATAAGCACTCCTTAATGTAAACCAAATGCGATTATTAAGTTTACAATATACTATACTATTGTGCAAGCTCATTTTTTCGCAATGCTTGCATCCTGCCAAATTTGCAGTAGAATAGATATGGAAATCATTGATGATATGGAAAGGTAACGGTATGTTGGAATTTCAACCCTTTTTGATTGAGCACAAGGAAATTATCGATCAATATGTAAGGCCACATGGTTTTTATTGTTCGGAACTTACATTTACAAATATGATTATCTGGGGTCAGGATGACAAAATTCAGTGGGCTGAGCAGGACGATGTTTTGTATGTCAGGCTGACATTTGGCTCATACCCTATGTTTATGTTCCCGCCGGTTATGAAAGATTGGGATCAGGATTATAAGCGCGCGTTGGATGGAGCGCTTGAATATTTTTATGCGCAAGGTGAGTTCCCGAGATTTCGTTCGGTAAGTGGACAGTTTGTGCCCTTGTTCAGGAAACATGCGCCGCAGTTTACACTCTCACCGGAGAGGGATACATTTGATTATGTTTATCGGGTGGAGGATCTGCTTAATCTTGCGGGCAGAAAATATCACTCAAAGCGCAACCATATCCACCAATTCACATCGCAATACGAGTTCGAGTATCAGGAGCTTAGCCCGCAGGATAGCGAGGAATGTATGGAGCTCTATCTAAGCTGGCTGAGTGAAAAGGATGTTCTTGCACCTGGAATTCTTGGTGAAATGAATGCCATTCGTTTCCTTCTTCCTAATATGGACAAGCTTGGCGTTCGTGGCGCAGGCATAAGGGTCGGGGGGAAGCTTGTCGCGTTTACTATTGGCGAGCAGATTAACTCCGATGCGGCGGTTATTCATATTGAAAAGGCGGATGCGTCCTATATGGGGCTGTATGCGGTGATCAACCAGCAGTTTGTTAAAAACACCTGGTCACATCTTTCATATATAAATCGTGAGGAGGATATGGGAATACTAGGAATGAGAAAAGCGAAGCTTTCTTACCGGCCCGCCTTTATGGTGGAAAAATTCGATGCGGTGTTACGCCCATAGTTCCAAACAAGTCACATTTGCGCCCTATTTTTCGGCTGGCCGCTATTGACGAGCCAGCCGTTTTCGGCTAAACTTTACACTGTTAAGTTAATAAACATGAAAAGGAAGGTAACATACATGTCCGAGCAACTCTCAGGAATTTTACCACTAATTTTAATAATGGTCGCCATGTTTGCCGTGATGATCATTCCCCAACGCAGGCGCGATAAGAAAGTTAAAGAAATGCTCGGCAACCTTAAGCCGGGTGATCGTGTGCGCACAATTGGCGGTATCTACGGCACGATCAGCGCGATTAAGGATGATGTTGTCTACCTTGTTGTAGGGCCGGACAAGGTTCGTCTGGTTTTCACAAAGGGTGCGATTTCAACCGTTGAAGATGTAGCGGTTGAAAATGAAATGAGCGAAGAGGTTAAAGAGCTGCAGTAGCTTTGCAGTTTTGCGCACAGAATGGCAGTAGCATGAAATTTTGTGTTTAATACCGTATGCAAAAAAGCGCCTGAATAAGGCGCTTTTTTTCGTACAAAGCCGGATTGTCAAATATCAGCACATAGAATATTTCAAATATGAGCGCTTGCAGATATGGACAATTTCTAAAAACAGTATATGATCGTAGGGTGCTCAGGCGCATAATCATTGCTTTTCACACTTTGGATACATGTGTTAAAAAAGCGTTGCGCTTGATATATATTCTTAATGAAACGTTTATGAAAAGTTTATTTGATACGCTTTACTTGCTGGCGTATAATAGCAACGGGCGCATTTTTGGCAAGAATGAAACTTTTCTGTTAATACATGCGTTCTTTGATTAAGGCGTTATATAGCATTGATCAAGTATGGCCGTTTGCGGCTGCGCATACGATTAAAATAATAATTTTTGAGGGTATTGGGGGGCATAATGGAACAAGCTTACGAAATCGCCGGCGCGGCTGCGTCCACTACCAAAAAAGAAATCATCATTGATATTCGAGACCTTAAAAAAACGTACCGCGTGGGTTCTGTAAACGTACATGCGCTTAGCGGCATAAACTTTTCCCTAAACCGTGGGGAGATTTGCTGCGTTGTGGGGCGTTCAGGTTCGGGCAAATCAACGCTTTTGAACCTTATGGCGGGTCTTGAAGGCCCAACCAGCGGCGAAATTGTAATTGCACGCCAGCATGTTGAAAAAATGAATCAAAGCGAGCTGATTTTGTTCCGGCAGCAGCATGTGGGTTTTATTTTCCAATCGTTTAACCTCATGCCATATTATACTGCGCTTGAAAATGTCGCCTTCCCGCTTGTGTTTAGGGGAATGAGTAAGAGAAAGCGCATGAAGCTTGCTAGAGAAATGCTTTGCTCAGTTGGCTTGGAAACCCACCTTAAGCACAAACCAACACAAATGAGCGGAGGGCAGCAGCAGCGCGTGGGTATTGCAAGGGCGCTTGTGACCAACCCGGAAATCGTATTTGCGGATGAACCCACAGGCAACCTTGACAGCAAAACATCCGATGAGGTTATGAACCTTATTTGCGATATAGCACGCACACAGAATAAAACATTGGTAATGGTCACCCATGACCCTAATATGGCCGCTTTTACGGATAAGGCGGTGCATCTGTTGGATGGCCAGGTAGTCAAAATAGATGAAAACACTAGGGAAATATAGGAGGACGGGTTATGAGGGGCAAAAAACTATTAGCGGTTGTTCTGTGCGCAGCGGTGGCGCTTTCACTTTTGCCGACGGTGGCGTTGGCGGCGCACGCGACTGTTTCGGCCAAGCTGACCAATGGGAACATTGCCGTGATTGCTACCAGTCAGACGGTATATTTTAATGTTGAGTTTAAAAATACCGGTACAGAGGCTAAAAAAGTGCTGGCAAAGGCAGATGTGAGCGCATCCACCAACTTAATGGCCGCGAACATTGTTTCAGGATATTTGATAGTATCTGCGGGCGACACAGTTGTTGAGGAGGTTCGTGCCACCGTAAAATCAGGAGTTATTGAAGCAAACAACAACGAGACAATCAGCTTTTCTGTTGAAGGCGATACGGATGCGGTGGTGCTCAATTTCCCATTTGCAGCCAATATTTCCACAGGCTCGAACAACAACAACAACAATAACAACTCCGGTGGCGTAGACAATGGCAACAATGGCGGCACAACCGGAGAAACACTGCCCATACTGACCCTTTCCGCCACAGGCGCAAACGGCAGCGCGGTTGCCGCGCCTTCGGGCAACGCCGGAAACAACGTTCAGGTGCGCCTGCCGATCTACAACCGCGGCTCAAAATCCACCGAGCGGGCAACCGATATCCGTGTCACGCCGGTGCTTTCAGCTTCGCTGGATAGCTTCCCATTTGAAATCAGCGAGGTGGATTATTCGCGCAAGGTGCCGGATATGAGGCCGGGCAACACGCAGGAAATCGTATACAATTTCAAGCTCTCCAAAAATGTCACAAGCGGCGTAAAGGAAGTTAAGTTCAACGTGGTTTATTACAACCGCGCAACCTCGGCTTACGAAAGCAACACCTTCTCCGTTTTCGTAACGGTAGTGAAGGGCGCAAGCGAAAGCCTGACAAACTCGGATGGCGAGCTTATCACAACCACGCCCAAGGTGATAATCGAAGGTTCAACATTAAAGGCGCTAAGCCCTGAGGAAGGCGACGATGCCGATAGGCTGTTTGCAGGCGAGCCATTCTCGCTAACCATGAAGTTTAGGAACACCTCTGAGGAGGCTGTCAAAAACATTCAGATCACGCTGAGCAACGATGGCAGCGTAATCATGCCCGCAAACAATGGCAGCAACTCGCTCTATATCGATAAGATTGGCGCGGGTGAGGTGGTTGAGCGCACTGTGGAGCTGCAGTCCACACCGGATGCCGACCCCAAACCACAGGTGATATCCGTCAAGTTTGCGTATGAAAGCGCAAAGACACTAAAATCCTACGATGTTACGGAAACCATCTCCGTGCCGATTTCACAGCGTATGCGCGTGCGGGTGGATGATCCTGTTATGTATGATTCGTCCACTATGCAGGATAGTCCAACTCCGCTGTATGTCAGCTTATATAACATGGGCAAGTCCCAGCTATACAACTGCATGGTGAGCATTGAGGGCGAGGGCCTTCGCATGGAGGAAACATATTTCCACGGAACAGTTTCGTCCGGCGGCACAATGCGTGCAGATTTTAACATAATCCCATCTGTGGCGGGCAGCATTGACGCGATCATAGTGATAACCTATGAAGATGCTTATGGCACGCCAATCCGCATCGAAAAGCCCATGACTGTTGAGGTTATGGAAGCATATGACCCCGGAGACATGATGGAAGACCCGACATTTGGCGGCGAAATAATAATGGATCCCGATCAAAATGGCGCTTCGGGAATGCCCACGTGGTTGATTATAACCTTGGTGGCTGCCGGCCTGATTGCGGTGGCGGTGGTTATTACTTTAATCAGGCGCAAAAAGCGCAAGGCGGAATTGACGGAGGGTTTATGAGCATAAAGGATATGCTATCCATCGCCGCGATGAACCTGCGCAGGCGAAAGCTGCGCACGTTCCTAACGGTGCTGGGCATGGCAATTGGCACAGCTTCCATTGTGGTCATGGTTTCTCTGGGCATAGGCATGCAGGAGGTTACCAAAGAAATCTTCGAAGGGTACGGAAGCCTGACGCTGATTAATGTTTACAATTATAGCTATCAGGATCCATCACAAACGAGCAATTCAATGGTTTGGAGCTCCGGCAGCGAGGTAACTTTGGATGCTAAAAAGGTGGATGAGTTTAAGCGCATCCCCGGCGTGCAGGCAGTTATGCCGCTTGTGCAGGTGTATGGTTATCTCAAAAGCGGCCAGTATGTGAGCGGCATACAGATTATGGGTGTTGATGCCGCAAGCGCTGAACAATTTGGTTTTGTGCTGGATCAGGGGCGGCTGCCAAACACCAGCACAGGCTCAAACTATGAGCTGACGTTGGGGAACTACGTGCTCTATAATTTTTATAATCCCAAAACCTACAGGCAGGCGGTGGATAACGAGGGGAACCCGCGTGTTTCACTGGATAAATCCCGCTTCCAGCTCACATTTGATCACCGCAACATATATGAGTATGAGGATTATGGCGGGGAGTCAACGCCCAAGGGAAAGATGTACAAGGTTAATGTTGTGGGTGCGCTCTCACAGGAAGGCGGCATGAACGCGTATTATACACTTATGGATATAAATGCCCTCAACCGCCTGTACCGCGAAAATAAGGATAATATGTACGGCTTGGAAACTGGCAAGTATCAAGAGGTGTGGGTCAAATGTGAAAGCACTGATGATGTTGTTGCCGTGCAGGAAAAGATCAACTCCATGGGCTATGCAGCCTACAGCGTGCAGGAGGGGCTGCAAACCCAGCAGGAAATGCAGCGGCAAACCCAAATGCTGCTTGGCGCAATCGGCGGCGTAGCGCTGCTTGTAGCGGCAATTGGCATTATGAACACGATGATGATGAGCATTTACGAGCGCACGAAGGAAATTGGCATCATAAAGGTGCTCGGCTGCAGAATGGGCAATATCGCCGGGCTGTTCCTCACAGAATCGGCCTTTATCGGCCTGATCGGCGGCGCTGTTGGCCTTGGCGTGAGCTATGCTTTATCATATGTGCTTAATACGCAGATTATGGAGACTGCGGGTATCCGCAGCATTATCCCGCTCTATCTTTCACTTGGCGCCGTGGTGTTCTCCATGGGTGTGGCGCTAATTTCGGGCATGTATCCCGCATTTAGAGCGATGCGCCTTTCAGCGTTGACGGCGATCCGTGCTGAATAATAATTCTATAGAATATATTCTATTGCGGATCGGCGTTTTACGCCGATCCGTTTATGTAATCGCGTTGTTTTGATGGGCGGATTGTGCTATATTTTAGTTGTGGCTGCGGGCCTATGTGCAGCTACAGCATGGGAGGTTTAATATGCTTTACGATTATATGAAAAACGAATTTCTTTATAAAGAGGATTGGAACTGTGCTGAGCACATACTGATTGGCGCAAACCGTGTGTACAAGCTTGGCTTGGATGCAAACGCGATCAAAGTGGCCGCAGGTTTTGGCGGCGGTATTTCAACGGGGGATATTTGCGGCGCGCTTACGGGTGCGGTCATGGCGCTGGGCCTTCTTTTTGTTGAGGAACGTGCGCATGAAAGCAACATTAAAAGCCTTACTGCGGAGCTTATTAACCGATATTCGGAAAAAATGGGGGCTATCGATTGCCAGCCGCTAAAGGACCGCTACCATAATGACGAAATAAAATGTCGCGATGTCATATTGGAAGCGGCAAGCATACTCGACAGCATCGTTTTGAGGGAGCGGCCAGAATTGTTTGAAGCGAAAAAAGCGCAATAAGGCGCTGTGCCGCTTAAAATAATAATTGCTTCACATCAGGGACACAGGGCGTTCGTTGCAAATGCGGGGTAATTCTGTTATCCTATGTGGGTATCCCGCAAATGCAATAAAAACGCACTGCAGGAAAATAAAAAAAGGGGGGAACTCAAGAAATGATGGAAAGAAACGCATTTGATGTGCTGGATGAACGCGGCTTTATCAAGCAGGTGTCGCATCCTGAGGAGCTGCGCGAGCTTATGGGTAAGGAGCCTATCACGTTTTATATTGGGTTTGACCCCACTGCGGATAGCCTGCACATCGGCCACTATGTGGCGCTGATGTCCATGGCGCACATGCAACGCTGCGGCCATAGGCCCATCGCGCTGCTGGGTGGCGGCACAACCATGATTGGCGATCCTTCGGGCAAAACCGATATGCGCCGCATGATGACCAAGGAAGAGATTAACCATAACGCTGATCGTTTCCAGGCGCAGATGTCGCGCGTGCTGGATTTTGGCGAGGGCGGAGCGCTTATCCGCAACAACGCGGACTGGCTGCTGCCACTTAACTACCTTGAGTTTATGCGCGATATAGGTTCGCTTTTTTCAGTCAATAGAATGCTTGCGGCGGACTGCTACAAAAACCGTATGGAGCAAGGCCTGACATTCTTCGAAATGGGCTACATGCTCCTGCAAAGCTATGACTTTTTGCACCTGCACCGCACGGATGGTTGTGTGCTGCAAATGGGCGGCGATGATCAGTGGAGCAACATACTCTCGGGGGCGGATCTTATCCGCCGCAAGGAGCAGCGCCCGGCATTCGCTTTGACTTGTGCGCTTTTAACAACAAGCGCGGGTGTCAAAATGGGCAAAACCGAAAAGGGCGCTGTGTGGCTCGATAAGGAAAAGTGCAGCGTATTCGATTTTTACCAATACTGGCGCAATGTGGACGATGCGGATGTTGAAAAATGCCTGTCGCTGCTCACGTTCCTGCCAATGGATGAGGTTAGAAGGTTGGGCCGGCTTGAGGGTTCCGCTATAAATGAAGCTAAGCGCAAGCTCGCGTTTGAGCTGACCCAGCAGGTGCATGGCACGGAAGAAGCAGAGCGCGCCATGGCGGCGGCGGAAGCGCTTTTTGCAGGCGGCGGCGATTTGGAGCATATGCCCACAATCACGCTTGGAAGTGCCGAAATTGAAGAAAGTGGCCTGCGCATAGTGGACATTCTTGTGCTGGGCAACCTTGCAAAATCCAAGAGTGATGGAAGAAGGCTCGTGCAAAGCGGCGCGGTGTTTGTGGAGGATGAGAAGGTTGAGGCTCTCGACGCAACGTTGACGCTTGAGCAGCTTGCAGGCGAGGGAATTATATTGCGCAAGGGCAAAAAAGGCTATTTGAGGGTGCGTGGAGGCTGATGCAGGCCTACCGTACGGTTAAAAGCGATGCCGTTGTTGAGTTTACGATCAACAAATCCCGCTTTATTGGCCGATGCTTTAAGGTGGAAACCGAGGAGGATGCGCTAAAAAGGTTGGAGCAGGTTCGTAAAAACCACCGGGACGCAACGCATAATTGTTATGCCTATTCCATTGGCCCGCAGGGTGGGGCTGCACGCTTTTCGGATGATGGAGAGCCGGGCGGCACAGCGGGACAGCCCATGATGGAAACACTGCGGCACAAAAATGTGACCAACATTATTTGCGTTGCTACCCGCTATTTTGGCGGTGTGCTGTTAGGCGCGGGCGGGCTTGTGCGGGCTTACTCCCGTGCGGCGGCGGATGCTATCGAAGCGGCGCAGCCGGTATGGATGCGGCCATGCACGTTGTTTGAGCTAAATTGCGACTATTCGCGCTGGGGTATGCTTGAGCCTTTGCTCCGTGAGCAGGGCGAGCTGCAAAATGTAAGCTATACAGATACTGTGTCTGTGCAAATAGCAGTTTTGCAGGATAGGGCAAACGCATTTGAGGCCTTGGTTGTTGACCGAACCGATGGAAAGGTAATGCCAGTGTCGGCCGGTTTTCAATACGGTGAATTTCCCTGAAAAGAACAATGAATTGGGCTGCGGCCCCGAAAAAGAACAGGAGGAATGCATTATGAACTTCGACATCCAAAAAACGACCTCTCCCAAGGCAAAACCACAGGACGAAAGTAAGCTTGGTTTTGGCCGAATTTTCTCTGACCATATGTTCATTATGGAATATGAAAAGGGCAAGGGATGGTACAATGCCCGCATTCAACCCTATCAAAACCTCAGTTTGGATCCGGCCAGCCCTGTGCTGCACTATGGCCAGGAAATTTTCGAGGGCCTGAAGGCATATCGTGCCGACAACGATGATATTTTGCTATTCCGCGCGAAGGAAAACGCAAAGCGCCTTAACAGGAGCGCAGAGCGTATGTGTATGGCACAAGTTGATGTGGACCTCAACTATGAGGCAATCCGAGCCATTGTGGATTGTGAGCGCGATTGGGTACCCCACAACCCGGGCACATCGCTTTACCTGCGCCCGACACTGATTGCCGATGGCAACGCATTGGGCGTGCACGCCGCGCATAAGTATATTTACTACATCATTTGCGCACCATCAGGCGCGTATTATGCAAACGGCCTTGCGCCCATCCGCATTTATGTGGAGGATAAATACGTCCGCGCTGTTGCAGGCGGAACTGGTTATGCAAAAACCGGCGGCAACTATGCCTCCAGCCTTAAAGCTGCCGAAGAAGCAGAAGCAAAGGGTTATGCTCAGGTGCTGTGGATGGATGGCCTCGAGCGCAAGTATGTTGAAGAAGTTGGCGCAATGAACATGATGTTTGTTGTGGGCGACACACTTATCACAGCCGCTTTGGAAGGCAGCATACTTCCCGGCATCACCCGCATGAGCATTTTGCAGCTGGCGCGTGACATGGGCATAAAGGTGGAAGAACGCAAGGTTTCCATTGCGGAGCTTTTGGATGCTGCGGATAGCGGAGAGCTTAAGGAAGCCTTTGGCACAGGCACAGCGGCGGTTGTTTCACCCGTTGGTGAACTGACATATAAGGATAAGACTGTTGTTGTTAACAACAACGAGATCGGCACCCTCACGCAGAAGCTTTATGATACACTTACGGGCATCCAGACCGGTAAAATCGAGGATAAGTATGGTTGGGTGACTCGCGTGTAGCGCCTGATGACGCTACAACAATCGTGCCTATAAAAGGCGCATAGTCTGGCTACACTTGGCATGGGGGAATTTTCTCCCATGCCAAGTGACAAAAAGGAGATGGAATCTCATGAAGAAACTCTTTGCAACCATAGCTGTGTTTTTATTAACACTTATGGTTTGCACAACAGCGTATGCCGCAACATTCCAGGCGGTGACCGACCCGGCCACGGTGACAGGCGCGGGCAGGATCATTATGCGCTTTACTGTAACAAACGATTCAACAGTCACTATGCGCAACCTGAGCGTTAGCGGTTATGGCATAAGC
This sequence comes from Eubacteriales bacterium OttesenSCG-928-K08, assembly GCA_030266105.1. Taxonomy (GTDB): domain Bacteria; phylum Bacillota; class Clostridia; order Christensenellales; family CAG-138; genus JAJDHH01. The sequence continues at coordinate 25,754 of JAJDHH010000008.1, forward strand.
ACATCAACAAATGCGCTTGAAGGCCAGTTTGTGCAGCCTGGCGCTGCGCTTACATTCTATATTCGCGACCTTAACATAACAGATGATATGCTCGGCGAAACACTGCTTTATACGCTAAGCTGGACTGAAGACGGCCAGGCCTACACAAAGGATGTGGAGGTTGGCATTGGCGCAGACGCATTGCAGGCTGCGGATATGACAGCAACGCGCACAGTCAGCAAACCGGCTGCGCGTGAAGGTGAAAAGGTCACTCTTACATACACGCTTAACAACCCGGGATCGGTGGGAATGTCAAACATCACATTGCGTGATGAAGGAATTGCAGGAGCAAATACGATTGCAACAGGGCTGGTGCTCGATGGTGGCACGAGCCGCACAGTAACATATGAATACACGTTGGGGCAGCAGGATGCAACGAGCAACCCCACAATCACATACACAATAAATGACGAAGCAAAAGCCCTCGTGCTGGAGCCTTTGATAATAACGCTTACTAATGTTCACTTGCAGGTGGATGTTAGCCAAACGGCGCCGGCGCAAGATGGGGTTGTGTTTACGATCATACTCACAAACGATGGTAATCAGGCGATCAATAATTTAACGATCACGGACGATCAGGCAAATAAAGTTACACAATCGCCCATTTCGGTTGCGCCCGGAGCTACGCAAACGGTCACCTACGCCGTGCAATCCGATGCCGCGCGAAATGTTACATTTAACCTTAAAGGCACGGATGCTTTAAACCAACCCTATGAGGATAATACGACCAGCTTCGAGGTTCGCCCTTATGTGGATCCAAGCAATGTTACGCTTTCGCTCCTTGCGCGCTCGGTAGAGGCGCTTTCGCAAACCGGCCACATGAAGGTTCGTTTTGAGGTGCAAAACGATTCCAGTGTGGATATTACAGGCGTGACCATTGTTGAGGAACAATTGGGAGCAATTATAACGAGAGATATTTTGCCGCGAGGGCAAACTATATACGAAGAAGAAATTTATGTTGGCGACCCGCGTGAGCTGAAATTTACGTTGCAGGTGTCCGATCCTTCCGGCGCTGAGCATAGCTACACAGCCAGCATAACCGCCGCGCATATGGAGCTTGCGACACCTACGCCGGATGGCAGCCTCGTTCAGGAGGATGGTAAGGGCGGCGGCAGTGTTTTAACAACGGTGCTTGTTGTGCTGGCGTCGCTGCTGGCGCTTGCGGGCATTGCGTTATTGGCATTGTCCGTTTATGAGAAAAAACGCAATGCGGGCGCCAAAGAATATGAGTTCGACGATGAAGGTTTTGCGCCCACGCGTGAACAATATTCACGTCAACGAAGGGCTTCTGCTTCAAGTCAGCAAGAGCAGAGCAACGCCTATTTGGATCGAAACGACACATATGGATTGCACTCAACACCACAAGAGCAGGATACTGTGAGGTTTTCCATGCAGGATGATAATTTGCGCGATGAAGAACAGCAATGGAAACCACCTGCAAGGCAAAACGTTGGAGCGGGCTATTCACAGCAGCAGGAGTATGTGCAGGAGGACGATGTTAAACCCTATGTGCCAACCTATCAGCGTTCCGGGCAAGAATATGTTCCGCCGGAATATGTAGCGCCCGCGCAGGAGCAACCACCTGCAGATTATGATGCGGGCTATGGAGATGGCAGGAGCGAAGTGGAGCGTCCGCGGCAGCCGGTTCCAAATGTGCGCAACCGTGTTTATCATGTTCGCCCCACAGACGAAAACGAAGAATAATTGAGATATACACTTAAGGAGAAAGAAAACGCATGGGCGCTTTCAAGGGATTAACTGAAGATGCGTTTCGCTTTTTCTGGGAAATTAGCTTCCAGAACGAAAAAAGCTTTTTTGAGGAAAACCGGGAACGATATGAGCGTGAGGTAAAAATACCCATGCGCTTGCTTGCGCAGGATATTGCGGGTTATGCGCAGGATGTTGACCCCAATTTTATCACCAAACCCACATCCGTGGTTTCGCGCATTTATCGTGACACGCGCTTTTCCAGGGATAAATCACCCTACAGAGATCATGTGTGGCTTGCGTATAAATACCCCGGGAAACGCCTGGGTGAAAGCTTTGTGCTTTATGCTGAGGTCGAGCGGGATTCTTATGGTTACGGCATGGGAATGTATGCGCCCGAGCCGGCTTACATGAACGAAATCCGCAAGCGTATATTGGCGCGGCCGCAATTGTTTTTATCGCTTGTGCATGAACCTAAATTGTGTGAGCGCTTTACCCTATATGGCGATGAATATAAGCGGCCTAAGTGCCCGGATGCACCAGAAGAGCTTTGGCCATGGCTAAATAAGCGCAAAATTTCTTATAGTTTTTCTTCGCAGGATATTTCGCGCACCATGCGCCCCGAGCTTGTTGATGAAATTAAAGAAGGTTTTGATATAATCAAACCATTGTATCGTTTTATTCAGGGAATAGATTAGCCGTTATTTTTAAAACACATTTTAAGATTGTTAATGCCCCGCCTCCCAAAATGTATGGGATGCGGGGCGTTTGGGCATATATAAAACGATGAATTTCTTAAAATGGCCACATGTATTGTGTTTTTGGAGGTAACGGAATGTCTTGGATCAAACAAAACATCCGCATGGTAACGGGCGTAGCGCTTGCGCTTGTGCTGGGGTTGGGTGGAGGTTATGGCCTGCGCGCTGCAACAGTAAAAGCACCGGCATCACCAAGCCCTGAACCTGTGGATAGTGCGCAGCCTGTGGGACAGATTGGGCAGGTGAGCATTTTGCCAACCACACAGGTGGAAATTCGTTATACGTTTTTGCTTTGCGGGCACGAGCTTGAAGAAGTGGAGATTGACGGATCGCTGACAGGCTGCACATTAAACGAAGTATATACGCGCTTGCCCGATGCACGCGTGGTGCGTTTGGATGCAGAACGCGCGATTATCGAGCGTGAACTCGAATGCTACTGCCCAAAGCATTATGTGCTTTATTTGAATGGTGAGGATGCGCTTTGTGTATCCCACACGGATGAAACAGACTTGGGCGAAGAAAATGTACAGACGCTTAATTATGATTGTTCTGCGCTACCATTCGATGTGATATCCGAATTGGAGATGGGGCTTGTTTTTGATGGCCTTGAGCAGATCAACGCATATTTGGAGGATGTTGAAAGTTAAACAATCAACATCGCATCTCCAAAGCTAAAGAAACGATACTTTTCGCGTACCGCATGGCGGTACGCGTTTAACATATCCTCACGGCTTGAAAGTGCGCTCACAAGCATGAGCAAGGTGGATTCTGGCAGGTGAAAGTTTGTGATTAACGCATCCACAGCTTTAAATTGGTAACCGGGGGTTATAAAAATGTCAGTCCAGCCAGCTTGGGGGTTAATAATGCCGCCTTTGTCAGCTACGCTTTCAAGCACCCGGCAGGAGGTTGTGCCAACCGCAAAAACTCTCCCGCCATTTTTGCGGGCATTGTTGATTGCATTTGCGGCGGCCTCGTTTACTTCGTAATACTCCGAGTGCATGTGGTGATCCTCCAAAAGCTTGGCGGATACGGGCCTGAATGTACCCAAACCAACATGCAAAAGCACATCAACAATCTCCACGCCCTTTTTGTGGATTTCTTCAAGGAGCTCTTGAGTAAAATGCAGCCCTGCGGTAGGGGCGGCAGCAGAGCCTGCTTCTTGCGCATAAACCGTTTGGTAACGTTCGCTATCATCAAGCCTTTGTGTGATGTATGGCGGCAATGGCATTTGGCCAACACGATCAAGTATCTCTTCAAAAACGCCATCGTAGGCAAGGCGAACAATACGTTCGCCTGATTGTGTGCTGCCCAAAATGGTAATCGAAAGTTCATCCGACACATGGAATTTTAAGCCGGTTTTTGCGCGTCTGCCGGGGCGCACAAGCGCTTCCCAATTATCGCCATCGAGTCGCTTTAGCAGGAGAAACTCCATCGAGCCCCCGCTGCCCTCCCGCTTGCCAAAAAGGCGGGCGGGCAACACACGGGTCGTGTTGCGCACAAGCACATCGCCTTTTTGAAGATAGTCCACCAGTGAAGAGAACACCGTATCTTTTATGCTTGAACCATCCCTTGCACACACAAGCAAGCGCGAGGCGCTGCGGTTTTGAATGGGTGTTTGGGCAATCAGCTCAGGCGGTAAATCGTAAAAAAAGTCGCTTGTTTTCATGGGCTATCCTTAACTTTATAATGGACTTATTATAATAAACAAGGCGCATTATGGCAATCAGACTCTTTAGTTTGCCCGCCTGATTTCGGCCCTTTTAATTTTGCCGCTCACTGTTTTGGGCAGTGCATCCACAAAATAAATGATTCTGGGATACTTGTAGGGCGCCGTTAGGGATTTAACATGGTTCTGCAGCTCGCGCTTAAGAAGGTCGCTGCCTTCGTAGCCCGGCTTTAGCACGATAGTCGCCTGCACCACCTGCCCGCGCACGGGGTCGGGTGCGCCCGTCACTGCAGCTTCAAGCACTGCGGGGTGCTCAAGCAGCACGCTTTCCACTTCAAAAGGCCCAATGCGATATCCTGAGCTTTTGATGATATCGTCCGCGCGGCCAACATACCAGAAATAACCATCCTCATCGATTAACGCAGTGTCGCCTGTGTGGTAGAGGCCATCGCACCAAACCTTTTTTGTTAACTCCTCATCACGGAAGTATTCTAGGAAAAGCCCTGTTGGCGCACCCTGATCAACACAAACGCAGATTTCACCAATCTCGCCGGGGCGGCAGCGGCGGCCCTTTTTATCCGCGAGAATGATATCATAGCCGGGTAAGGGGCGCCCCATCGAGCCAAGCTTGATGGGCATGCCGGGTAATGTGCCCAAGCAGCAAGTGGTTTCGGATTGCCCAAAACCTTCATGAATCTCGTGCCCTGTCATGCGTTTCCAGTCGGAAAACACCTCGGGCGTGAGCGGTTCGCCGGCGCTGCAGCAATGCTTTAGTGCGCTAAGATCGTAAGCATGCACCGGCTCCTGGGTGATCATGCGATACATGGTTGGCGGAGCGCAAAATGTCGTGATATTGTATTGCTCCAGCTTGCTTAGCACCTCTTTTGCGTTAAAGCGATCAAAGTCATAAACAAACACCGAACTTTCACACAACCACTGGCCATAAAGCTTACCCCAGGCAGCTTTTGCCCAGCCTGTGTCCGAAATGGTGAAGTGCAGCCCTCCGGGTTCGTTTGTGTGCCAAAAGCGTGCCGTTACGATGTGACCCAGCGGATACAGAAAATTATGCAGCGCCATTTTGGGGTGACCTGTGGTGCCGGATGTAAAATAGATCAACATCGGGTCGGTTGCGAGCATGCGCTCATCAGCTTCCGGGCGCGGGAAAGAATCGCTCATGGAGCTTAACCCGCGATCAAAATCCAGCCAACCCTTGCGTTCGGGGCCAACAAGCGCCGTAAACATCACGGTGGGGGAGTTAGGCATTGCGTTTTCGACTGCGTAGATAGTGTCCGCATCGTTTGCGCAGATAATCATTTTTACACCTGCAGCGTTGCAGCGGTATGTGATATCGGATGCGCTAAGCTGCACTGTTGCAGGAATGACAACTGCGCCCAGCTTGCAAATGCCCATGCTTGCGAACCAGTATTGATAGTTGCGTTTCATGATGAGCATAACTCTGTCGCCCTTTTTAATGCCCAGCCCCTTAAAATAGTTGGCGGCACGGTTGCTGTTTTTGCTCATCTGCTCAAATGTGAAACGTTTTTCCTCGCCTGCCGGGTTGGTGTATAAAAGCGCAAGGCTGTTGGGGCAGGTTTTGGAAAGCTCATCCAGCACATCAAAGCCATAGTTAAAATCTTCCAGCGCAGTGATCTTGAATGTTTTGTGGAAAGCCTCGTAGCTGGAAGTATCCGCCTTAATAAACCGTTCGTACAACATTTTGCTCCACCTCATAAATAATTTTTGAAAAACAAAAAGCCCGTCTCAATCGCTTGAGACGGGCATAATCCCGCGGTACCACTCAAATTGATGATGCTATGATCATCCAACTCAACAGGGTTCAATCAAACCCTTCGTCTGTAACGGGACTTCCCGTTGACTCCTACTTCCTTATGGTTTGAGAGTCCCTGCTCTGGAGTGACCGCAATAAACTTTTGCTGCCGGTTTACACCAACCACCGGCTCTCTAAAAGCATCCACTTAAAGCTATTTCCATCATCGCATTTAATGGCTTTTGAAATTTTATTCATTGTAACCGTATATTGAACAATTGTCAAACATTATTTTTTGTCAAATGTTCCTTTTAAGAAATATGAGCGGTTATCGATTGCTCGCATCGTAGCTAATACGCCGTCAAGATGGTCGGCCTCGTGCTGCAAAAGCTCGCTAAGGTTGCCCTCAAGCTCCAAAAAGCACTCTTGCCACTCCATATCGCGGTAGTCAATGCGCATACGCTTGTGCCGCAGCACCTTTACATAAAGGGTTGGGAATGACATACAATCATCCATAACCTCCATCATTTCATCATCCGGGAAAGTCAGCACAGGGTTGATGAAAACAAACGGCTTATCAATGCACATATATAGCAGGCGCTTTTGAATGCCAATCTGCGGCGCGGCAATCGCCCGCCCCGCACCATATGTGGCGCGAAATTGCATCAGAGTGTCGTGAAGGTCACAAACAGCGTCTGTAAGGTTGGGCGCTTCTTCGGGAAGAACCTCCGGACAAATTTCATAAAGCCTTGGGTCGCCAAGCAGCAGTATTTCTCTGACCATGTTTAACCCTCCAATATGAGTTTTAGAATATATAATTCATATCACAACATTTGTATGTTTGCAAGGCGTTGATCTTATGTTCACTTCCAATATGTTGAGCTTGAAGCCGGGGGCAATAAGGGTATATGATATCCATATGAGTAACAGTAATTTTATTCCCGCAGCTGCGGTCGATTTAGAAGCATCCTTGTTTTGCGGGCAAAGCTTTTCCTGGCAAAAGGTAGAAGAAGGTTATTTGGGCTGTGTTGACGGCCGGGCGATACTTTTAACGCGGGCAGGGGAGGGGCATTTGGTGCTGTGTGATAATTCCGGGCCGGAGTGGGGCTGGCAGGAGTATTTTGACATGCACCGCGACTATTTGGGCGTGTTTGCGCCCTTGCAAAATGATAAATATGTATGTGAGGCATATGCTGCGTATAATAAAATACATGTGCTTAAGCAGCCTGTGTGGGAAACTTTATGCTCATTTATAATATCGGCGAACAATAATATTGCGCGCATAACCCGCATTGTGCGGGCCCTTTGCTTTGAGCTTGGCGAAGAACGAAGCGTTGAGGGCCATGTGGTGCACACATTTCCTTCGCCAGAGAATATTGTTGAAGCAGGAGAAGCCCGCCTGCTTTCACTTGGGCTTGGTTATCGTGCGCCATATCTTTATGAAACCGCGCAGCGAGCGTTAAATTACGATTGGGATGCTTTGCTGGCTTCGGATTATGATCAGGCGTTGGACGAGCTAAAAAACTTTAAGGGTGTGGGGGATAAGGTCGCCGATTGTGTTCTGCTGTTCTCCTGCAATCAGGATAGTGCCTTCCCGGTTGATACCTGGGTTCAGCGTGTCATGAATGAATTGTATGGAATAAAGGGCGGCCACCGGCACATGAGGTCGGAGGCCGCGAGATTGTTTGGAGAAAAGGCGGGCATTGTGCAGCAAACACTTTTTCATGCCGCGCGTATGGGCTTGTTCAAACAATATTTAACATGATACTCACCGGAATTTTGCCGCGCTGCATTACGATGCCTGCTCGAACTGACTGTTGTAAAGCTCCGCGTAGAAGCCATTATTGCCGAGCAGATCCTCGTGATTGCCGCTTTCAATGATATCTCCATCACGCAAAACAAGTATGAGATCCGCATTGCGGATTGTGGAAAGCCTGTGCGCAATAACAAATGAAGTTCTGTCCTGCGTGAGCCTATCCATCGCTTCTTGCACAATTCGTTCTGTGCGGGTGTCAACTGAGCTTGTTGCCTCATCCAATATCAACAACGGCGCGTCTTGTATCATAGCCCGGGCGATTGTCACAAGCTGCTTTTGCCCTGTGGACAAGCTTGCCTTGTCGTTTAGCACGGTATCGTAACCTTCCGGCAGTGTTCGTATAAAGTGATGCAGCCACACGGCCTTGCAAGCGTTTATCACCTGTTCATCAGTAACGCCCGGCTTGCTAAATATGATATTTTCCTTGATTGTTCCCTCAAATATCCATGTATCCTGCAGCACCATGCAAAACTGCTCATGCAGGTTTTCACGTGTAACCTCGCTTATTGGTGTGCCATCCAACAAAATTTCGCCGCTATCAAGCTCATAAAACCGCATCAGCAGGTTGACGATTGTTGTTTTCCCTGCACCCGTTGGCCCAACGATTGCAATTTTTTGCCCGGCCTTAACATCGGCGGAGAAATTATGGATGATCGTTTTCTCCTTGTCATATCCGAATCGGACATTTTTGAATGTAACATCCCCGCGTATGTTATCAAGCCGCTTGACCTTTTCACTCTCGTCGCTTAGTTCAGTTTCTTCTAAAAATTCAAACACACGCTCGCTTGCGGCCGATGTTCTTTGCAGAGTTTGCATGGATTGGGCAAGCTGCGATAAAGGCTGCGTAAACAGGCGAATATACATCATAAACGCTACGATTACGCCGAATGAAATTGTGCCGTTCATTGCAAGCACCGCGCCAACAACACAAACCGCAACATAACCAAAGTTGCCTATAAAGCTCATAATGGGCATCATAAGGCCCGACAAAAACTGCGATTTCCAGCCGCTTTCGTATAGATTTCCATTTATGCGCTCAAATACACTTTTTGCGCTCTTTCCGCCATTGTAAGCCTTAACAACATTGTGGCCGGAATAAACTTCCTCAATATGGCCGTTGATGTCGCCCAGGCCCTGTTGCTGCGCCTGGAAATACTTTTGAGATTTTGACATAATCAACATCATAAACACAAAACCGATTATTGTGGAGGCAATTCCTGTTAGCGCAAGTATCCAGTTTGTGTAAAACATCATAACTATGGAGCCAAGGAACATAACTATTGCCTTTAATAAAGTGTCAACGCTTTGATTTAGGGTTTGCCCAATCGTATCCACATCGTTTGTAACGCGGCTTAGCACATCGCCATAGCTGGTGGTGTCAAAATATTTAAGCGGCAGGCGGTTGATCTTTTTAGAAATGTCGCCCCTCATGTTCTGCGATATTTTTGCTGTTGCTGTTGCCATTATGTAATTTTCGGCCAGGCTGAACAGCGCAGACCCCGCATAAAGGAAAAGCAAAAGTGTTGCCGTGCTGATTACAGCCTGCATATCGATTGCCCCCATAACTGACTGGCCGTTAACAAGCGCCGGGAGTCCCTGACTGATCTGGTTGGTCATATCCTTCAAATAGTCCGGGCCGATTATTTGCAAAAGTGTGCCAATAACCGCCAGCACAAGCGCAACTATGATAGCTGGGAGATATCGCTTGCAGTAACGTATAAGCTGCCCCCAGGTTTTTGTTGAGTTTTTTGCCTTTTCACCACTGCCCATGCCGGCACCGCGGCCGCCGGGGCCGCCCATGCCATGACCACCCATGCCGGGGCCTCGCCTTGCTGTATTTTGTTCGCTCATGACGCTAATTCCTCCTCGCTTAATTGTGATGCGGCAATTTCTCTATATACATCGCAGCTTGAAAGTAGCTCCTTATGTGTGCCCTTGCCGACGATTTTGCCTTCATCCAGCACGATAATCTGATCCGCATCCATAATGGTTCCTATCCTCTGGGCAACAATCAGGCTTGTTACTCCCGAGGTTTCTTTTTTCAGCTCGCTGCGCAATACGCGGTCGGTTTTATAATCGAGCGCCGAAAAAGAGTCGTCGAATATATAAACCTCGGGCTTGCGGCATAATGCGCGCGCAATAGCGATGCGCTGCTTTTGTCCGCCTGAAACGTTCGTGCCACCCTGTGCGACTAATGCCTCGTATGTGCCATCCATCTTCTCCACAAAATCGGCGCCCTGCGCTATGCTTAGCGCTTTTTTCACCTCATCGGCGGTATATTCCTCGCCACCGTTATCGCCATAAGCAACATTGGAGGATATTGTGCCTTTAAAAAGCACGGCCTTTTGAGGAACATAGCCAATTTTATTGTAAAGCGCATCGAGTGTATAATCCTTCACATTTACACCATCCAACAGAATTTCACCTTCGGTTGCATCAAAAAAGCGGGGGAGGAGGTTAATAAGTGTGGATTTTCCGCTTCCGGTCGAGCCTATGAAGGCCACTGTCTCACCTTTTTTGGCTGCAAAGCTTATGTCCTCAAGCACATATTCCGCCGCATCAGGGTACTTAAAGCTTACGTGGTTAAACACAACCTCGCCAGCTTGTCCGGGTTTTCCGTTTGTTAAATGTCCATCCAAAATAGTCGGCTCAGTGTCGAGCACCTCGTTTATGCGCTTTGCCGAAACGCTGGCTCGTGGGAACATTATAAATATCATAACGAGCATCATAAATGCCATTATTACCTGCATGGCGTACTGTGAAAACACCACCATATTGGAGAACAGCATCAGCCGCTCGGGCGCAAGCGCAGCGTCAATTAAATATGCGCCTATCCAATAGATCGCAAGCGAAAGCCCGCTCATAATCATGTTCATAAACGGCATCATGATTGCCATTGCACGGTTTGTAAAAAGGTTAGTGTCAGTGAGTTCGTTATTGGCGGACTCGAACTTTTTCTCCTGATAGGCCTCAGCGTTGTAAGCACGAACAACACGCAAGCCAAGCAGGTTTTCGCGGGTTACACGGGTCAGGTTATCAGTCAGCGTTTGCATTTTGCGGAATTTAGGCATAACAAATATCATGACCAATGCTACGAGCGCAATCAAAACCAAGACTGCAACGCCGGTTGCAAGCGTCCACTCAAAGCCCTTGCCGGAAATTTTAAAAATCGCCCACACAGCCATAATTGGCGCCTTAACTACAAGCTGCAGGCTCATTGTAACGAGCATTTGCACCTGAGTAACATCGTTTGTGGAGCGTGTGATAAGGCTGGATGTTGAGAAACGGTTGATCTCATCCATCGAAAATGATTCGACCTTGTTAAACATCATGCTGCGAAGCCGCTGTGAAAACGAAGCGCCTATCTTTGCCGCAAAAAAGCCAACAATAAATGAGCATATTACGCTGCCGATAGCGCAAAGCAGCATCCATCCGCCGGCAGCCCAAATGTCGCTCATGGTGCTGCCTTGCGTTTGCACAAGCGTTGTAATTTCGGACATATAGTCGGGCAATTTCAGATCCAGCCAAACCTGTGAAATGATGAACAAGAGGCTCACGCCCGCTTGCGCCCACTCCTTGGGATTGAGGTACTTAAAAATTTTGAGCATACTTAAAAATCCTCCATAGAATTTAATAATCTTAGAGCGTTATAGGGGAAATATTATATTTTTATTGTGCGTTTACATTGGTGGCGGCGGTGACTTTTGAGGAAACATTTCGGATAATCTGCGGATGATGCGCACAAATTCCGTGGCATCGTGTTCGCCCAGCGCCATGAGCATTTTTGTCACCTCATCATGCACAAACTTGTGGTGCGCCTTTGCGGCAGCTTCACCCTGCGGTGTCAGGCTGACGAGGATTTTCCTGCGATCGTCTTTGTTGATTTCCCTGCGAACATAACCCTTTTTTTCAAGGCTGTTGAGTGTTGTCGCAACCCTCGCGGAGCTTACGCCTAAGCCATTGCTGATTTCGCCGGGCATCACGCTGCAGTTAAGGTGGTAAATGTACTGCAATGCGTGCGTTTCGCCCTGCATAGTGCTGGTTATGTTTTTGTGCCCGCCCATTCGGCGGGATTTGTGCATCTCCAACAAAAACGTGTTTGCAAGCTCAGAGTAATCCATCTGCAGTCTCCAAATCTTTAATATCTAACATTGTTAAATTATATGCCTGTTAGAATAAACTGTCCATAGGTGTTTTTGACATTTGTGAAACTCTTCTATGTCCTTTTTATGAAACATATTGAACAAAAAGCAAACATGGCCAATTTGCGCATTAATATAAACGCTTTGGCCATGCAGGTTTTGTTTTTATACGGTTTTTTTAATGCAAGACTAATTTCGCTGACATTCAGCTCAAAAAGCGGGTTAAGAATTCGCGCAGGCGTTCGCTTTTGGGGTTTGTGAAAATGCCTGCGGGCTCTCCTTCTTCTGCGATCACACCATCGTCCATAAAAAGCACACGGTCGCTCACATCCCGCGCAAATGCCATCTCATGGGTAACAACCATTAGCGTTAAGCCCGTGTGTGCAAGATCGGTGATAACCTTAAGAACCTCGCCCACCATTTCCGGGTCGAGCGCGCTTGTGGGTTCATCAAAAAGCAGCGCTTCGGGTTCCATGCACAGCGCCCGGGCGATAGCGACACGCTGCTGCTGCCCGCCGGAAAGCTGGCGTGGTTTAGCGTGAATGTATTGCGCAAGGCCGACCTTTTCAAGGTAGTCCATTGCGGTAAGGCGCGCTTCCTCTTTGCTTTTTCGCCCAACCTTAATTTGGCCAACCATACAGTTTTGCAGCACGTTCATGTTTGAAAAAAGGTTGAACTGCTGAAAAACCATGCCAACCTTTTCGCGGTAGGCTGGGATATTATAGCCACGCTCAAGCACGTTTTCGCCTTGGAAAAGTATTTCCCCGCTTGTGGGCCATTCAAGAAGGTTGATGCAACGCAAAAATGTGGATTTGCCCGAACCGCTTGCACCTATGATGCTAACCACCTCACCTGCGGAAACCTGCAGATCGATGCCCTTAAGAATAGGGTTATCCCCAAAGCTTTTGTGCAGCCCGCGCACTTCTATGACATGCTGTGACAATGCATCTTTTTGGTGGGGCATAAAGTTTCTCCTTAAATAAAAGTAATGGGGCAGGGGATTAGCGGCGGCGCGTTGCGCCTGCTTGATAGCGCCTGTTTTGTTTAAGCAGCTCCGGTGTTGTTGCCGAGGAAATCAGCGTATAGTTGGAGGGCCCATCCATGCGCTTTTCCAGCAGCCGCAAAAGGCGCGAAGAGGTAAATGTAAAAAACAGATATATGGTGGCGGCGATCAAAAATGGTTCGTATGTGCGATAATAAATGCTCTTAATCACTTGTGTTGAGTAGAAAAGCTCGCTTACCATAATGACGCTTAGCACCGAAGAGTCCTTCAGATTTACGATAAACTCATTGCCGGTCGCCGGGAGAATGTTTCGGATCGTTTGTGGCAAAACCACATTTAGCATTGTTTGCCAGTGGGTCATGCCGATTGCCTTTGAAGCCTCTGTTTGGCCGGGATCAACAGATTGTATGCCGCCACGCACAATTTCCGCCATGTATGCGCCGGTGTTCAGCGTGATAACAAGCATACCTGCAGCGGATGATGTAATATCTATACCCGCAAATTCCATAAGCCCATAAAAAACAAGCACGGCTTGCACCATCATGGGCGTGCCTCTTAGCACTTCGATATACACTGCGAGTATGGCGTTTACTATTTTAAGCAACACGCTTCGCAAAGAACGCCTCTTTTGCCCACCGGAATATAATGGGGTGGTGCGGACAACCCCAATTAGCAGGCCAATCACAAAACCGCCAACCGTGCCAATGATTGCAAGCAGCAAGGTCCAGCCTGCGCCTTTGAGGAATTGCGGCCAGTATAGCTGTAAAAACCGTTCAATCCAATCCCAGGTGGTCATTAAAAAACTCCCCCAAACGTAAATTTAACCAAATAACCAGCATGCCCGTATTGATGATGCTGCAACAATACGGGCATACGATTTAGTTTGTTGCGCAAAAATTATTCTTCGCTGAGCGGCTGGTTTTTGACGGCGCTTTCCATATACTGCGCGCGTTCTTCGGCAGTGATCTGGTTAAGCGCTGCATTAAGGCTGGCCTTAAAATCCGCCTCGTTTTGGCGGATGCCAATTGCGATTGAAACATCGCCTGTGGAATAATCAAAACCATTGTCTCCCTCAAAGCCAACGAATGTCAGCCCGGGGTTGGAAGCGGCTGCGGAGATTGCGCCTGGGCGCTCCGAAACATAACCATCGATTTTGCCGGAAGAGAGGGCAACAACCATTGTGGGGAAATCCTTCATGGCCTGCTGCTTGTCCACCCCAACGATCTGGTCGATTACATCGTAATGCAGCGTTGCAAGCTGGCCTGTGACTTTAGCGCCGGAAAACTCCTGTATGTTTGTTGCGTTTGCGTATGGGCCATCCTTAAGCACAACAATAACAAGATCGCTCGTGTAATAATCGTCAGTAAAGTCGATCGTTTCGCGGCGCTCAGCAGTGTTTGTCATGCCCGCGATGATAGCGTCGATTTTGCCGGATGTTAAGCTGGGCGGCAGGCCATCCCATTCGGTTTTTACGATCTGCAGCTCCATGCCCATGATCTCCGCCACACGCTTGGCTATTTCAACATCGTAGCCGCCCGCATAGGTTCCATCGCCCAGCGCCACGGCGCCGTTTGAATCATCCACCTGTGTCCAGTTAAAAGGAGCATAGGCGCATTCCATTCCAACGCGCAGGATTTTTGTTTCAACTTCGGGTTCAGGGGTTGTGCCACCCTTGTTACCACAGGCAACAAGAAGCATGCAGCAGGCAAGCATCAAAGCGATACTCAAGGTGATTAAAGAATACTTTTTCACTGATCTTTTCCTCCATATTTTAGCAGCTGATAAAAAACCGCCAATTTGTAAAACTACAACTTGAATTATAATATTATACAAACCCGATATTTTCAACAGAAACATACTATTTTCCGCATATTTATGAATAAAATTTCATATAATGCGGGTTAACAAATCAGTATCCGTTGGGGTGTGTGGAATGCCAGGCCCATGCTGAGGCCACGATGGCCTCTATATCCGGCATTTTAGGCTGCCAGTTAAGCATGCGAATAATCTTTTCGCTTGAAGCGACAAGCTGCGCCGGGTCGCCCGCCCGGCGTGGAGAGATTATTTGGTTGATGGGGTGGCCAACAACCCGCTCGGCAGCCTCAATAACCTCTTTAACGGTGAAACCAAGGCCATTGCCAAGGTTGAAGATTTCGCTTGAGCCGTTGTTTAGCAAATGCTCCATCGCCAGAATATGCGCCTGTGCAAGATCATCCACATGAATATAATCGCGCACGCAGGTGCCATCCCGTGTGGGGTAGTCATCGCCATAGATTGCGATATTTTCCCGCTTGCCAAGCGCCGCCTGGAGTATTATGGGGATAAGATGTGTTTCCGGGTTATGTGCTTCGCCTATTTTTCCGCCGGGCAACGCGCCGCACGCATTAAAATAACGAAGGGAGACGTATTTTAAGCCATGCGCGGCTTGTGTCCAATAAAACATGCGCTCCATTGCGAGCTTTGTTTCGCCATATGTGTTTGTTGGGTTGGTTCTGTGTGTTTCGAGTATGGGGATACGCTCAGGCTCGCCATATGTGGCCGCGGTGGATGAAAACACGATGCGCTTGATTTCGTGCTTGAGCATTGCGTCAAGCAGCACGCGTGTGCCGTGCAGGTTATTGTCGTAGTATTTTAGCGGATTTGTCATGCTTTCGCCCACCAAAGAGTTGGCGGCAAAATGAATGACAGCGTCAATATGCTCATTATCAAGCACGCTGTTTATAAAAGCGCTATCCCGAATATCACCATGATAGAAAACCGCGTCCGGGTGGATGGCCTGCTTAAAGCCTGTTTCAAGATTATCAACAACAATAACTTTGTAGCCGCTGTTAATCAGCGCATATACTGTGTGGGAGCCGATGTAACCCGCGCCGCCGGGGACTAACACATGCTTCATGACGAATACCTCGCTTTATACTATGCGTTTAGTAAACCATTCCATTTTTAATCGCAGTTTCACTTTAGTTCAAGGGAAAACGGATGTCAAGCATACGTTTTTGCAGTGGGGCGGCCTTCGAATATTTCCAATGTTTGATTTTTATTCCGCTTGCGATATACTATAATTAATATATAAAAAGTATATCGCAGGGGGACTATATGAATATTGAGGTTCGTGCCGCCAGCATGCAGGATAAAGACGATATACGGGAGCTTTGGTTCACCTGTTTTGGGGATTCAAAGTCTTTTATGGATTGGTTTTTTTCAGAGCGCTATTTTCCGGAGCTTTCATCATGCCTTCTTGAGGATGGAAAAGTAAAAAGCGCCATGCAAAGCTATCCTTTGCACATAAACATTCGGGGCAAAATTTTGCCTGTGGCAATGGTTGCGGGCGTTTCAACGCATCCTGCCAGCCAGGGCAAGGGCTACATGAGAAAAATATTCGAAAAGTATATGCAGCTTGTGCGTGATGCGGGCCTGCCGCTGGTTGTGCACACGCCTGTTAATATGAACACATTTTTGTCGTTGGGGCATAAGCCTGCCACGGACACATTGCGCGTAACTTTCGAAGGCATAAAGGAAGAAACATTTCCGCCAAATGTAGAATTTGCGCCAATGGATGCATCGCTTATTCCGCTGTATTTATGCTATAAAAAGCAAAGCGAAGCTTACTCGGGCTGCATTTCCCGCTCGATTGCGGACTTTGCCTATAAGTTTAGGGATTATTCATCGGATAAGGCAAGATGTTTTGTTTACAAAAAGGATGGACAGGCAAGCGGCTATTGCGTGTTTTTTTCGCCGGAGGATTATTTGCACGCGGAGGAATGTGTGTTTGCGGATGAAGAGGCGGCGCTTGCGCTTACGCGCGCCTTGCTTTACGAAGCAAAGGGTAAAAAGCTCAGCATGAAGCTGCCGCCGGATGCACCTGTGCCTCACCCAGCAGCGGTGCATGAGGTTAGCCCGCAGGGCGCAATGGGCGTGGCGGATGTATCCAAGGCGCTGCGCCTTATCGTTAACGATTGCTCCTTTGTGTTTGAGGTGGAGGATAAAACCGTGCCGCAAAATGTTGGAGTTTGGGATGGGGAAGGAGAAAAGACCGATCGTGCGCCACAGGTTCGCCTGCAGGCTGGTTTTCTGGGACAATTCCTGTGTGGGTATCATTCCATGGAGGCGCTGATTGAGGCCGGGCAAGCGCAGGGGTTTGATATGGCGGCAGTGAAAAAAATGGATGAGTGCCTTCCAAAGCAAACCTGCTTTATTGTTGATGAGTACTAAGCACAAAATGGCATACTAAAACGAACGATTGTGAAAAAAACTATTCGTTAAAGGAGTGAATTTGTATGCGCGGAAAGCCTGACCCTACCTCGTTATACTACTTTAATATTGGGGAAAGCGATAGCGCCTACGAAATCCTGGGGGCGCACCCTGATCGTTTAGGCTGCAACTTTACAGTCTGGGCGCCTAGCGCTCAAGCTGTTCACCTTGCGGGCGGCTTTAACGAATTTAATCCAACGCATACGGCTATGCAACCCATTGGAGAAACCGGAGTTTGGGAAGTTTATGTGCCGGGCATAAAGCGCGGCGAAATTTATAAATATGTCATTACTGGGCCGGATGGCGCTGTTCACTGGCGTACCGATCCTTATGCGATGTGTGCAGAGCCAAGGCCAGGCACGGCATCAATGGTTTGGGGCATTCCAAAGCATAAGTGGGAAGATGCAGAGTATTTTAAGCTAAAAAAAGCGCAAAACGTTAACAAGGAGCCCATGAGTGTTTATGAGGTGCACCTTGGTTCTTTTAGTGATGGGCTGAGTTATCGGGAGCTTGCGCATCAGCTTGTAGACTACGTTGCGGATATGGGCTATACGCATATTGAACTGATGCCGCTTTGCGAGTATCCGCTGGATATGAGCTGGGGTTATCAAATCACCAGCTATTTTGCCGTAACCTCCCGCTATGGCACCCCCGAGGACTTGATGTATTTTGTGGATTGTGCCCACCAAAAGGGTTTAGGTGTTTTGCTCGATTGGGTGCCAGCACATTTTCCAAGGGATGAACATGGCCTGCGGTTGTATGATGGAACTGCGCTTTATGAGCATCCCGATCCGCGCCGGGGCGAGCAAACTCAATGGGGGACGATGCTTTTTGATTATGGCCGCACGCAGGTGCACAGCTTTTTGCTCTCCAATGCGTTTTTCTGGCTCAAGGAGTTTCATTTTGATGGCCTGCGCGTGGATGCTGTTAGCTGCATACTCTACCTTGATTATGGCAAGCAGGATGGGCAGTGGCTGCCTAATGAGTTTGGCGGCAGAGAAAACCTCAACGCGATTGAGTTTTTTCGCAAGCTTTCCAAACGTGTTGTTAAAAAGTGGCCAAACATGGGAAGAATACTCGTTGCGGAGGAAAGCACGGCGTTTCCCTACGTTACCGCCCCGGCCGATGAAGGCGGGCTTGGGTTTAACTACAAATGGAACATGGGTTGGATGAACGATACTCTCAACTACATGCAAAAAAATCCCGTGCACCGCAAATGGCACCATAGCGAAATGACATTTTCGCTTTGTTATGCTTTTTCCGAAAACTATGTGCTGCCTTTTTCTCATGACGAAGTTGTGCATGGCAAGCATTCAATGCTTGATAAAATGCCGGGGGATTATTGGGATAAGTTTGCGCAGCTGCGCTTGACGCTAAGCTACCAATTTGCTCACCCGGGCAAAAAGCTCAACTTTATGGGCACCGAATTTGGGCAGTTTATCGAATGGC
This sequence comes from Eubacteriales bacterium OttesenSCG-928-K08, assembly GCA_030266105.1. Taxonomy (GTDB): domain Bacteria; phylum Bacillota; class Clostridia; order Christensenellales; family CAG-138; genus JAJDHH01. Next base: position 44,353 of record JAJDHH010000008.1, read on the forward strand.
GCTATGATGAAGGTTTGGATTGGCTGCTGCTGGATTATCCCATGCACAAATCCATGCAGGAGTTTATGCGTGCGCTTAACGAGTTTTATAAATCCCAAACCCCGCTTTATCAGCGCGATGGGGATTGGGGCGGGTTCTCGTGGGTTAGCGTGGATGATAGCATAAATTCCGTGCTTGCGTTTTTGCGCTGGGATGATGGCGGCAACGGCCTGCTTTGTGCGTTTAACTTTACGCCCAACCCTTGGGAAGAGTACGCTTTGTCGCTGCCCGTAAAGGGAACGCTTACGGAAGTATTCTCATCCGATATGAAAAAGTATGGAGGCACGGGCGACTGGCATAATAATAAGACTAAGCTGTCAGAACGTCCAACGGTCAAGCTGCCGCCGTTAGGCGCAGTGTTTTTCAAGCTTGACCGATCAAAAAAAGAGAGCGTGGCCGCAAAAAAAGACAACGATTCGAGCAAGGCGGAAGCAAAGAAGACCACAAAGAAAAAGCCGGCACAAATGGTTGCAAAAGAAGGCTAAAACATTTGAAGGAATGATAAAGCAAGGGGGCATGTACGTTGAGAAAAAAGCAAATTGTCGCTATGCTGCTTGCGGGCGGGCAAGGGAGCCGTTTGGGAATACTAACCTCGAATATGGCAAAGCCTGCCGTGCCATTTGGCGGAAAATACCGAATAATCGATTTTCCGCTCTCTAACTGTGTGAACTCCGATATAGATACTGTTGGTGTGCTAACGCAATACCAGCCGCTGGAGCTTAACTCTTACATTGGCAATGGCCAGCACTGGGATCTGGATCGAAACTCAGGCGGGGTGTTTGTTTTGCCTCCATTTGTTAAGGGAAAAAGTGGGCAATGGTATTCGGGAACGGCGAACGCGATTTTCCAAAACCAAATGTTTGTCGATCAATACGAGCCTAAATATGTGCTTATACTTTCGGGCGATCATATTTACAAAATGGATTATGCGCGTATGCTGCGATACCATATTGACCAGCAGGCGGGCGCTACAATCGCCGTGCTTCAGGTGCCGATGGATGAAGCGCACCGCTTTGGCATTATGAATACTGATGCTCAGGGCCGCATCTATTCATTTGAAGAAAAGCCCAAACAGCCCAAAAGCAATTTGGCAAGCATGGGTGTTTATATATTCGATTGGCCTATGCTTAAGCGTTACATGCAGGCGGACGCGGAGGATCCTTCATCCGAGAATGACTTTGGGCACGACATAATTCCTGCGATGCTTCGTGAAGGCGAAAAGCTTTGCGCCTATGCCTTTGATGGATATTGGAAGGATGTGGGAACGATACGCAGCCTCTGGGAAGCAAACATGGATTTGCTGGAGAGCCCACCGCTGCTTGATTTATACGATCCAAAATGGCGAATATACAGCCGCAACCCAATTAGGCCGCCGCATTATATTTCGCCAAGCGCAAGCGTGGAAAATTGCCTTATAACCGAGGGGAGCGAGGTTTATGGCAATGTTGAGCACAGCATACTGTTTTCAGGGGTTTATGTTGGGCCAGGCGCGGTTGTTAAGGATAGTATCGTGATGCCCGGCGCAAGAATTCAAGCAGGCGCAAAAATATACAAATCGATAATTGATGAACGTGCGGAAATAGGTGCAAACACAATTGTGGGCGATGAGCTGCGCGAAGGCGTGACGGTTGATAACTCGCTCACGGGAGATATCACGCTCGTTGGGTACGATATGGAAATTCCCGATCATGCGTCGCTGCCGCGCGGCATGGTTGCAACCCGCGAAACACTTGGATACCTCTATAAAAAGAAGGGAGGGGAGACAAAATGATCTCAAACGCGTTTGGCATCATATACACCGGCGGGGACAGTATGCGCCTTAAGGATCTTGCGTATTCACGCTCGACTGCGGCTGTTCCTTTTGGCGGGAGATACCGCTGCATCGATTTTATCATGAGCAGCATGGTTAATTCCGGCTTTACAAACGTTGGCATAATCGCGCAAAAGAACTATCATTCTTTGATGGATCATCTTGGCTCTGGCAAGGAGTGGGATCTCAACCGAAAGAGGGATGGACTTTTTATGCTGCCCCCCTTTGTAACGAGGGATAATGTCGGCCTTTATCGGGGAACCGTGGAGGCGCTAAAAAATGTATCAGGTTATGTTAGGCGAAGCTCGCAGCGCTATGCCTTTGTAGCGGGCAGCTATACTATATTTAACACCACATTTAACGACATGCTCGAGCAGCACATTAAAAGCGGCGCGGAAATTACAATCATGTGCAATGACGATGGTTCAACAGAAAGGCCGGAGGATCAATACGAGGATTTGCGGGTTAAGGTGGATGATAATGGCCGTGTGACGGATATGGAATACAATCCATATCACCCAACCAGCACGCTAAGAAGCTGCAATGTTTTTTTAATGGAAAAAACGCTGCTTGAGTTTCTGGTGGAAGAAGCCGTGGCGCATGGGAAATACGATTTATCTTTGGATGTGCTGATGCCCAATGTTAAAAAGCTGCGCATATACAGCTATCTGTATCGCGGTTTTGTAGCCAGGCTTAATTCGCCAAACTCGTTTTTTGCGAGCAACATGGCACTGCTTGATCATAATGTGCGAGAGGATCTTTTTAACGAGGAGCATCCGATTTACACAAAAGTTAAAGATGAAGTCCCTGCGCGTTATGGGCGCGGCGCCCGCCCGCGAAACAGCATTGTTGCGGATGGCTGCATCATCGAAGGCGAGGTTGAGGACAGCATATTGTTCCGTGGTGTGCAGGTGGCAAAGGGCGCAAAGGTTAAAAACTGCATATTGATGCAGGGAACGCAGATACAGGAAAACGCCGAGCTTAATTATGCTGTGCTTGATAAATCCGTGATTGTGCAGCAAGGCAGGCAGTTAAGCGGCCATGAAACATTCCCGCTGCTTATTAGAAAGGCAAGTATGGTATGAACCAGGATAACACAAAAGAAAAGCAAACAACAAAGGCAACAACGGCTAAAAAGAGCGTTAAGCAAGCGGACAAGCCCGCCAAAAAAGAAACGCCTGCTAAGCTGACGGCCGAGCCTGCAAAAAAACAGGCCACCAAAGCAGCAGATGTGCCCAAGCGGGCAACCAAACCCGCCGCTAAAAAAGATAGTTCGGCAGCGGGGCAGGCGAGCGCGCCAAAACCCAAAAAGGAAACCGTAACGGTTGCTAAAAAAGCACAAGAGCCACCGGAAGAAAAACAAACGCTTAAGCTTCCGGAAGAAAAGCAAATGCCGGAGCTCACTGTTCAGCCTGCGGCGCCGTTGCGTGTGCTATTTGCGGCATCGGAGGCAGCGCCGTTTGTTAAAACCGGCGGGCTTGCGGATGTTGTTGGCACACTGCCTGTTGCGCTCAAAAAGCTTGAGGTGGATGTGCGTGTAATACTCCCGAAATACCGCGACATTCCCGCTGAGTGGAAGGCAAAAATGCAGTATTTGACACATTTTTATGTTTCGATGGGCTGGCGCAAGCAGTATTGCGGGATTCAGTTTGTTAAGCATGAGAATGTAACGTTCTATTTTGTTGATAATGAGTTTTATTTCGCGAGGGACGCCGTGTACGCCGATGGCCCTGAGGAAGGGGAACGTTTTGGCTTCTTTTGCCGCGCGGTGCTTGAGGCTTTGCCTAAAATAGACTTTTTCCCGGATGTGCTGCATTGCAACGATTGGCAAACAGGCATGATATCTGTGCTTTTGAAGCTGCAGTATATGCATTTGCAGCAGTATGCCAACATACGCACGCTATATACTATACACAACCTCAAGTTCCAGGGCGTGTTCGATTATAAACAGATTGACGACTTTTTTGGCTTGGGGATGCGTTATTTCACGCCTGAGTTTTTAGAGTTTTTTGGGGATATCAGCTTCCTTAAGGGTGGCATAGTGTTTTCGGATAGGGTAAGCACGGTTAGCCCAACCTATGCACGTGAAATTCAATCCCCCTACTATGGGGAAAGGATGGATGGCCTGCTTCGCCAGCGTTCGGACACACTGAGCGGAATATTAAACGGCATTGATTATGATATATGGAACCCCGCAAGCGACCCGCATATAGCAGCCGCATACGATCCGCAAAACATTGAGGGTAAGGCCGAATGCAAACGCAGGCTGCAGCGCGAGCTGTGGCTGCCTGAGCAGGATGATGTGATGGTGGTTGCGTTAGTATCCCGTTTGACCGAGCAAAAAGGCCTCAGCCTAATCGAGCGTGTGCTTAACGAAATGATGCAGATGCCAATTCAGCTTGTTGTGGTTGGTCAGGGGGATAGCCACTTTTGCGAAATGTTCACATGGGCGCAATGGCGCTATCAGGGTAAGGTGGCTGTACGTTTTGAGCAAAACGAATGGCTTGCGCACAATGTGTATGCGGGTGCGGATGTTTATTTGATGCCGTCGCGCTTCGAACCCTGTGGGATTTCACAGCTAATTGCGCTGCGTTATGGCGCCGTGCCGCTTGTGCGTGAAACGGGCGGCCTTATGGATACCGTGGAATCCTACAATAAATACACCGATGAGGGAACAGGCTTTTCGTTTTCAAATTATAACGCGCATGAGATGCTCTATACATTGGAGCGCGCTTATAAATACTTCCTCGATAAAAAGCTTTGGCAGCGCCTGCGTGCGCGTGGCATGAACGCTCAATTTGGCTGGTCCCAATCCGCATTGGAATACAAACAGCTTTATGAAACTATGGCTGGGCGTTAAAACAATTAAAAATCACAGCTCATAAAAAATATCCCCCGGCTTGCCGGGGGATATTTTACACTTAGTTTAGTATTAGATTTTATCCAGCGCCTGTTTGAGGTCTGCAATTATATCATCGATACCTTCCAAACCGATAGAAACGCGAACCTGGCCGGGGTTAATTCCCGCGGCGACAAGCTGCTCATCAGTAAGCTGCCTGTGTGTTGCACTGGCAGGGTGCAATACGCAGGTGTGGATATCCGCAACGTGCACTTCGTTGGAGGCAAGCTTGAGCGCATCCATAAAACGAATGGCGTTTTGTTTGCCGCCCTTAATCGTGATTGAAATTACACCGCTGCAGCCTGATAGATATTTTTTGCCGAGCTCATAGTATTTATCTGTGGGAAGGCCGGGGTAGGAAACCGATTCGACCTTATCGGACGCCTGCAGGAACTCAGCTGCTGTTTGGGCGTTTTTGCAGAAGCGCTCCATACGAACCGCAAGCGTGTCAATGCCAATGCTAAGCAAAAATGCCGAGTGCGCGGAAGGATAGCAGCCAAAGTCGCGCATGAGCTGCATCCTGGCTTTGATTATAAATGCTTGCTTGCCATATGTTTCAGTGTAGGTAAGGCCATGATAGCTTTCGTCAGGCTCGGTAAATTCAGGGAAATTACCGTTTGTCCAATCAAAATTGCCGCTGTCAACAACCACGCCGCCAACCTGCAGCGCATGGCCATCCATGTATTTTGATGTGGAGTGAACCACTATGTCCGCGCCAAATTCAAATGGGCGGCAATGTATTGGTGTTGCAAATGTGTTATCGATAATGAGCGGCACGCCATGCTTATGCGCGGCGTCTGCCCATTTTTTAATATCCAGCACCGAGAGCGCCGGGTTTGCAAGCGTTTCGCCAAAAACGGCTTTTGTGTTGGGCAAAAACGCTTCGTCGATCGTTTTTTCATCCGCATCACAATCCAGTAATATGCATTGGATGCCAAGCTTTTTTAAAGTTGTGGAGAACAGATTATATGTTCCGCCATAAATCTGGTTGGTGCTGATTATGCTATCGCCTGCGCTGCAAAGGTTAAGCACGCTCATTAGTGTTGCTGCCTGGCCGGAGGAGGTGCACATCGCGCCTACACCGCCTTCGAGTGCGGCGATTTTCCCTTCCACCGCCATAACTGTTGGGTTGGCGAAGCGTGAATAGATCAGCGCTTTTGTGGGGTCATCAAACACCGCGCCGATGTCTTCGGTTGAATCAAAAACATATGTTGTGCTCTGCACGATCGGCATGACGCGCGGCTCGGTGTTTTTGGGCGTATACCCAGCGTGGATACATTTGGTTTCTAGTTGCATGTGAACTTAACCTCCTCGTCTTGATTTTTATATTTTAACCGCAGCATGCGGATTTTTATCTTGATTATGCAACCTACTTTAACATAATGGAAACGCTTTGCATAGCGCAAACTGACGCGAAAACTTTATAAAATGTTTTACGCCTGCTTTGGTCATACTAAAACGAACATAGTTAATTTTATTGAACGCAGTTGGAGGTTGTGATGGGCATATATACGGATCTTGCACGCGAAGCGCGCGAAATCAACCCGGATATACTAGGAGTTACCGAGCAGGAGGAACAGATTGGTGATGTAAACATTTCGAGGATAGAGGTGCAGTCGCAGCAGGCGTCTGACGAGCTGCAAAAACCCTGCGGGCGATACATCACAATCGAAGCGCCAACGCTTAGCAACAGGGATACACAGGTTTTTAAGCAGGTGGGCGAGCTTATTTCAAAAGAGTTTATGTCACTCCTGCCTAATCAGGGGCAAAACATAAGTGTGCTTGTTGTTGGCCTGGGCAACCGTGGGATTACTGCTGATGCGCTTGGCCCGCGTGTTGTGGAAAAAATATTTGTAACCCGGCACATAACTGAGCACCTGCCGGATATAATTGGCAAACCCATGCGTGCCGTTGCCGCTGTTGCGCCGGGTGTGCTTGGAACAACCGGCGTTGAAACGCTGGAAATGCTGCGCGGTTTGGTCGAACGTGTAAAGCCAGATGCTGTGGTTGCTGTGGATGCGCTTGCATCAAGAAGAGCCGCGCGAATTAGCACGGCCATTCAGTTAACCGACACGGGCATTCACCCCGGCTCTGGTGTGGGAAACAGCAGGATGGGGCTCACTAAGGAGAGCCTGGGTGTGCCAGTTGTGGCTATTGGTGTGCCCACGGTGGTTTACGCTTCTACAATTTCTCAGGATACCATTCAACTGATTGCCCAGGAGGCGGGCATGAATGAAGAAGCTGAAAAAATGCTTAACCTTGCCGATCAGGTGATAAGCGAGCACTATGGGCCGATGATCGTAACGCCAAAAGATATTGATACTGTGATAAACGATATGGCCGGAATAATTGCGGATGGAATTAACATTGGCCTTCATAGAGAATACTATTCGCAGGTTGAAGAATTGCTGGCTTGATTTGTTGGTGAGCACAAGAATTAGCAAAGCATAGTTCGCCATAGCTTAGCATACTCTTAAGCATGGACAGGACATGGACAAAGCGCAAAAAGCTTCGTATAAACAAAAAAAAATCGCCCCGCAGGGCGGCACGAACGCATCGGGTTAGCGAGTTGGGTTTGCGCCTGATTACTGCGGGCGCACTTGTTGCTTGCCTTATTGGGGTGATGCTGTTGTCAAGCGGCTCTGCCTCGCAGCGGGTTGTGCAGGCGGCAATGCCTATTTCAAAAATGCTGCCCGTCGGCTCGGATGCCGACAGTGGTGCACAAAAATCCGGTATTGAAATATCGCTTGTGGATGTTGATGAGGGTGTGGGCGAGCAAATGCGCATCGAAGTGCTTTCGCCCAAAACCCCGCAGGCAGTTGCGCTAGGCGGAAACGAGCCGCGCATTTTAATTTACCATACGCACACAACGGAAGCATATACACAGACCAGCTCTTCAAAATATGTGGAAAGCGGAGAGTGGCGAACCTATGAGCAAGATAAAAGCATCGTTGCTGTAGGGGCGCTGCTTGCTAAAATTTTGCGTGAGCAGTATGGCTGCAATGTCATTCACGACACAACAGATCATGAACCGCCTAAGCTTGCAACATCATATAGTCGCTCCGAAGAAACGATGAAGGCGTACAAGAAAAAGTATCCTTCCATAACGATGTTTATTGATGTGCACCGCGATTCCGGCGGCGAGCAAAAATATGCCGTGGCGGATGGCAAGCAGGTTGCAAGGCTCATGTTTGTGGTTGGCACAGGCGAGGGGGCGACGGGCACAGGCTTTAAAGAAATGCCGGATTTTGAGAGCAATTATGCGCTTGCAAACGCCATTACCCAGCGAATTGCGCTCGTGAATGCGGATATGGTTCGAAACATTCGCATAAAAACTGGGCGCTACAACCAGCACATTTCCAGCCAGTGCCTTTTGGTGGAGGTGGGCGATAACATGAGCACGCTTGAGCAGGCGCTCAATGCCATGCCATATCTTGCAAAAGCGATTATTGAGAGCACCACGGAAGGCGGAGCGCCCGAGGTTAACCAAAACACGGGCCTGTTCTGGGTGCCACAGGGGCAATAAAACAGATAAAATCGAACATAAACGCTTATTCACTTCAGTAAACAACACGGAGCAAAACGCGGCTCGTATTGATAGCGCCGTGCCAAAATGTTATTATGAAAAAATAGAATACAAGCGGCGCATGAGGTGAAAACGATGAAAACGGATTTGATCGTAATTGGCGGAGGGCCCGGTGGATACCTTGCGGCGGAGCGGGCCGCGCAGGGTGGAATGAGTGTGAAATTATTTGAGGAAGCCTCTTTGGGTGGGGTTTGCCTCAATGAGGGTTGCATACCCAGCAAGGCGCTTTTGCACAGCGCAAAGGTGTATGATTATGCTTTGTTTGGCGAGGCATATGGCGTTAAATCGCAAGGTGTCACTTTTGACATGGGCGCGGTTGTTAAGCGCAAGGATAAGGTTGTGAGAACACTGGTGGCAGGCGTGCGTTCTGCGCTTAAAAGCAATGGTGTTGAGGTTATACTTAAGCGCGCAAGCATTGTGGGAAAAACGCAGGATGGTTTTGCCGTGGAGGCGGATGGTGAGCGCTATGTGGCGGACAGGCTCCTGATCGCTTCCGGCTCCAAACCGGCCATTCCGCCTATCACGGGCTTAAGGGAGGGGATGGATAGAGGTTTTGTGCTGACAAACCGCGAAGTGCTCAACCTTAGCGAGCCGCCCGCAAATTTTGTTGTTATTGGCGGCGGGGTAATAGGCCTGGAAATGGCAAGCTATTATCGTTCTGCAGGTTCTGCCGTTACTGTAATAGAAATGCTGGAGAACATCGCCGGGCAGACTGAAAGCGAAATTGCATCGCTGCTTTTGAAGGAATATCAAAAAAAAGGCGTTGTTTTTAAGCTGGGGGCAAAGGTTGTTGAGGTTGTCGATGGTGGCCTCATAATAGAAATTGCTGGGGAGCGGGAGCGCATAGAGGCGGATGTGGTTTTGCTCAGCGCAGGAAGAAAACCCGTGATCGATGGCTTGGGCCTTGAAACGCTGGATGTCAAAACAGAACGGGGTGCGATTGTGACTGATACACACATGCGCACTAACATTAAAAATGTATATGCTGTGGGCGATTGTAACGGTAAAAGCATGCTAGCGCATACTGCATACCGCGAGGCTGAGGTTGCGGTTAATCACATGCTAAACAATCCGGATTGCATGCGTTACTCGGCGGTGCCGGCGGTTATTTACACCAACCCGGAGGTCGCTTGCGTAGGCGAAACAGAGGAGTCTGCGCTTGAAAAAGGCATTCAGGTTAAGGTTGTTAAGCTGTCGATGCGCTATTCGGGACGCTATGTTGCCGAAAACGCGGATGGCAACGGGATTTTTAAGCTTATTGTTCATGAAAAGGAGAACCGTGTGCTGGGCGTGCACATGATAGGCTCATATGCTTCGGAGATTATCCCCACCGCATCGTTGATGATCGAAAGCCGCGCTCCAGTGAAGGATCTGCAAAAGCTGGTGTTCCCGCACCCAACAGTGAGTGAAATTTTAAGAGAAGCGCTTTTTGCCGTTAATTAAAACCGCGACACAATAGCAACACCCCGGGGAAACACTTTGTTTGCCCGGGGTGTTGTCTGTGCCGTATAGTTTAAGAATATAGCCCCTGCAGCTCAAACCATGCAAGCAGCAGATCCACCATTTCACCATAGCTTTTTATGCCGCTTTCCTGGTTATTGTGTTTTAAGTAACTGTCGTTTACACGATCCATGCTTTCCTGCACGGGCCCTTCGTATGCTTTCCAGTAGAGGCTATAGTTGGATAAATCCCTGTGCATTGCTTCACTGTAGGTTTCGTATAGCGCGTAGTATTTTTGTGCATCCGCACGGTAAAGCTGGTTGCCGCAATTTATTAGCGCCAGCATAACGCCGGAGTAGTTCACCGCTTTGTCGTTTAAAAACGTACATGCAAGATATGAGACGAAATTTGCCTCGTCCTCCCGGGCAATTCCCATTGCGTGGGCGCTTTCGTGCGCGGCGGAGCTTGCAATAAGCAGCGGCGGCTGATGAGTATTTACATTTGCCTCAGCAGTAAAGGGAATGTATATGCCCGATATTCCCATCCAACTCATACCCTCGCTAAAAAACACCTTTTTGGGCTGGGCAATGTAACGATCGAACATCGGAAATTCAGCGCTAAGGTTGCGATAGGCGGTTGGAATGGATTTGAAAACATCCTGTATGGGCGCTGTATAAATAAAAACGCCGTTTTCATCCTCAGCAAGCTCAACACGCAGCGCGTTTGCGGTTGTTGCAAGGGCATGGCAGGCGGCTTCAAGCTCATCAACAGGCCGCTCTTTTACATTTAGCGAGAGTGTTTTATCAAGCGTGAGCCTGGAGTAGTTTAACCCCCACAGCAAATAGAACGCATTCCAGGCAACACAGGCGGTTATTAAAAGGCTGATGAGGATATGAAAGAATTTAGCCCACCTTGTTTTGTCTTTTATTGCGCGCACTAACGAAAATATGATTAACGTTGGCACACCTAAAACGAGGCAATATAAAAGAAGTTCCGCAAAGGAGAAAGGAAAAACACCAAATATGGCGTTCCAAACAACACTAACGGCAGGGAAAAGTCCCCGGCTAAACAAAACCTCCACGGTTTCGGGGATAAGCGGGGCCAGCTTGTTGAACAGCACAATGGGAATTATCAAAAACAGCCACAAAAGGCGCTTTAGTTCTTTTTTATATCCGTTTGACTTTTCAAATGATTGCGGTTTGTTTGCCATACGCATAGTATAGCATATACACATTTTTGGCGGAAGAATATTTCTTTAATTCGGCCCTGTGAAATGTTATACTTGTTTGGAATTGACTGGAGGATGCAGGTTTGCAAATAGGAATTTCAACAGCGAGTTTTTTTAATAAATATGCCTTGGAGGATATACCACAAATAATCGCGGGCATGGGCGCAAGCTGTTGCGAAGTGTTCTTGAATACATTTAGCGAATACCAGAGCGAGTATGTTTTATATCTCAAGCAGTGTTTGCAAGAGGCGAAGCTTGATGTATATAGCGTGCATCCGCTTGGCTCGCAATTTGAATCGCAGCTTTTTTCGCTGCACCCACGCCAGCGGGCGGATGCGTTTAAGATGTTTGAGCTTGTTGTAAAAGCGGGCAAGGAGCTTGGGGCGAGCTGTTATGTAATCCACGGCCCTGCAAGCCAAAATGGCGTGGTCAAAAACATGGAGCTAAAGCGTATTGGCCCGCTCACGCAGGAGCTTTGCGAAATTGCAAAAGAGTATGGATTGACGCTCGCATGGGAAAACGTTAGTTGGTGCCTTTTTAACAAGCCGGAGTTTGGGCTAAGGCTGCTGGAAGCAACAAAGGCGGATGATTTGCGTTTCACATTGGATATTAAGCAGGCCGCGCGCAGCGGATACCCTCCGCTTGAATATTTGCGCTCGGTAGGCGACCATTTGGTAAACCTGCATATTTGTGACTATACCTACTTGGCATCAGGGCAGACAATTCCCCTTTTGCCGGGTGAGGGGGAATGTGACTTGCTGGCGCTCAAGCAGGCGCTCCATCAGGTGGGTTATGCCGGCCCGGCGTTTGTGGAGGTTTATAGCGATATGTTTGATTCAAATGAACAGTTGCAGCAAAGCTTTGAATATGTGCGGCGCTGCATAGGATAAATATAATAAAGCACAACGATTACGGGAGGTTTTTTATGCGGTATGAAGATAAAACTTGGCAGGATGCCATGCGCCTTCGAGTGGATTTTAACGGCATGATGATAAACGCGCCGGGCAGACCCGGCGTGTGCGAGGAAGATATTAGTGCGCTTGCGGGCAAAATTGCGGCTGCCACGACTGCCATGAAGGAAAAAAGAGGCCAAATGAAATGGCGGGAGCTTCCATATAATCAGGATGATGTTGTGGAAGAAATAATAGAAACTGCGCGCGGCGTATCCGAACGCTTTGAAAACTTTGTTGTGCTTGGCATTGGCGGAAGCGCACTTGGGCCGATTGCGGTGCATCAGGCGCTGCGGCATTTGCGATACAACGATCTTCCCAAAGAGCAAAGGGGCGGGCCGCGCCTTTTTGTAGAGGACAATGTTGACCCTGAGCGTATGGCGGCGCTGCTTGATGTGATCGATGTTGAAAAGACGATGTTCAACGTAATCACAAAATCGGGTGGGACAAGCGAGACAATGTCGCAGCTGCTGATTATTGTGTCGCTGCTTGAGCAGCGCGTGGGCAAAAACAGGATAAACGAGCACATAATCGCCACTACCGACAGGGAAAAAGGAAATCTCATCAAAATTGCACAGAAGCTTAACATTAAAACGTTTTATGTGCCGGATGGTGTGGGTGGCCGCTTTAGCGAACTATGCCCTGTTGGCCTGCTTGCTGCTGCCGTTTGTGGGATCGACATTAAAGAACTGCTTGCCGGTGCAAAATATATGGACGAACTTTGCGTAGCGGAAGATGTTTGGAAAAACCCTGCATTTATGCTTGCCGTGCAGCAATATATCGCAATGCAAAAGGGCTGCAATATTTCAGTTATGATGCCTTATGCGGACTCACTTAAATACATGGCCGATTGGTATGCGCAGCTTTGGGCGGAATCCCTTGGCAAACGTTACGATAATCAAGGCAACGAAGTGTTTGTCGGCCAAACCCCTGTTAAAGCGCTTGGGGTTACGGATCAGCATAGTCAGGTGCAATTATATACGCAAGGCCCGTTTGATAAGGTGATTACTTTCCTGGGTGTGGATAAATATCGTGCGGAGTTTGCTATTCCGGAAGGTTTTTCTGATATTCCGGATGTGGCGTTTTTAGGCGGACACAGCTTAAACGAGCTTATTCGTGCCGAGCAGCTGGCAACAGAGTATGCTGTGCAAAAAAGCGGGCATTTGAGCCACACGATCACCTTACCCGAAGTAAACGAGTTTACTGTCGGCCAGCTATTGTACATGTTCGAAGTGCAAACCGCATTTGCGGGTGAGCTGCTGGATATCGATGCTTTTGATCAACCTGGCGTGGAGGAAGGGAAAAACGCGACATATGCGCTGCTTGGCAAGCCTGGTTTTGAGCAGAAAAAACAGGAGTTGGATTGCAGACCAAAGACAAATGCGAAATATGTAATATAAACATAGACGATCAAAAAAGTGGTTACGCCACTTTTTTGATTATGTATGGGTTGTAAAACTTAATGCCATTTGGATGACACAGGAAGCTTATTGATGTAAAATAGCAGATATGCCGAGGGACACTCGAATACAGCTTGATTTTATCGCCATAGGCGAGGAGAAGGGCTTGATGAAGATTTCGAAAGTAAGATACATTGCCGTTTTGCTGGCGATAATTTTGGTGTTGCCTTTGTTTGGCTGCAAACAAAACGAACAACCGGTTAAGACCAACGAAGAACTTCAAAACGAGCAACAGGAGGGCCTGCAGCAGGAAACGCATAAGCCCATGCTTTCAGTTTCGCAATCGCTTGTCGGGTTTATTGTGCCCAATATTCGTGATGTTGGGCTTTGCACAGTGCAGCATGGTTTTTTGCGCACAGCGGAAACTATGGGTTACCCCGCCAAGCTTTATTATGCGGCGGAAGGCGCGGCAGCCGTTGAGGCAGTGGACGAGGCGAAGCTCGAAGGCTGCGTGGGCCTTATTATCTGGAGCCAGAACGACCGTAACGCTCAGGCGGTTGCGCGTGCTGCGCAGGTTGGCCTGCCTGTGGTTGTGCCGTATTATTCGGCGTCGGGCGAGGGCTTAAGCGCAAATGTGGTTGCCGACCTTCAGGGTTATGTTGAAGAGGTTGCGCTAAGTGTGGCCGAGCGAATGGTGGAGCGTGAGTGCAAGGCGGGGAAAATATTAGTGTATGGGCGTTCACCTGTGCAAACATACGAAGGTTTTGTTTCAGCGATCGAAACGTATTATCCCCAATATAATGTCGCTTATTTTGAGAGAACAGCAACCGATCAGCAAAGCGCCATTGATGAATTGGCGCAGTATATACTGTGGAACAGGGATATTAAAGGGCTATTCTGCACGGATGCCGATGGTTCGCTGATTGCCGTTAAGGCGCGCGAGCAGGCGATAAAATTGTTTAAAAGCGGCGCACCCGAGGATAATGCGCAGAACGCAGAAAACTCGCTGGCAGCAGCGCCAGGGCCTACGCCTATTCCATCGGGGTTAATAAAATCCATCGTTATTTCAGTTGCGGGTTATGGGCTTAATGAGGATACGATTGCACTGATGCGTGATAACGATATTTATGCGATGGTTATTGAGCCATACTATGAAGCGGGTGCGCAATCATTGATGCTGCTGGATAGAATACTAAACGGTGAAACCGTTCCTGAGGTCTCTAAGCTGAACATGCCAATCGTGCGCTTAACAACCCTGGATAAATATGTGCAGATCGATCAACAGGTTCGAGCTTGGTTTGAGCTCAACTGACGCCGGGGCGGGGGAGGGAAAACCACGGCATTTGGAAGGATAGGCAATGCGAAGTGAGCGTCCTGCAAAGCAAAAAGCAAAAAGTATAGACTGGATGACAATCATTCTGGTTTTGGTTTTAGTGTTCATTGGCCTTGTTACGATTGCCAATGTAATGGCCGAGCCTTTTACCGGCGAGGAAGTCGGTTTTGCAGGCATCCGCGAAAAGCTAAATCTTTATTATGTGCAAAAGCAGGTTGTCAACTTCCTAGTCGGCCTTGCTGCAATGCTTGTTCTTGTGGCGATCGATTACGAAATTTTCCGCTCGCTGATTAAATACGTTTATCTTGCAAATGTGGCCTTGTTGGCGATATTGTTGCTGACTGAAAAAACAACCCGAGGGGTGGTGGGCTGGTTCACAATCAGCACCCGCGCCTTCCAGCCCTCCGAAATTTGCAAGATCACGCTTATGGTTATGCTGGCAAAGCTTTCCTCCGACATTGTGGAAAAGGAAGGCGGGATTAAAACGCTAAAAAGCGTGGGTGTGCTGTGCCTTTATTTTACTCCTCCATTTGTGCTGGTGCTTGCACAGCCGGATTTAGGAACGGCGGTTGTTTATTTGGCGATATTTGTCTGCATTCTTTTTATTTCGAAAATCAGCTGGAAGTATATTTTAGCGGCTGTAGGTGCGTTTGCGGCGATCGCGCCGCTTAGTTATTATTATTTATTCAGCGATGATCAGCGAAACCGCATAAATGTGTTTTTGAACCCCGGTGAGGATTTGCTGGATGCTGGAATGCACGTGAACAACAGCAAAATCGCTATTGGCTCCGGGCAGATGTATGGTAAGGGCTATTTTACTGAGGGAACACTTGCGCAGCTTAAGCATGTGCCCGAGCGGCATACCGATTTTATATTTTCCGGCATAGCGGAAGGTTTTGGCTTTGTTGGCGGAACTGTGCTTATCGTACTATACTTCCTGCTGATATTCCGCTGGTTTTGGGTGGCCCTTCGCGCAAAGGATCATTTTGGGACTTGCATGGCAATTGGCTGTGTTGGCATGCTGCTGGCGCATGTCTTTGAAAATATCGGCATGACAATTGGGCTTATGCCGGTAACAGGCATTCCCTTGCCCTTTGTGAGCTATGGGGGTTCAAATATGCTTACAAACATGCTTGCTGTGGGGCTAATCTTAAATGTTTGGATGAGACGGCAAGTAAAGCGATAGCGCAATACAAAATCCGGCGTAATTCCATACGTTCGTGCATATATTTGCATAAAAGCAAACTATATGCGGGGGATAATATGACGAATGAGCGTATGGGCGTAACGCCATTTACATCGGAAGAAATAGGCGCGGCCAAAAATTTTGCGCCGAGAAAGCAATTTTCATATTCTAAAAGTTCATATAATGGGCGACGCAGCGGTTATGGGGCAAGGCGCAAACAGGTGCGCGCCTTTTCACAGCGCGATAAGCAAAAAGCCGCAAGAAGGGTGCCGATTTCAACGGTTGTTAAGGTCGGCATTTGTGTTTTTGCGTGCGCAATGGTGTTCACCATGAAAGCGTTGGATATTCCTGCCGCAGCGGAAATGGTGTCGGGTGTGCGCGTTGCAGTAAATGAAGAAAGCGACATGACGGAAATTCTCGGCAAGCTCCAGTTTGTGGAGATTCCGGATGTACTGGCGGTGTTCTCCAGCGGATCGAAAATGGCTGTGCCTGTAATTGCGCCTTATGTTTCGGTGAATGAGGAAACAAACTATGCCGAGTGGGATGGCGCGCCAAACGCGCAGGTGGTTGCCGCCGCAGCGGGTGAGGTGCGTGCGATTGGCGAAGACACCGTGCTGGGGCAATATGTGCGCATTGCGCATGCCGGTGAGCTTGAGACCATTTATTATGGGCTGGAAACAGTTAATGTTGAGCAAGGGCAGCCTATACGCAAGCAGGATACTCTTGGTGCGCTTGGCGAGGAAGGGACATTGCGCGTTTGCTTTTTGCTATCCGGGGCGCCGCAGCCGCCCGAAACCTATCTTAACATAGTTCAATGAGGCTTTTTTGCATAGGCAAAACGCAAATACGCCTGCACCCATTGCTGATTGTTGTTTTTGTTGGGGCGGGCCTATTGGGTTTGCTAAAAGAAATCGCGCTTGCTTTTTTGGCGTTGTCGCTGCATGAATTTAGTCACGCGATTGTTGCGCATGCTTTGGGTTATGGTGTGGATAGTGTGGAGCTGCTTCCGTTTGGGGGAGTTGCAAAATTGTCTAAACAAACACGCTCGCCTTTGGCAGATTTTTTGATTGCGGCATCAGGGCCGTTGTGCAGCCTGAGCATTGCGGGTGGGGTAGCTGTGGCGCTATTGTATTGGCCAAATCTGCCGCTTGATTATTTTTTGCGCGCTAACATGATATTAGCGCTGTTTAATCTTTTGCCGGTGCTGCCGCTTGATGGGGGGAGGATGACAAGGGCCGTTCTTTCAAAAGCAATACGGCTTCGAACGGCCACATTGATAACTGCGTGGGCTGGAATAGTTTTGGGCGCTGTGCTGCTGGGGTTTGCGGTTTATTTGGCTATGCTAGGGGCATTTAATCCGTTTTTGTGGATGATGGGTGTTTTCTTGCCACTATGCGCATTAAAAGAAATGCGAACTCTGCCACAGGCACAGGTAACATCCATTTTGCAAAGGCGTGAAACCCTTGCCCGCGGGGAACCCATTGCAATGCGCCAGTTTGTTGTTCAAAAAAACATGCAGGCATATATAGCGCTTAGGCAGCTTAGCGCCTCGGTTTATAACTTGCTGTTGATTGTGGATGATGATTTGCGCGTGATAGGCCAGCTGGATGAAGGCAGGCTTATGGAGGGGATTGCGCAAAAGGGGCAGGAAGTGACTGTGGGCGAGCTTATTTAATATAAATAGAACCCGGCTTTTGCCGGGTTCTATTTATGTTAAATGTTTTAGCCATCAACCTTTGCCATGTGTGCGATAAGGTCGAGAACCTTGTTGGAATAACCCCACTCGTTATCATACCATGCAACGAGTTTTACAAAGTTATCGTTGAGGCTGATGCCTGCATCCGCATCGAATATGGATGTACGGGCGTCGGTGATAAAGTCGGAGGAAACGACCTTGTCTTCCGTGTAGCCTATGATGCCCTTAAACTGTTCGCTTTCCGAAGCAGACTTCATTGCGGCCTTAATTTCATCATAGGAAGCGCCTTTGTTGAGGCGGCATGTCAAATCAACAACGGAAACGTCCGCCGTAGGTACGCGGAAGGACATACCTGTCAGTTTGCCATTAAGCTCAGGAATAACCTTGCCAACGGCCTTTGCAGCGCCAGTGGAGCTGGGGATGATGTTGAATGCCGCGCCACGGCCGCCGCGCCAATCCTTATTGGAAGGGCCGTCAACCGTCTTCTGTGTGGCGGTGGTCGCGTGCACGGTGGTCATAAGGCCTTCTACTATGCCAAAGTTATCGTTAATGACTTTGGCAAGAGGAGCCAAACAGTTGGTTGTGCAGGAAGCGTTGGATACAACCTTCATATCGCTTGTGTATTTGTCCTGGTTTACGCCCATAACAAACATCGGCGCATCGCCTGAGGGAGCAGAAATGACAACCTTTTTTGCGCCGCCGGCAAAATGCGCGGAGGCCTTATCGGTTGTGGTGAACACGCCGGTTGATTCAACGATATATTCCGCGCCGCAGGAGCTCCACGGAATTTCGGAAGGATTCATGCAAGCAAACACGGAAATTTCCTTGCCGTTAACAACAAGCTTGTCGCCTTTCATTTCGATTGTGCCTTGAAAAACGCCATGCACGGTGTCGTATTTGAGCATGTAAACCATGTATTCAAGGTCGATGAACGGGTCGTTTATGCCTACAACCTCCACCGCAGGATTGGCTACGGAAGCGCGGAAAACCAGGCGGCCGATACGGCCAAAGCCATTGATGCCAACTTGAACTGCCATTGCTATTTCTCCTTTTATTATAATATATTTTACAGGCTACCCAGCAACCTATTTGGTCACAAAATAACTCCTGCTTATAGTACTGCATTTTATTTGCGGATGCAAGAGTTATTTGAGTTTTATTCAGTATTCTTAGCGATAAGGCGTATTATATTCGCTTTCCTAATAGCTAAAAAATGCGCGTAGGCATAAGCCTAGCTTTCATGAAGAAGCTCT
>JAJDHH010000080.1 GCA_030266105.1 Eubacteriales bacterium OttesenSCG-928-K08
GCAAGCCCGCAATTGTTAACGCAGGGGGTGCGGGGGGCGAAGCCCGCCCGCTATTAAATAAAATAAAACCCCGTCGGTTCCGAAGGAACCGATACCTCTATTCCCCCTACGCCCTGAGCACAGCCCCTGCTTTAGCAAGCGCATCTATCACAGCCTGCATCGCCACGGTGATATCCTCATCGTTAAGCGTTCTGTCGTTCGCGCGCAGCGTGAACGAATACGCAAGGCTCTTTTTACCCTCAGGCACATTGCCGCCGCGGAAAACATCGAACAATTCCACCTGCTCGATTATCACATCAAGCGGGGCCTGCTCAATCACGGCCTTGAGCGCCGCGGCCTCCACTGCTTCATCGGCAGTCACCGCAACATCGCGCTGCACAACGGGGTAGCGCGGCAGCGGCTCATAAGTGGGCGTTTTGCCCCAAAGCTCAAACAAAAGCTTGAACGAAAGCTCCGCCACATAAGCGCGGCTGCTAACATCAAAAAACTCCGCGGTATCCGGGTGCGCCTCGCCAAGCTCGCCAAGGAGAGTTTCGCCCGAATACACAAGCGCCCTGCGCCCCGGGTGCAGATATTCCCCGCCGCCGCGCTTGAAAGAAACATCGCTTATGCCAAGCTGATCCAACAGCTCCTCAACAGCGCCCTTGAGCGTGTAAAAATCCTCGCCCTCGCCAAAGAAAAGCAGGCCCACAAGCTTGCGCTCCTCTGCAAGCGTTGGATTATTATCGATATGCACATTGCCAACCTCAAAAAAGCGGGTTTGCTCTGTGCGGCGGTTGAGGTTTGTGGCGGCCACGCGCAGCATGCCGGGGATGAGCGTTGTGCGCATCAGGCTTTGATCCTCGCCAAATGGGTTCAGGATTTTGACTGCAAGGCGCTTTTCGTCTTTTTCGCCAAGCAGCAGCGCATCAAGCACGGCGGGGCCTGTGAAATTGTAGTTGTACATTTCGTATGCGCCAAGTGCAACAAGCGTATCCTTAACGGTATCCTCAAGCACAAATTCCGGCGTGCGCCTGCCCTGGAAAGTGTCGCCCTGCATGAGTGTGGGTTTGATGTTGTAATAACCATATACCCGGGCGATTTCCTCGGCGATATCCCAATCCGCCTCAAGCCCGCTTTCAATGTCCACACGGTAATGCGGCACGTGGATGTGCAGCAGATCGCCATTCACCTGCGTGGGTATCTGCAGGCTCAAAAGCATTTGCGCCATTTCATCGGCGGAAATCTTTGTGTTGAGTATGCGGTTGATGTGCTCCACACTCACGTCGATCTCACGGTCGCGCACATCGGCGGAACAAACGTCGATCGTTTCGCCCACCACGCGCCCGGCCTTAAGCTCATCCACCAGCTCGATTGCGCGGTCAAGCGCAAGCATGGCCGTCACCGGCTCAACCCCCTTTATGAAGCGGGCGGCAGCGTCGGTTGTGTGGCGAAGCTTCCTCGCCGTTTGGCGGATATTGCTTGGTTTAAACACAGCCGCCTCAAAAAGCACCTCTTTTGTTTCGGGTTTGATTTCGGAGTTTTCGCCGCCCATCACGCCCGCGATGCCCACGCCCTTTGTGGGGTCTGCAATGAGCAGCATCTGTGAATCCACATTGCGCTCCTTGCTGTCGAGCGTGCGCACCTTTTCGCCGTCAATAGCGTTTCGCACAACGATGTGCCCGCCGCTCACGCAGGCAAGGTCAAACGCGTGCATTGGGTGGCCATACTCCACCATAACAAGGTTTGTGATATCAACTATGTTGTTGATTGCCCTCAAGCCCACGCTCCTCAGCTTTTTTTGCATCCATGCGGGTGATGGTTCGATGTTAATGTCCGTCACAACCCTTGCGGCATAACGCGGGCAAAGCTCCGGATTTTCAACCGTTACCTTAGCATCCGTGTGGCCGCTTGAGGCCACCTGGCGGATGGGCTTTTCCCGGTAGGGTTTGTTAAGAGCCGCCGCCGCCTCGCGGCAAATGCCGATTATGCTGTTGCAATCCGGCCTGTTGGGGGTGAGCTCGATGTCGAATATCACATCGTCCATATCGAGCGCCTTTGCGATTGGCGTGCCCGGCGTTTGCTCGCCAACAAGCGCGAGCAGGCCATCAACCTCGCTGCCGGGATAATCCGCGTTTGTCAGCCCAAGCTCCTTGCCCGAGCAGAGCATACCTTCGCTTAAAACCCCGCGCATTTTGGTGGGCGTGATTTCAATGCCGCCGGGAAGCTTTGCCCCCGGCAGCGCCACGGGCGCAAACATGCCGGGAACCACATTTGGCGCGCCGCAGACGATTGTCCTAAGCGCACCCTCGCCCGCGCCAACCGTGCAAACATGCAGGTGGTCGGAATCCGGGTGATCCTCCACATTAACAACAAGGCCAACCACCACGCCTGAAACATCCGCAAGTTCCGGCAGGACAGCGGCTGTTTCAAAGCCGCGCCACATCATTTTTTCCACAAATTCTTCGTGGGTCACTTCATAGTCGGTGTATTCTTTAAGCCATTTTAAGGGCAGCTTCATTCTCTTTTCCTCCCATTCCTAGAATTGCCGCAGGAAGCGCGCGTCGTTTTCATACTCAAGCCGTATGTCGGTGATGCCGTATTTAAGGCTTGTCACCCTGTCAACGCCAAGGCCAAAGGCAAATGCGCTCCATTCATGCGGGTCAAGCCCACAGTTTTCGATTTCGTGCGGGTTTGTCACGCCGCAGCCGAGTATTTCGAGCCAACCCGTGCCCTTGCAAACGCGGCAGCCCTTACCCTTGCAGATTGTGCAGGAGATATCCATCTCCCCCGAAGGCTCCGTGAATGGGAAATAGCTTGGGCGAAGGCGCGTTTTAACATCCTCGCCAAACACCGCATGCACAAAGGTATCCAGCGTGCCCTTGAGGTCGGCCATTGTGATGTTGCGGTCAACCACAAGCCCTTCCATCTGCATAAAAATTGGGGAATGGCTTGCATCCACCTCATCCACCCTGAAGCAGCGCCCCGGCACAACCACACGAAATGGTGGCTTGAGCGTTTTTAGCGCGCGCACCTCGCAGGGAGTCGTGTGTGTTCTTAGCACCACGCGGTCGTTGATGTAGAAAGTGTCCTGCATGTCCCTCGCGGAATGATCCGGCGGCATGTTAACGAGCGTGAAGTTGTTTTCATCAAGCTCAACCTCCGGGCCATCGAATGTGATAAAGCCCATGCCGATGAGCGCATCGCGGATTTCACGATACGTTTTTGTCATGGGGTGCAGGCGGCCACGCGGGCGCAAAACCTTGCCCGGCTCGGTTATGTCGAGCCTTTCCTGCGCAAGGCGCTGTGCTTTTTGAAGCTCGCTTAGCTGTGTGGTGCGCTCGGCAATCGCCGCTTCAAGCTCGCGCTTGACCTTGTTGGCAGCTTGCCCAACCTTTGCGCGTTCATCTTTTTGGAGCTTACCCATCGTGCGAAGTATCTCCGTGAGCTGGCCGCTGCGGCCAAGCAAAGATAGCTGCAGCGCCTCAAGCTCCTGCGGGCTTTCGGCTTTTAACAGCGCCTGCTGCGCCGCGAGGCGAATTTGTTCCAGTTTTTCAAGCATAATGTTTCCTCCTTTTTGCCTGTGGTTGGAAAATCATTTTAAAATAAAAAAACGCACACCATCCCGATCCTTCGGGACGAAGCGCGTAACGCACGTGGTACCACCCAATTTCCCCCGCCAGGAGCGGGGCTTTAACCATTCATTCAAATGGCTTTGGCTGTATCGGGCCAACCCGCCGCCAACTACGCACCCTGAACAAAGAGGGATTCACCGGCGGCTGCTCCAAGGCGAAGGGGCGATTATGCTGCGTGCAGGCCGCTTCCAGCGCGGTTTTTAACCGGCGGCCTTCTCTTTTAGCACGCTGGGCATAGGCCCAACCTTTTCATTGCAGTTATTTTGTGTCATTCTAGCACAGGCGGGGTTTAATTGCAATATGCTTTCTTGCAGGTATCGGCGCATACTGCGCCGACGGGAAATTATTTTATGTAAAGTCGGGGAAACTACGTTTCCCCAGACATACCCCTTCTTTAATATGAGCTCGCTTGAC
>JAJDHH010000081.1 GCA_030266105.1 Eubacteriales bacterium OttesenSCG-928-K08
TAAAGCCCACCTACTGGATGGCGCAGGATCTTTACGAAAGCGCAATAAAAGAAGTGGATGCGGTAATAAACCGTTGGCTTTTGAGCACAGAGGATTTAAGCGAATACGAAACAGAAAAGCTCATTTATGAGCGGCTGATGTATGGCTGCACATACCTTGAGGAAGGCCCGCACACAGGCACGGCTTACGGTGCGCTCGTTCTTGGGCAGGCGCGCTGCGAAGGTTACAGCCAGGCGCTTAACCTGACGCTGCGCCGCGCCGGAATTGATAGCTTAATACTCACTGGCGAGGCGCGAACCCCCGCCACTGAAAGCTCTCCCGAAAAGGTTGAGCGCCATTCGTGGAACGCTGCAAAGATTGGCGGTAGCTATTATCAATTGGATGCTACATGGGATGATCCTGATGATGATAACGATGAGCTGCCGATTGGCTCGGCATATGCTTATTTTAACGTAACAGATGCGGAAATGTACAAAAACCGCACGCTCGACCAAATTTTTCACACAACGATAATTCCACCGGCCTGCAACGACAAAACGTATAACTACTTCGCTATGACCGATACATATATACCCGCGGGCACCCGCGTGCAGGAGGCGCTTTACTCTTTGCTGGATCGTGCGGTGGAAAATGGGGATACAACCTCCATCACAGGTAAGCTTGAAACCGACGATCAATATGAGACGATTTCAGAAAACCTTCGCGATTGGATGCACGAATGGTACAAAGAAAAAAAATACAGCTCAGGCACATATAACTGGGCAGTTTATCCTGACAGCCGTGTTTTTTTAATCACCAATTTGGTGTATGAGAAATAGCGGGAGCGTCGAAAAGCATGGAGTTGTAATGAACATAAAATTATCCCCGCTTTTCCAAATGGTTGGCAAGGCGGGGATAATTTTTATGACTAATAATCTGTTTTGGCTTGTTACGCTTTTTGTTTGAATACGATCGGGTCAACTGTTGGTTCGAATTGCACAACAATTTGGTCAATTTTACCTTGTGCGTTTGCCTGGAAGGTTATAAGGTATGGCAGGTTCATCGCCAAAATGAGAATATCAAACGTATCATAATGATAGTGGTTAATGAGGAGTTCATATCCGTTATAGTTTCCCTTAAGGCTGCTGCCATCGTGCTGTATATCAATTGAACCATACGCGGGATGTTCATACACCCCTGCATAGGCAGCGAGCGGATGAGAGGGGCTTGTGCCTTCCACGCGCTCTTTTGCACGCTGCTCCATCATCATGCGGCCGCCTGCAAAAAGAGGCTCAAGCGCGGCTTTGATCTTGGTTGGCCAGTCAATTGGGGAAAGTCCCAGCATACGATCCAGTATGTTATACGTTAAGGCGTATATCATGAAGCTGGTATCCATGTTGCTCAACATGATTATGCCAAAGTTTTCATCTGGCAGGAGAGTCATTAGTGCGGAGAAACCGCGTGTGTTTCCACCGTGGCTGACCATTTTATGGCCGCGGTAGCTATCTACGAACCAACCAAGGCCATAGTTAGCGGGAGAGATTTCGTCGAATTTCCAGAAATATGGGCTTCCAAGCATCTGTGCGGAGTGCATCTGCGAAAGGTTTGCTTCGGATACAAGCCGCATCTCGCCAAATTGGCCTCGCCCAAGCTGCAATTGCAGGTATTTTACCATGTCCGCCGCAGTGGAATTGATGGCGCCCGCAGGCCCCATGCCGACAATAGGTATATAATTTGTAACCATAGCGCCATCGGGCCCCGGAGAATAGGGCAGGGAATAGGCATCGAACGTTTTCATATCATCCAGAGAGAAAACGGAGCGCTGCATGCCAAGTTTTTCAAAAACGCGTGTGCGAACAAATTCTTCCCATGTTTTTCCGGTTATTGCTTCAATGATGTAGCCGCCGAGCATCACCATTTGGTTTTGGTAATGCAGCTTTGTGCGAAAAGAGGTGTTTGGCTGCAAATAGCGAATATCGTGCACCATTTCCTTGCGTGTTTTATTGGAAAAAACACCGTGCACATCATGATTGGGCAGGCCTGTTCTGTGGCAAAGCAAATCGCGTACAGTAACAAGATCGCTGACGCGTTTGTCATACATTTCAAACCACGGCACATATTGCCTCACCGGTGCGTCCCAATCGAGCAGGCCCTCATCCACAAGCATGCCAAGCGCAAGCGCCGTAAACGATTTGCTGGTGGAGCCTATGGGCATTACGGTGTTTTCCGTCATCTGTATCTGCTTTTCAAGATCGCTGTAGCCAAAGCCCTGTTGCAACAGAACCTCACCATTGTGCACGATGCCTATACTGACGCCCGGCACCTGCCATTCACTCATAAGCATTTGTATTTCTTGTTGGTCCAGAAGATTCTCCAATTTGCAGTTACTCATAAAATGCTCCTTTCAAATGAAGTCGGTTTCACGGATGCCCGGATTTGGGGCAGAATATGCCAGGGGATTTACTTGATGTACTTATCATATATAAAAAGCAACAATAAAGCAATAATTAAATATTTTATTATATAATTAAATTATACAAATGTTACTGTTCTAGCTCCGTGAACATCATAAAAAGCCGAAATATCGCAATATGCAACATGCGCAAATCATAAAAGGAGACAAAATTTGTGCAAATCCTTCTCGTTTTTTATGGGTATTATCCTAAAATGTTTTATTATTTATTTCGTTGACAATAACCAAGGTATTGCATAGAATAAAATAGACTATGTATGCACCACAAAAGGAAGTTAGCATGATTGGCGATAAGATACGCACTATTCGTAAAGAAAAAAATATGACGATGAATGACCTTGCGTTTGGAGTGGGGGTAACGCCCAGCTATATTTCGCAGGTTGAACGCAATATTGTTGAACCTTCCGTTGCCACGCTGCAAAAAATTGCATTTACCCTGGAAGCGCACATGTATTCTTTTTTCGATGAAGAATTTAAAGCGCCCATTATTACCCGCCGTGGTGAGCAGCCTGCCTATAATCGCGCCGGGAGCAGCATCACATATACATGTATTTCCCCGGTGGCAAAAGAGAATGGCAACAAAACCGAGCTGTTTCTGGTGCAGGTTAACCCGCGAAATAATGACGAATATGTGCAAAATCGCTTTGACGAATGCCTGTTTGTGATGAAGGGCTCGCTCACGGTATTCCTTGAAAACACATCCTACCAGCTTGAAAACGGCGATAGCATATTTATAAAAGAAAATGTTCCCTATAAGCTGTTTAATGGCGGCGCTAAAACTGTTATGGCCATCTCGTGCATATCACCCGGCATAGATCAGCACGGTAATGGGGATGGCAAAGGCGGTAAATCATGATCGGATCAAAAATCAGGCAGCTTAGGCTGAACAAATCAATGACGCTGAGCGAGCTTGCGGCAAAAACCCAAACAACGCCGGGTTATATTTCCCAGCTTGAGCGGGATATGGTGGATCCATCCCTATCAACGCTGCGTAAAGTGGCGCTGGCGTTGGAGGCGCCGATATTTACATTCCTCGAGGAGAACGACAGGCAATCCGCCGTGGTTTATGCGAACAACAGGCAGAAGATTGAACTGCCCGACACCAATGTTGTGTATGAGTTTTTGACACCGATGGGCTCAGGGCAGGTTGCAAGCTCCAATTTTCTGCTTTTGTATCATAAGCTGAACCCGGGCAGCTGGAGCAGCGAAGAAAGTGTATCCCACAATGCGGAAGAATGTATATATGTGTTAAAAGGCTCTTTGGATATTATGGTTGGCGGCAAGGTATATTCCATTGATGAAGGC
>JAJDHH010000082.1 GCA_030266105.1 Eubacteriales bacterium OttesenSCG-928-K08
TGCCGAAAACACCTTTTTATCAATTTTGTATTCCTTCATGATTTCAAAACCACCACCCACCCCCGGCACTGAGCGCACGGGGATACCCGCCATGTTTATAGAATCGATATCGCGGTAAATTGTGCGGGTGGAAACCTCAAACCTGTCCGCCAACTCCTGTGCGCCTATCCGCTCTTTTTCAAGGAGCATCATAATCATGCTAACAAGCCTGTCGATTTTCACTTGGCGGCCGCCTTTCAAAATTCTTTTCTTCACAATAAATTGTTGCCATACAGTTGTCAACAATCATATCGTACAATGGTTTTGTAAGCAAATCAATCAGTCAGGAGATAACACGATGCAGAAAAAAGCCTTGGTGGTAATAGATATTCAAAACGACATAACCACGAACTATAAGGAAATCATCGGCAACATCAATGCCGCAATAGATTGGGCGGCTGATAATGACATTCATGTTGTTTACATACGGCATGAGAATTTATCCGATGGCACAAGGACATTCAAGCCCAACACACGCGGCGCGGAGCTGACCCCGGACTTAAAGATGGTTTCGCAGCATGTTTTCACAAAATACAAAGGTAATGCGTTGAGCAGCGAGGCGTTTGCGCAGTTTATCCGCGAAAATGAAATACATGATTTCTACATTGCAGGCGCGGATGCCGTTGCTTGTGTGAAATCCACATGCTACAACCTGCGCAAAGCGGAATATGGCGTTGCTGTCCTGTCGGATTGCATCACCAGCTATGACAAAAAGAAAATCGACGAAATGTTGGCGTACTATAAAAGCAAGGGCTGTGAAATAATCAACTTGCATGACTTGCAGACAGACGTTTGAAGTGGAGGATTTGATATGAACATTATCTTAGGCGCGGGCGGTCAGGTAGGCTCCCGTGTTGCAGCGCTGCTGGAAAGCAAGGGAAAACCTGTGCGCAGGGTTTTCCACCATGCGCCCCAACAGCTTACAGCCAAAGCGCAACACAGTGAAGATGTCGTTGCCGATTACTTTGATGAAGAATCGTTAAAAAAGGCTTTTGACGGCGCAGATACCGCATTGCTGCTGACGCCCGAAAGCATGACATCCAAGGATATGCTTGCGGATGCAAGGCGCGTGCTTGCCAATTATGTAGCTGCGCTTAAAAACTCCGGCATCAGGCGGGTTGTCGGCCTATCCTCCTGTGGTGCGCAGCAAACCCCGGGGGCGGGGACATTGCAGCTATACGCATTGCTGGAAGAAACCCTGCACAGTTTGGATATTGAGACCTGCATCGTGCGCCCGGCTTACTATTACAGCAACTGGATGATGTATATGGATACTGCAAGAAAAGACAGCATTCTTCCCGCGTTTTTTCCGCCGGATCACGCAATTGCCATGATAGCGCCTCAAGATGTTGCCGCCTTTATTGCGGATGTTTTGGATGATGGAATGACGCGGCAAATGGCAGAAATCACAGGCCCCACAGCCTACACTGCCTCGGATATCGCACGGTGTATGGGGGATATGTTGGGCAAAGATGTGGTGGCAATACAAATTCCCAGGGAAGAATGGCTGCCGGGGCTATTGCAGGCCGGTTTTTCACAAAGCTCCGCTGAACACTTGCTGGGTATGACGCAAGCCGTGATAGACAACAGGACGAACTTTACCACACAACCCATACATACAGGAACAACATTTCCCAACTATTTAAGCGAGTGCCTTTTTATGGGACAAACTATCGATGGAAGCATTATCGAGCGGGGCTTCTAATAACAGCAATTGAACAAGCAGGCATTGGCAGTCACGCCAATGCCTGCTTGTTAATCGATTAAAACATATTGACAATTTTCGATTTAACGCATATACTGACGATAGATCTAATTTTATCAATATGAGGTGGGGGTTAATGAAAAGCCATTATGCAGATCATGCAAAAGTATTCAAAGCGTTTTGTGATGAGAACCGGCTGAAAATTATTGAAATGCTGCAGGCGGGCGAAAAGTGCGCCTGTGTTCTGCTGGAGAACTTAAAAATCGGCCAACCCACATTATCGCATCACATGAAAATACTTTGTGAAAGTGGTATTGTTGCAGGGCGCAAAGAAGGAAAATGGACATATTATTCTATTTCAACTGAGGGTGTGGAGGCCGCGCATAATCTTTTGACTAAGCTGACAACAGTAACATTAACTGAAAGTGTAGGTGAAACAGTATGCGGGTAGTGTGGGACTTCTTTCAAAACCAAATCCTCGGTATGAAATGGTTGAATGAGCTGATCGGCAAATTGCTTGCTGCATTCGGATTGGATATAACATCGCGGATTGGCGGCAGCGTACAGTTTTTCATATACGATGTTATCAAAATTGTCGTGCTGCTTTGCGTTCTGATTTTTGGCATTTCTTATATCCAAAGCTACTTTCCTCCCGAGCGCAGCAAGAAGATATTGGGGCGCTTTCGCGGCATCGGTGCAAACTGTGTGGCTGCGCTGCTTGGTACAGTAACGCCCTTTTGCTCCTGTTCCTCCATCCCGCTATTTATTGGGTTTACCAGCGCAGGGCTGCCGCTGGGCGTGACCTTTTCGTTTCTCATTTCCTCACCGATGGTAGATCTGGGCTCGTTGGTGCTGCTCATGAGTATATTCGGTGCGCCAATAGCGATCACCTATGTGCTTGTCGGCCTTGTGATTGCCGTTATTGGGGGCACCATCATCGAAAAGCTTCACATGGAAAAGTATGTGGAGGAATACATCACGTCGGCCAGTTCGGTTGACATTGAAGCCGACGACCTGACAAAACGCGACCGTGTGCAATTTGCATGGGAGCAAATGCGGGATACCTTCAAGAAAGTGTTCCCATATATACTCATTGGCGTTGGTATTGGTGCGCTCATTCACAACTGGATTCCTGAAAGCTGGGTTGAAAAGGTGTTGGGCAGCGACAATCCGTTCTCCGTTGTTCTCGCTACGCTGGTGGGCGTTCCCATGTATGCCGATATTTTCGGCACCATCCCCGTGGCGGAGGCACTTTATGCCAAAGGGGCGCAGCTTGGCGCAATACTCGCTTTTATGATGGGCGTAACAACCTTGTCGCTACCTTCCATGATTATGCTTCGCAAGGCCGTGAAGCCAAAGCTGCTTGCGCTGTTTATCGGCATTTGTACGGTGGGTATTATAATCGTGGGGTATTTGTTCAACGCATTTCAATTTTTGTTTTAATGGAGGATAGAGCATGGCAAAGGCAACCCAAGCAGTGGAATGTTTCCATAGTGGCTTCAATTGTGCGCAGGCAGTATTTTCTACTTACAGTGAAGAGTTTGGCTTGGATAAAGAAACTGCTTTGAAACTCTCCTGCGGGCTAGGCGCGGGCATGGGCAGGCTTGGGCATGTGTGCGGAGCGGTGTCTGGCGCGTACTTAGTAATCGGGCTGAAATATGGGCAGTTTCAGCCAAACGACAAAGAGGAAAAAGAGAAAACATACGCAATGGTGCAGGAATTTTCAAAAAGGTTTGAAGAACGCAACGGCACCACAATATGCCGGGATTTATTAGGCGTTGACCTGCTGCAGGATGACAAGGTGTTTACCGCAGAGCGAATAAAGGAAGTATGCCCTAAAATGGTGCAGGATGCTACCGAAATTATCGAAGAATTACTATTTTGAAGGGAGTGTTTGATGTGACAGTAAAAATTCTTGGCTCCGGCTGCAAGAAGTGCAACGAATTGGAGGCCAACACTAGAGCGGC
>JAJDHH010000083.1 GCA_030266105.1 Eubacteriales bacterium OttesenSCG-928-K08
CGTGCATGAGCAATATGCGCCCTACACGCTCCTTTTTGCCCTTTGATGCGTTATAAACATAGCTGCCGCTCTTAAGCGTGCCGCTATACACGCGGAAAAACGCAAGCTTGCCAACAAACGGGTCGGTCACAATTTTAAATGTGAGCGCGGAAAATGGCTCATCGTCCTCGGGTTTTGTGGGGATAAGCTCATCGCTGTTAACCGCCTTACCCTCAACCGGCGGAACATCCAGCGGGGAGGGAAGATAATCAACAATCGCATCCAGCAGCAGCTGTACGCCCTTGTTGCGGTAGGATGTGCCGCAGGTTACCGGCACGATGCGGTTTGCGATTGTCGCGCGCCTTAAGCACCGGCGGATTTCATCCTCGGTGAGGTCTTCGCCGCCAAGGTATTTTTCAAGCAGCTCCTCCTCTTCCTCAGCGGTGCCTTCAACCAGCTCCATCCTGTACTTTTCTGCGATTTCGCGCATATCATCAGGAATTTCTTCCTCACGGATATCAACGCCTGCATCGTCATAATAGACCTCGGCCTTCATTTTAATGAGGTCGATAATGCCCCGAAAGCCGCTCTCCGTGCCGATTGGCAGCTGGATGGGCACAGGGTTGGCGCCAAGGCGATCTTTTATCATATCGATAACATTATAATAATCGGCGCCCGTGATATCCATTTTATTGATGTACGCTAAGCGGGGAACGCCATATTTTGTTGCCTGCCGCCAGACTGTTTCGCTCTGCGGCTCCACGCCGCCCTTTGCGCAAAACACTGCGACTGCGCCATCAAGCACACGAAGCGAACGCTCGACTTCAACTGTAAAGTCCACGTGGCCGGGTGTGTCGATTATGTTGACGCGGTAATCCTTCCAATAAGCTGTGGTTGCCGCAGATGCGATTGTGATGCCGCGCTCCTGCTCCTGCACCATAAAGTCCATCGTTGCGGCGCCCTCATGCGTTTCACCCACCTTATGAATTTTGCCCGTGTAGAACAAAATGCGCTCGGTAGTTGTGGTTTTTCCCGCATCGATGTGCGCCATGATTCCGATATTTCGGGTCATGGACAAGGATGTTTCCCTAGGCATGACGTTCCTCCTTTCTTTTGCTGATAGAAACTAACAAACTTAAAATCAAAATGTCCTCCTGCGGGCCTTTCCCGCACTTTTCCCAAATAACATAACGCGGCGGAAGGGCTTCGCCCTCCCGCCCGTTTTACGCTATCATAAGCTTAGAATTACCACCTGTAATGAGCGAATGCCTTGTTGGCTTCGGCCATCTTGTGTGTGTCTTCCTTCTTTTTGAAGGCGTTGCCGGCCTGGTTGGCAGCATCCATAATTTCACCGGCAAGGCGCTGCATCATCGTGCGCTCACCACGCTTGCGCGCAAAGCTCACAAGCCAACGCAAGCCCAATGTTTGCCTGCGCTCAACCCTGATCTCGATGGGCACCTGGTATGTTGCGCCACCAACACGGCGCGCTTTAACTTCCAGCACGGGCATTATGTTTTCAAGCGCCTGCGTAAAAACTTCCAGCGGCTCACGGCCGGTTTTTTCGCGGACGATTTCAAAAGCGCCATAGCAGACCTGCTGCGCTGTGCCACGCTTGCCATCAAGCATAACCTGGTTAATGAGTTTTGTTACAACCGTGCCCCCGTAAATAGGGTCGGCAAGCACTTCACGCTTGGGTATAAATCCACGTCTTGGCATATCGATCCCTCCTTACTTCTTCGGGCGCTTCGCGCCATAAAGGCTGCGGGATTGCATACGGCCTGCAACGCCCGCTGTATCCAGCGCGCCACGGATGATGTGGTAACGCACGCCCGGCAGGTCCTTCACACGGCCGCCGCGGATAAGCACAACGGAGTGCTCCTGCAGGTTGTGGCCGATGCCGGGGATATATGCCGTGCCCTCGAGGCCATCCGTCAAGCGGATACGGGCGATTTTACGCAACGCGGAGTTTGGTTTTTTTGGTGTCATGGTACGCACAGCCGTGCAAACGCCACGGCGCTGCGGGCACTGCTTAAGAATAGGAGCGTTTGATTTATACTCCACCTTCTGCCTGCCTTTGCGTACCAGCTGGTTAATCGTTGGCATTCTATTTCCTCCTGAAAATCAATCCTAATTGTGGGGCCTGGCGCAGGGCTACAGCCATCCCGCGCAAAAGCCAAAGCAACGCTTCGCGGCAAAGCCGCGCCGGTTAAATAAATTCAACCGCATCTATTTATGAAAAAGAACTCCCTGCAACCCTTTTTGTAGGGAGAAATCAACAAACTTTGCGCCACCCGGCGCTTACTTTTTGGGGACGCCCACGCAGGCTGCGCCCACGTCGATCCCACATTGCGCGCCAAGCTCCTTCATTGAAGGTGCGGGGCGTATTTGCACCCCAAACTCCTGCCCGGCGGTGATTAACTTGTTTTTGAGGTATGGCTCTACATCCTCGGCAACATAGATATACTCGAGTGCGCCGGCCTGCATGGCCTTTAGCGCCTGTTTTGTCCCAATCACAATATTTGGACCTATGTCCTCAAGCATTTGCGCCAATTCCTCCTATTATAATCCGCTTGCTGCGCTTTTACACGCAAAACAATAGCACACCTTGCGTATTTTATCATCATGAGCACTTATTGTCAAAACATTTATTGCCCGCCGCCATATGGCGCGCCGGGGTCATCCATTCTTTGCCCCGGTTGCGCGTTCATGGGCTGATATTGCATAGTTGCAGGCGGAACCTCTCTTTTTATAAAACGATCCGCCGTTGCATCCTCCGGCGTGCCGGTGCAAACGCCATGCTGCATACGCTTCCTTGAAAACACAACCCGGGGAACATTGCCGTTGCGTGTGAGCGGGAACCAACCCCTTGCGCGAAGCTGCGTTATGAGCGGGATGGAAAACACATCCAGTATTGTTTCTTTTTCGTACTTTACGCGCAGCCGTTTTTTAAGCATCGCGCTAACAATAAACGAAATTGCAACAACACCCACAAAAACCGCAAAGGGCATAATCTGCGCGATACGCTCGAGCGAATCGGCAATGGCGGGGATCATCATTAAAAGCAGCGTCACAATGCCGGAAAGTATTGGTATGAGTATAGGCAGATACTCAAGCAAAAGCATGTTGCGCCTGCAATCCTTGCAGGTGCCGATCTGCACCGGCAGGATTGAGCCAACCTGCGTTTTAACCTTCAGGCCAATCACATTCCTTGTTGTGCGCTTGGGCTCTGCATGCCCCAGATCAACAAGCCCAAAGTATGCCTTTTGTTTTGGGTGCTCGCGCTTGCAGAACTGGCAATCCGGCCCGGTAAAAAGCGTGTGCATGGGCTGGGGCGGAAGCAAGGAGCTTAAAACATCCAAATCCTGAAGGACGGCATTATAATCCTGCATGCCGTTAACAAAGCATTCGCCGCAGGATTTCATGTTGAGCATGTCGCAATATGCGGTGTGATACAACCCGCATTGCGTATTGGTAATCTCTCGCATAACGGCCCCCCTCAAAGATTGACCTGGCTTTTTAGCCCGTTATTCCGCCGCTCCCTTTTCCTGCACCTCAACGTTTTTATAGCGCTTTAGGCCGATGCCCGCAGGGATAAGCTTGCCGATTATGACATTCTCCTTCAGGCCGACCAGCGGGTCGATCTTGCCCTTTATCGCGGCCTC
>JAJDHH010000084.1 GCA_030266105.1 Eubacteriales bacterium OttesenSCG-928-K08
CCCGCAGCAGGGCGCGGGCGGCTACCAGCAGCGCCCGCAGCAGGGCGCAGGCGGATATCAGCAGCGCCCGCAGCAGGGGAGCACGGGCTTCCAGCGCCCGCAGCAGGGCGCAAGGCCGCCGGTCGCCGCAGCGGGGAAGGATAAGGTCAGCAATTACGATCCCAACCGCGCTAACTACACAAAAAGCTATGATAGCGACAGGCGCGCTAAGAACAAAAAAACCCTCCAGAAAGAGGCGGCGCCCAGCGCACGCGGGTGGGATGAGGATACACCGATGGGCGCGCGCAGGCGCGCGCGCAAGCAGCAGGTTCAGCGCAGGCCAGAACCAATCGTAATAGAAAAGGCGGTTATTACTACGGAGAATATTACTGTAAAAGACCTATCAGAAAAAATCGGCAAGCCGGCGGGGGAAATCATCAAAAAGCTTTTCCTGCTTGGTGTGATTGCAACGATCAATCAGGATTTGGATTTTGACACCGTTGAGCTTATTGCATCCGACTATGGCATCACTGTAGAGCAGCAGATCGCAAAAACCTTCGAGGAGATTATGCAGGATAGCTCCGATGAGGCGGATACGCCGGATGTGCTCATAGAGCGTCCCCCGGTGGTGACGATTATGGGCCACGTTGATCATGGCAAAACCTCCTTGCTTGACGCAATCCGCGACAGTCAGGTCACATTTGGCGAAGCGGGCGGCATCACACAGCACATTGGTGCATACATGGTCGAATGCAATGGCAGGAAGATCACATTTATCGATACACCTGGCCACGAAGCATTCACCTCCATGCGCGCACGCGGCGCGCAGGTGACGGATATTGTCATTCTCGTTGTTGCGGCGGATGATGGCATAATGCCACAAACCGTTGAGGCGATTAACCACGCAAAGGCCGCCGAGGTACCCATTATTGTTGCGATCAATAAAATGGACCGCCCGGAAGCCAACCCCGAGCGGGTAAAACAGCAGCTGACGGAGCATTCGCTTGTTTCTGAGGAATGGGGCGGCGACACGATTTGCGTGCCGGTTTCCGCCAAGGCGCGCATGGGCCTTGACAACCTGTTGGAAATGGTGCTGCTGCAGGCCGATGTGCTTGAGCTGACGGCTAACCCCAACCGCCTTGCAAAAGGCACGATTGTTGAGGCGCAGCTTGATAAGGGCCGTGGCCCTGTGGCAACAGTGCTTGTGCAAAACGGCACATTGCATGTGGGCGATCCCATAGTGGCGGGCACAACATATGGCCGTGTTCGTGCGATGATGGATGATAAGGGCCGCCGCGTAAAGGAAGCGGGCCCCAGCCAGCCTGTTGAGGTGCTGGGCTTTAGCGAGGTTCCCGCAGCGGGCGACATAATGAACGTTGCCGAGATCGATAAGCTATCCCGCCAGGTTGCCGAGGAGCGGCGCGATAAGCTCAAGGCGGAGCAGCTTAAAAACCTCTCCAAGGTATCGCTGGATGATCTGTTCAGCCAGATTGCGGAAGGTGAAATTAAGGATCTTAACATAATCGTCAAGGCGGATGTTCAGGGCTCTGTTGAGGCTGTTAAGCAGGCGCTCGAAAAGCTTTCAAACGAGGAAGTGCGCGTGCGCTGCATACACGGCGGCGTGGGTGCGATCACCGGCTCGGATGTTATGTTTGCTTCCGCTTCAAACGCAATCATAATAGGCTTTAACGTGCGTATGGATTCAACCGCGCGCCTCTCATCGGAGCGCGAAAGCGTCGATGTGCGGATGTATAGCATAATATACAACGCAATCGAGGATGTTGAAAAAGCCATGAAGGGCATGTTTAAGCCCATATTTAAGGAAGTGGAGCTTGGCCGGATTTCCGTGCGCGAAACGTTTAAGGTTTCGGGCGTGGGCACAATTGCGGGCGCATATGTGCAGGAGGGCAAGGTCAACCGCTCCGCGCAGGTGCGCGTAGTGCGCGGCGGCATCGTTGTGCATGAGGGCAAAATATCATCCCTCAAGCGCTTTAAGGATGATGCCAAGGAAGTTGTGCAGGGTTATGAATGCGGCATAGGCATTGAAAACTTTAATGACTTACAAATTGGTGATATCATTGAGGCCTTCGTGATGGAGGAAATCAAAAGATAAACGCCGGGAAACGAGGTGCGCATGTCCGCAATCAGGCAGGATAGGATGAACGAAGAGGTCAAAAAGGTCGTGAGCGAAATTGTTCGCGAAATGAAAGACCCAAGAATATCTCCCATGACCACAATCACGCAGGCTGAGGTCACAAACGATCTCAGGCACGCAAAGCTTTATGTCAGTGTTTATGATCAGGCGGATGATGTCCGGCAAGAAACCGTGCGCGCGCTTAACCACGCCGCAAGCTTTATCACTAAAGAGCTTGGCAACCGCATGCAGATAAGGCGGCTGCCGGCAATGAAGTTTTTGCTGGATACTTCAATTGAGTATAGCGTGCATATTAACAGCATTTTAAACACATTAAAGGAACAACGCAAGGAGGAACCCGAGGATGCGCAATGACTTTGGCGCGTTTGCGGAATGGCTTAGGCAGGAGGACGATTTTTTGCTGATCGGCCATGTTTCCCCCGATGGGGATACGATTGGCTCATGCGCGGCGCTTTACGGCATGCTTATGGGGCTTAATAAGCGCGTGAGCATGTGCTGTGAGCAGCCCGTTCCAAAGGTTTATAATTTTTTGCCGTACACTGAAAAGATGCAGGCTGTTGAGCAGCTTGACCCAAAGCGGGTTTATAAAAATGCGATCGCGCTGGATTGTGCGGATATGTCCAGAATGGGCAGCGCTCAGGCGTTCTACAACAATGCGTTATGCAAGGGGAACATCGACCACCATTGCACAAATGATGGCTATGGCGATTTTATTCTGCACGATGAGGATGTTTCCGCAACGGGCGAGCTTGTTTTTGCGCTTTGGAAGGAGCTTGCAAAAGAGCCGGATAAAAAGAGCAGCGCGAGCAAAATTGCCGAGTGTATTTTTACCGCAATCAGCACGGATACGGGCAACTTTGCCTACGACAATACAACCGCGAGCACTTTTATGATCGCGGCGGAGCTTGTTAAGCTGGGCGCCGACCCTGCGCGCATAAACCGCCAGGTGTATCGCACGGTGTCGGTTTCAAAAACGCACCTCAAGGGTTATGTTTTTAGCAACATACAGCTTTATGAGGAAGGTAAAATAGGCGTTGTGACACTTTTGCAAAGCGACCTCAAGCGCTATGGCGCAACAAATGAGGATGTTGAGGGCATGATCGACGGCGTGCGCGATGTGGACACTGTCGAAGTTGCAATCCTTTTGCGAGAGGCGCGTGATGGCACATTCAAAGCAAGCCTGCGCTCAAAAACATTTGTGGATGTCAACGCAATAGCTAAGCAGTTTGGCGGCGGCGGCCATTTGCGCGCCGCGGGCTGCACATTTATTGGGGATAGGCGCGATATTCGCGAAAAGCTGCTGGCAGCGGCTAAAAAGGCGCTGGAGAAGGGCTAATGGAGGGCATAGTCAACGTATTAAAACCGCCGGGCATGACTTCGAGCAATGTTGTTTCGGATGTGCGCCGG
>JAJDHH010000087.1 GCA_030266105.1 Eubacteriales bacterium OttesenSCG-928-K08
CCACGGGCTGGCATCATGGAGTTGCGGGTGAACTTACAACATGGAATGAGCTTTTGCCCGGCACAAAATATGTTATATATGCGTTCCTTCCGGCCGAAGAGGGCAGCCTCGCATCGGATATAGTATCCGTGCCTTTTGTTACGCCGCACAGGTGGTCGCTTGCGGTGTCGCCCGCAACGCTCAATTTTGATATTTCATCTTCATCGGGCACAAACCTTACAAAAACGGTTGTTGTCACAAACAGCGGCACGGGAACGATTTCCGGGCTCACTGCAACGCTTAAAAACAACGATGATAATGCGTTTAGCCTGCCCGTAAACCCCAAGGATACGCTTGCCCCGGGCGAAAGCACAACATTCTCCGTTATGGCGGATGGGAGCCTCGCTGTGGGAGAATATTTAGCGAGCGTAGAAATTGCAGCGCAGCAAAATTCGCCTGAAACCGGCGAGCAGGGCTCGCTGACAAGCAAGACGGTTGCGCTTAAAGCCTACATTATGAACAAAAGCGTGGTCACCATAACCGGCCTCGCGCCAAGCTACAATTTAAACTATGATGGCAGCGCAAAGCCAATCAGCCTTAGCGGAATTTCCGCGGGCGCATACAATGGTGCGCTGGAAATAGTTTATGAAGGCATTGCGCTCGATGGCGTGTATTATGGCCCTTCAGCCTCCGCCCCAACAAAGGCGGGCAGCTATACTGTGACCGTGCGCGTGCCCTACAGCAACGCGGACTATATGGGCAGCGCTGAAGCAACGCTCACAATTTCGCCAAAGGCGCTCAACATAACGGGCATAAGCGCAATAACCCGCGATTATAATGCAGGCACGCGTGTTGAAATCGATTCAACAAACGCAAAGCTTAACGGCATTTGTGCTGGCGACAATGTTTCGATTAAGAATGGCTGGCCGACCCATGGCCAGTATGCCGATGCAAATAAGGGAACAAACAAAGCCGTTACGCTTGATAAGATAGTGCTTTTAGGTGAGGATGCGTCAAACTACACATTAACGCAGCCTGCAGTTTCGGGCGAGGTGAGGCAGCTTACCGTAACGCCGGAGATAACAATTCAACCCCGCGAGTATGATGGCACGAACCTGATTGCAGGCAACCTCATAAGTGTAACTTTACCCGGTGTGCTGGGGTGGGATGGTGTTTCCGTTACCTATGCAAACGCATTGATGGCCAATGCCAATGCGGGCGTTAACAAGGCGGTTACGCTTGGCACGCGCACAGTTACGGGCGACGCAAACAATAACTATAACCTGCTTGCGCCCGCCAGCCCAACAGCAACAATTACGCCTAAAAAGGTGGATGTAACAATATCCGGCCAGGCCACACAAACATATAACGGCACAAGCCGCTCTGTTCAGGCAAGCTATGATGTGTGTGAGGGCGATACGGCTTCGGTAAGTGTGTTTTACAATGGCTCGGCGCTTGCACCGATTTCGGAGGGGATATATACGCTCACCGTCCACATTGGGGATAGCAACTACGAGCTTAGGAACATTCTTGGAATTACTACGCTGACGATTGAAAAAGCGCAGCTGCTTTACACTAATGCTTCGCAGACGGTATCCCGCAATAATACGAGCGAGCGCAGCGTG
Organism: Eubacteriales bacterium OttesenSCG-928-K08; assembly: GCA_030266105.1. GTDB lineage: Bacteria > Bacillota > Clostridia > Christensenellales > CAG-138 > JAJDHH01. Next base: position 1,605 of record JAJDHH010000087.1, read on the forward strand.
CCGCTTAGCGTGTTCAACATCAGCGCGCCTTCGGGCCACAAAACGCCAGAGCTCAGCTATGCTTTAGGAACCGTTACGGGGGACACCGGCATTCTAAACGGCAGCGTACGTTTGGAAAACGACTCCGTAGTTTTCCGCCTCACAAGCGGCGCGGCCCTGGGCAGCAGCGTTGTTATACCCGTTGTGGTGACGCCTGCCGCCAACACATATGCGCAAGTAACCGTTTATCTCACGCTCACCGTAAGTGAGGAGGGCTTGACAAACACGGTTGTTAACGCACCCAAGAGCGTAAAGCTCGGGCAGGACATTAACTTTACAAATGTGTATTTGCGCACGGTTTACGACAGCGGCAAACCTGCCGAGCAGGTTGCTGCAAGCGCGCTTAAAATCACAACCAATTACGACAAAAACGCAACGGGCGCGGGCAGCATAGGCACATTTACGGTTACGCTAACCCACCCGAGCGACCCGGCGCGCACGGCGAGCTTTAGCATTGTTGTTGAGGATGTTGTGACGGGCATCGCGCTTGTTTCAAGCCCCAAGCTCAATTATGAGTGGATGAAGGAGCTTGAGTTTGACCTTAGCGGCGGCAAGATTGCGCTGGCGACAAAGAGCGGCATCTATTCCGAAGTTAGCCTGACTGCCGCGATGCTAAGCGCAAAAAGCAGCGAGCTTGCTAACCTTGGCTCATTCTTCTCATCAATCACCCACGAAGGTTTTACGCTCACTAACGCATTGCGCTTCACCGTTTCGGCAAATGTGGGCGTAAATACCCGCCCGGGCTCAAACCAGCCGGGAATATACTCGGTTATTACATCGGGCAGCTACACAAACTCCGCAAGCCAAACCATTGATGAGAAGGATGTTAACCTCAAAATAACATCGGCCTCTGCAACAAGCGTAGCGGCGCTGGAGCGTGCGGTTGCGGCTGAACCATCGTTTGCCTACATAAAAAGCGATAACCTCAATTTGATGGATATTCACCTTTATGAAGAGGGCACCGATAATAAAGTGAGCTTCTCCGGCACGCTGCGCGTGCAGTTGCCGCTGCCAAGCGGAACAGATGCTTCGAGCACATTTGTGCTGCTGCAGGTGACCGATAGCGGCAAAACAAAGGTGATTGTGCCAACAGTTACAAGCACAGGGCTTTTGTTTGAGCTGAGCGAGGGCGGAGCATTTGCGCTTGGTTACACAAAGGCATCCTCATCAGACTCAAATAAGTATTTCTTGTCGGGTGTTGATCTGTTTTTGACAATGATTGAGCATGATGAAAGCCTGCTTAAAAATGGCGGCGAGGGCGGCATGTTCTGGCAAACGGTGTATTCGGCGATTGTTGGCGCAGAAGCGGGCAGCACGGTGCTGGTGGATGCTGGCGCATACGATCAGGTGCCTGTTTCAATAATAAACGCCGTGCGCGAAAGCGATGTGACGCTTGTGATCTCATGGGCGTATGGTGAGGATATTGTAATCACGCCGGATAATGCGCCCATCCCAGAGGATGAGCGGCAATATTACCCGCTGAGCTATTTTGAGGAGAACGGCTTAGGCACGCCGCCTAAAACGGACGATCCTGCTGAGGGTGAAGCCTGGCTCAGGAGCCTGAGAAGCTCCGCTGAGGATGCTGCGCTTGAAACAGAGCTCACCGGCCTTGGCCAGGTGATCGATATTACGGCGCCTGCGCATGACATTCCCGAAAATGGCGCAACGCCTGCCTATGCAGGGCTGCTGGGCGGCCTTGAGGCCCCGGGCGCTGTGGCGGCGGAAATAACGGATCAGCTTCAGGAAAGCATCGAAAAGGATCCGA
>JAJDHH010000085.1 GCA_030266105.1 Eubacteriales bacterium OttesenSCG-928-K08
CGGAGATTTCCCGCTCCGGTACCCAAAACGCGACAAAAAGCAAATGTCTGAAGGGTTATCCATAACTCAAAATGAACTGGATGCGCTAGTGCTTATTCGATTCAATGTGGGAGGAATACAGCACACATTTAATCTGTTTAGGGAGGGACCCGCGACCGCAACGCATGGGAGAATCAATGGAGCAAAATAGATGCCGAGAGGGCGACGTGGGCGTTAGACATGTTTTTTGACAATGTATACCCTACCGTACCTCAATGAAAAATCAATATTATTGGCCGCATAAAATTGTATATCCCGAATGCCGATCATTTCGGCATCCGGGGCATATTGAGAAAGGAAAACAATAGTGGAGACCATCCCATAAACTGTGTAAACCTCCACTGGTGTAGTAGAATAGAGACACCAGAGGAGGTTTATTAGGATGCCAAAGATCAACCCAGAAAGAGAAGCGAAGAGGCAGAGGCAGGCAAAATTGCTGTTAGCCCTGCAGGAAATGGGCGTAACGGATGTAGCGGGCGTGCAAGAGCTGTACAAAGAAATGGTGGGCACGGTGCTGTCCGCCGGGCTGGAAGGCGAACTGGACGAAGAACTAGGCTACAGCAAGTACGACTACCGAAACAAGGAAACGGAGAACAGCCGGAACGGGCATTACAGCAAAACGCTCAAATCCAGCATGGGCGAGATGGAGGTGAGCATCCCTCGGGATCGCAAGGGGGAATTTGAGCCGGAACTGGTAAAAAAGCACCAAACAGCGCTGAGCCGAGAGATCGAGGAGAAGATCATCTCCATGTACGCGAAGGGCATGACAACGGGAGATATCGAGGGTCATATTCAGGAAATCTACGGGCTGAGCGTATCGGACAGCACGATCAGCCGGGTGACGGACAAGATACTGCCGATTGTGAAAGACTGGCAGGCTCGACCTCTGGAGGAGCTTTACGCAGTGGTATTCATGGACGCCATCCATTTCCACGTGCGCAGCGAAGGGCAGATCGTAAAGAAGGCTGTATATATTGCGATTGGCGTGCAAATGGACGGGATCCGAGATGTTCTTGGAATGTGGGTCGGCGAAAACGAGAGTGCGAAGTTCTGGTTGGGGATACTAAACAGCTTGAAGAACCGGGGTGTGGAGGATATCCTGATTGCCTGCGTAGATGGCCTGACCGGCTTTACGAACGCGATTGAAGCGGTGTATCCGAAAACGGAAATCCAGCAGTGTGTGATCCACCAAATCCGTAACTCCACACGGTTTGTCTCGTACAAAGATATCAAGGAGCTCATGCGGGATTTGAAGGCGGTCTACGGGGCTGTAGATGAGCCAACAGCCCTGTACCAACTGGATACGTTCGAGGAGAAATGGGGGAAGAAATACCCGAAAATCGGGCAATCCTGGCGGGCGCACTGGCCCAATCTCTCGACCTATTTCAAGTATCCGCAGGCTGTTCGAACGCTCATTTATACAACAAATTCCATTGAAAATTTCAACCGGCAGCTGCGGAAAGTCACGAAGTCCAAATCCGTATTCCCCACGGATGACAGCCTGCTGAAAATGCTGTACCTGGCAATGATGGATATCACGAAAAGTGGACAGGCCGCCGTAAGGATTGGGGTGAAATCCACTCCCAACTAGAGGTATTCTTCGGGGATCGCATCCCTGGATAAGGAACGGATAGCACCTCCTGACGGACGGATCAAGGGTAAATTGCATGGGCGCTGCGCGCCCACCCTTGACACGCCCGTCCGGAGCCGCTAGGATATGGTCAAGGGCTGGAAAGCCATTTCCCGGCTTCCCAGCCCACTACAAATCTTGCTCTATTTTACGCTCCTTTGGAGTTTACACAGAATTTGGGATTGACCCCAATAGTGAAAAAGGTATGGGTAATCAGCACATTTGCTTTGCTGTTTGTTGTAATCATACTTTCTGGTCTTCTACTAGAGGCTAAGTCCGCAATCATGACCACCCCTCCAAGGGGTGGTTTGTTCTAGGGCTATAAGCCCAAGGACTGCCGGCAGCGTCTCAAGACGCTGGCCTTCACTTTGTTCAAGCCACATCGCCTTTGCCGCTTTTGCTAGCCCCTAAAGGGGCATTCGTACTACTTCGCTACCCCTTAAAGGGGTCTTCATACTCCTTTACACTTAGCTTGTCCATTGCGATATCATGCTTTTCTTGTTCCTGGATATACTTGGCTATTGTCGCTTCGTTTAACCCTACCGTGCTCACGTAATATCCCTCTGCCCAAAAATGTCGGTTCCCGAACTTGTATTTTAGGTTTGCATGCTTATCGAACATCATGAGCGCACTTTTGCCTTTTAGGTATCCCATAAAGCTCGACACGCTCATCTTTGGCGGTATGCTTACCAGCATATGAACGTGATCCGGCATGAGATGTCCCTCAATTATCTCCACTCCCTTATAGCTGCATAGCTGCCTCAATATATCTCGTACACTTTCTTTATATTGATTGTATATGATTTTTCGCCTATACTTTGGAGTAAATACGATATGGTATTTACACATCCATTTCGTGTGCGACAGACTATTTGTTTTGTTTGCCATTAAATCACCTTTCCTTTCGTTGCTATGTGGCTTGAACACCTACATTTTACCGGAAAGGTGATTTTTTGTATAACTTCTTGTCTCCACCCGCATAGCGGGTGGTTGTCTGTTTCGTTCGCTTCGCTCTCTCAACCGGCTAAAGCCGTAATAGAAAGAGTGGACACTACTACTGTGCCCACTCTTTTACCATCATACACAGCAGCAGCACCTCCAATGGTGACACAATACGATCATACCATAACGGTTGATGAGGCAATTTTGCCCAATGGGTTTATTTGGAGTCATCCATTTGGAGAGTCTTTACCCATCAACGCCCGCCAGGAATACCTAGGCACATCGTTTCGCACCCACTCATTGAGAGAAGATAACCTCATAGATCAAACATTTAATTCATATTGGGAACGTCCCGTATCACTTCTTGAGGCGCAATATCTGTCACAAAGTTATGCTGACTCTTGGGTTGACGAGGCGCGCCATGCATTGGAACTGATTCAAGGACAAGCCAACCCCTATGATGAAATTTATACTCCCCAATTATCTGAAGTTCTCAACACTTACGATGCGTTTGTGCGATTAGATGCCGAACTTTATGCAAATATTCACTTCACCAACTCGTATTCACCGCTAAAGGAAGATTTCGAATATGAAGCATTTGTTGCAGGCAGAATGTACCCCGGATGCTTTTCTATGGCATACGCTGCGCATTACCGATCGTACACGTTTTATCTGTGTGATTTATTAACTGTATTGGATGTGGAGCCAAATTTTGTGTTTGACCCTGAAGAAATACATTCGAAATGGGGATATTTGTTAGAGTAGCTAATAAAAAACAACCCGCGCCTGGCGGTTCGTTCACAATTCCTTTCCTTGGGGCAAATGAGGAGCTTCGCTTACAAACG
>JAJDHH010000086.1 GCA_030266105.1 Eubacteriales bacterium OttesenSCG-928-K08
CGGCGCAGATAGCCAAACTGGCGGCACATCATCATACACTGGTGGCTCGGGTGGCACACCTAACTCCGGTATCACTGGCTCCGGCGGTATTGCTGTGAACATGACAAGCTTGGGCAGCTCTGCAACTGAGGCTCTTGCCAATGCGGCGGGCGGTGGCGTAGTGCTTACAGCGGTGAACCTTAGGTTCAACTCCAACGGTCAGCCCATAACGTTCCGCATGAATGCTGCGGGTGCTGTTAAGGGAGAAACCTACACAGGTATTCTTAAGAACGACAAGGGTTACCAGACTGTTACCGTAACAGCTGTTGCTGATGGTGTTGTGCAATTCACAATTTCCGAATCCGGCCAGTTTGCAGTCATCGCAGGCTCTGGTGCCGAAGTGGTGGACCCTGGCGTAACGCTGCCCAAAACCGGCGACAGCAGCACCATGATCCCTATGGTTCTGTTGCTGGCATGCCTGGCATTGCTGGTAGTCTCCAAGCGGGCTATTTCCCGCTAACACGATCGAGCTTTATGGCTCACAAAAAAAGACCGTAGCTGCTGTTATTTATGATTTCAGCAGCCACGGTCTTTCTTCATTTCTCCCATGATCTCCCCAGGCCTTGACAAGCAGTTTTTGCTTTTATATACTGTTTGTGTTGCATGAAGCAGCACCGCTTTGAGAACAAAGCTCACTTTATCAAATGTTTTTGTGGCCAGGAAGGCGCCCGCCATGCTGAAGCGATGGTTGCGGCGGCTTTTTAATTTGCAAATGGAGGCAGGCTATGACACTGCGGGAATTTTTCCACATTCACCCCAAAGTAGCGCTTGCGTTTTCAAGCGGCGTCGATTCTTCATATTTGCTATATGAATGTTCGCGTTACGCAAACGACATACGAGCGTATTTTGTTAAAACGCCTTTTCAGCCGCGCTTTGAGCTTGAGGACGCTTTGCGGATGGCTAAAGGGCTTAATGTTAAGCTGACAATAATTGAATACGACATTATAAAGCACCCTGAAGTGATGGCAAACGGCCCGTTGCGCTGCTACTATTGCAAGCAAAAAATATTTTCCACAATATTAAATTACGCAAAAAAAGATGGTTTTACCGCCTTGATCGATGGCACAAACGCCTCCGATAAAACATCGGATCGCCCGGGAATGCGTGCTCTTGAGGAAATGAATGTGCTCTCCCCCCTGCGCCTTTGCGGTTTGGATAAGGATAAAATCACCGTGCTTTCACGCGAAGCGGGCTTGTTTACATGGAATAAGCCTGCCTATGCCTGCCTAGCCACGCGCATACCAACCGGTACGGCAATTGAAAACAGCATGCTTGAGCTAATCGAAAAAAGCGAGGATACGCTGCGCAGCCTTGGTTTGCGGGATTTTAGGCTGCGAATATCCGGCCGCGATGCAAAGCTGCAGGTCGATAGAAAAGAGTTTTTGACCGTTATGGATATACGCGAGAAAATACTTGATGCACTACAAGAGAGTTTTTCAGAAATAACCCTTGATTTGAAAGGACGATAGATATGGACGAACTGCTAAGCCAAAACAGGGCGCGCGAGCTACTGGAGCATGTTAAGGATGGTAAAATTTCAGTTGACGATGCGCTGCTTCATATGAAACGTGCGCCTTTTGAAGATTTGGGCTTTGCAAAGCTCGACCATCACCGTGCGCTCAGGCAAGGAATTGCCGAGGTTATATACGGCGCGGGAAAAACACCAGAGCAGATCATAAAGATCGCCTCTGCAATGCAGATGCACGGGCAAAAAATCATACTCATTACCCGCATCAACGGGGAAACCGCAAATATCATAAACCAGCAACTGCCCATGCAATACGATAAAATGGCGCGCATGGGTATTGTGGGCAGCCTCCCTGAGCCGGATACATCCGGGCAAATCGTGGTTGTTACCGGCGGCACAAGTGATATGCCCATTGCAGAAGAGGCCGCGCTCACCGCACAGGCGCTTGGCAATCCTGTTGTTAGGCTTTACGATGTAGGCGTAGCGGGCTTGCACCGGCTGCTCGCACAAACGGATGTGCTTATGCGTGCGCGTGTGGTAATCGCAATTGCTGGAATGGAAGGCGCGCTTGCCAGTGTCGTTGGGGGGCTGGTGGATTGCCCTGTCATTGGCGTGCCAACAAGCGTAGGCTACGGTGCATCCATGAATGGGCTTTCGGCATTATTATCCATGCTCAACTCCTGCGCATCCGGCGTAAGCGTGGTGAACATTGATAATGGTTTTGGCGCTGGTTACCTTGCATCCATGATCAATCACATTGGAGGAAAATAGCATATGAGCACTTTGTATTTTGAATGTAATATGGGCGCTTCCGGTAATATGATTATGGGCGCACTGCTTGACCTTGTGGATGATAAGCAGGCATTTATTAACCGCATGCAAAAGCTCAACCTGCCTGGTGTTAAAATCAACGCTAGTCATATGGAAAAATGTGGCATACTGGGGCAACACATAACGATAACCATCAACGCGGAGGAAGAACTCTCTGAGGATGTTTGCTTTAATGAGCACGCTCATAACCATGGCCATGAGCACGGCCACGACCATGAACACAACCACGAGCATGAGCATGGCCACACTCACGCGCACAACCATACGCACCACAAGCATCACACACACATGGGTTTGCCTCAAGTGCGGAGCATTATAAATGAACTTGAAATTTCTGATCGTGTAAAAGCGGACGCGCTTGCAATTTATGAATTGATTGCGTCGGCTGAAGCCCATGTGCATGGAAAACCGGTGGATCAGGTGCATTTTCATGAGGTTGGGACATTAGATGCGATTGCAGATATCGTAGGCGTTTGCATGCTGATGGAATTGCTTTCTCCAACACATGCTCTGGCCTCCCCTATTCATGTGGGCAGCGGCCACGTTCGCTGTGCGCACGGCATATTGCCCGTGCCTGCGCCCGCAACGGCACACTTGTTGCAAGGCGTGCCTATTTACGGCGGCGGCATTTATGGGGAGCTATGCACGCCGACCGGTGCTGCAATTCTAAAACACTTTGCGCAGGGTTTTGGCGCAATGCCAACCATGACAATTGAAAAAATCGGATATGGAATGGGAACAAAAAACTTTGACGCCGCCAACTGTTTGCGCGCTTTTTGGGGTAACAGTCAAACAGAGGCAAATGGCCCAAATGCAACAATCACCGAGCTAAGCTGCAATGTTGACGATATGACGGGCGAGTCAATCGCCTTTGCGTCGGAAGCATTGCTAAAAGAAGGTGCGCTTGATGTTTATATAACACCAATTCAAATGAAAAAAAATCGCCCCGGCCATTTAATTGTGTGCCTTTGCAAAGATGAGGATGCGAATAAAATGGCGCAGCTGTTGTTCAAGCACACAAGCACATTTGGCGTGCGCCACAGCTCGCTTAAAAAATATATGCTTGATAGAACTTTTGCAAAC
>JAJDHH010000088.1 GCA_030266105.1 Eubacteriales bacterium OttesenSCG-928-K08
GCCTGTGCCGCTTTCCTCCAAAGTCATGCTGTCACAGGAGGATTACCAGACACTAATTACCGCCGCGAAGAAATATGTGGTGCAGGAGAAAAAAGAAAGCAAGCTGCAAAAGCTGCTTGATGCTGCCAATCGAAAGATTGCGCAGCTTGAGAAAAAGGTGTCTGACCTTCTGAAATCTATTTCCGAGCTTACAAGGCAGCTTGACCAATATCGCTCTGTTCGTGGGCGGCTTTCCGTCGGTGCGTTGAAACAGGAAAACGAGGAATTTCGGAAAAGCAATGGCCTATATAAATCCATTATCGAGCAGCATGGGCTCGGGCATCTGCTGGTAAAACGGAAGGAACACAATCAACAAGAAAATGTGCGGTAAGGTATCATCTAAGCAAGGCTCGCTCAAGCGGTGAGCCTTGCTTTTGAAAAAGAAAATCTTTTATCTGCGTGAGATTATCTTGATTATGCTTTTTACATGTGTTACAATATCTTGGAAAGAAAGAGGCATATCCTTATTAGGAGGCACAATATGTCGGTGAGCTATGATAAACTTTGGAAATTGCTTATAGATAGGAAGATGAATCGAACTGATTTGAAAAATGCTGCGGGGATTAGTTTTAATGTTTTAGCAAAAATGGGCAAGGGCGAAGCAGTATCAATGGAAAGCATGTTGAAGGTTTGCAAGGCTCTGAATTGTGATATTGCTGATGTCATGGAACTTAAAAATTGAGCAGAAGGAGGGGTTTCTCATGTGGCGGTGGGATCAAGGGCGGTTACTCTATTTTCAGTTTGATGTATTAAAAAGCATTGCCTCAGTTCTTGTGAAATTTGATGGCGTGAAAATTTCCGATTGTGAAGATTTATTTAGAGAAACCTTGACCAAGGAAACAGGCATGCCATTTGCGCCAGCTCATTATACTGTTTTGCGAAATTACAAACGCGTATTTGAATGCGCCTTTTTAGCTACAGTCGCTGATAGAAAGTTAATTGTAACTGATTTTTGCCGTGAACTTGCGAAAGAAGATGGGGCATTTAGTAATGTAGATGACTATATGTTGAGCTATATAAATCGTTTTCGTTTTCCGTTCTCGGCCTTTGATGGTTATGACCCTGCCATAGAACGCGTATATCCATTTTGTGCAGTTATTAAGTATTTAATTACATTGGTGCACAAAGGCGTTCAACCCAATATTTCGCTTGATGAAATATTTCATCTTATAATCGCTAATCATTGCACTGGTTTTGAAGAAATGTCGTTTTACGAAAGTTTAACACCAAAGGAATATACAATAACTGATACGGAAAAACGCCAGTTACGAGAGATGATAATTTTCATTAGCCAGTTAAGTATCTTGAAAGTTTATGACGGGAAATTGTGGCTCGATATATCGAATCAAAGCGCTCTCGATGAACTTGTTTTAAAGTTTTTACAACCCATAGCAAGCACACCAAAAGAAAACCGATTAGAAGAGTTTATGACTTTAACAAGAATTTCAGGAGATATTGTCCTCCCAACATTAGAAGTTTTCGTTTCCGATATTTCTGACATGGCCTTTATTGAAGGAAAACGCAAGCGAGTGGAGCACTTTAGAGTAGATAGAAGCCCTTTACTCAGAAAGTATTACCGTGAGATGAATCAGAGACCGGTTTGCCATATGTGTCACATGGATGTATCCGTAAAATACCCATGGACAGATTATATGTTAGACATCCATCATCTGTTGCCGCTTTCATCAAGCATTACTATAACAACAAAAGGCACTTCACTACAAGATATCGTTGGTTTATGTCCGTCTTGCCACAGAAGTATTCATCTTTACTATTCAAAGTGGCTACGAAAAAGTGGACAAGACGATTTTAATTCAAAAACCGAGGCCATGGATGTCTACCTTTCGGCAATAAAGGAGATTGCGTAATGGATGTGCTAAAGAATAAAATAACATTACAAGCCCAAGAAGATATAATTTCTGAAAGCATTCGTCGAGATGTACGTTTTTCTGATGTTTTATTAGAGAAGGGGATTACATACGATTCGTTGAGATACAGGGATTATTCAGATGTTACTCCTGTCGGTGAAAAGAACGAGACATTAGATGAGAAAGAAAAACTTTCAGCATCTATTCCTGCCGTGAGCTTTTTTTCTGGAGCGGGTGGCCTCAATATTGGTTTTGAGTACGCAGGGTTTGATAACTTAGTGTCCATCGAGTTTAATGAGGTGTTCTGCAATACTTTGAGACGTAATAATCCTAACAAAACTGTTATTGGTCCCCCAGAATATAGCGGTGACGTGCGAAATCATGAGGAAATAATTGCTTTACTCGGTAAAGCAATAGATATAAAAAAGCCATTTGAAGGTGTGTTCCACGGCGGCCCCCCTTGTCAGCCTTTTAGCGTTGCCGCGAATCAGCGTTTTAATAAGGATAGCGACAAGTTTAAACGGCAGGGTTTTGATGATAAGGAAAAGGGCGAGTTGCTATTTGACTACCTTTGGTATATTAGAACGCTTATGCCGAGAGCTTTCTTAATTGAAAATGTGGATGGAATCGCTAACTGTGATAGTGACGGAAAAATCAAATCTGCATTAGATGAATTGACTACCTTGGGATATAATATCCTTCCTCCTGTAGTTGTTAATGCTGCTCGCTATGGAGTTCCACAGAACCGTATGCGTTGGTTGATAATTGGGACACGTTCGGGAAAGGGTATTGACTTACCGATTCCAAACGATTATGTAACTGCTTGCTATGATACTTTTAATCGTTCTTTAGAAAACGTAGAGAATCATCAGACGCGTGAACACACCGCTGAATCTATAAGCCGCTATATGCAGTTGGACTATGGCGCTCGCGATAAATTAGGGAGAGTAGATAGGCTTAACCCATATTTGCCTTCTAAAACTGTTATTGCCGGGGGAACTAAAGGCGGTGGACGTTCACATTTACACCCATACTCACCTCGCACTATATCAGTTAGGGAATGTGCGCGACTGCAAACATTTCCGGATTCCTATGTGTTTACAGGGGCTACTGCAAGACAGTTTACGCAAGTAGGCAATGCTGTGCCCCCATTGTTGGCATATAAAATAGCGATGCAAATCCGGAAAGGATTATAAGAGGGCTTATGGGACAACTCAATCTATATAGAATCGATTCGCTAAAGCACGAAGAATTTGAATCTGCTTTAGTAGATAAATATGAGCCCGTTGGGATAACCCAA
>JAJDHH010000089.1 GCA_030266105.1 Eubacteriales bacterium OttesenSCG-928-K08
CGGATATCGAGCCTTTCCACCCGGATCGTATCGCATCGCGCATACTGGGCATGGGCGACATGCTTTCGCTCATCGAGAAAGCGCAGGAAGCCTTTGATGAAAAAAAGGCCGAGGAGCTTTCCCAAAAGCTCAGGGACGATACTTTTACGCTCGATGATTTTCTCGATCAGTTCCAGCAAATGCGCAGCATGGGATCCGTGCAGGATATTCTTGGGATGATGCCCGGCATCGACACAAGCAAGCTTGGGGGCGTTGAGGTCGATGAAAAGCAGGTTAAGCGCATGGAAGCGATCATCCAATCCATGACCAAAGAGGAAAGGGCCCGCCCGGATATACTCAACGCAGGCCGACGCAAGCGCATTGCAAAGGGCAGCGGTACGAGCATTCAGGAGGTCAACCGCCTCTTGAACCAGTATGACCAGACCAGAAAGATGATGCGGCAGTTTTCCGGCGGCGGCAAAAAGGGCAAACGTGGCCGCAAAAACAGAATACAGTTCCCGTTTTAATAAGATTGCTGCGCTTTTGGCGTAATAATAAATAAAGATAAGATAAATTATGGAGGAAACAAACAATGCTTAAGATCAGGCTTCGCAGGATGGGCGCAAAGAAAGCCCCCTTTTACCGTATCGTAGTGGCGGACTCCCGTGCCCCGCGCGATGGCGCGTTTGTTGAGGAGCTGGGCTATTACAACCCGCTGACCGACCCCGTTGAAATTCATGTAAACAATGAGCGTGCGGCGGATTGGATGAAAAAAGGCGCACAGCCTACCGACACAGTTCGCGCATTGCTCAAAAAGAGCGGCGCGATTCAGTAAAACAGGTGAAGGAAATGGATGAACTAGTCAGATACATCGCAAAAAGCCTGGTGGATAAACCGGACGATGTAAAGATCAACGTAAAAACAGAGGATGAGGATACGGTTGTGATCGAGCTGAGCGTTGCGCCTGAGGATATGGGCAAGGTGATCGGCAAGCAGGGCCGCATCGCCAAGGCGATCAGAACAATCGTTAAGGCTGCTTCTGTGCAGGACGAAAAGAAATACATCGTGGAAATTGTCTGATGGAATATTATCGCATCGCTGTGGTGGCAAGGCCGCATGGTGTGCAGGGTTTTGTTAAACTAACGCCGCTCACCGATAACACAGCAAGGTTTAAAGGCATGACAAACGCATATCTTGAGCAGGACGGCAAGCGCCGTCCTGTTGGGTTATCCGGCGTGAGCGTCGCGCCCGATGCGGTGCTCCTTAAAATAGAAGGGGTGGATACCCGCGAGCAGGCCGAACTGCTCCGCGGCGCATATTTATGCGTGGATAAACAAAACGTCGTAAAGCTGCCGCCCGGCCACTATTTTATTGCAGACCTTATCGGTTGCCTTGTGGAGGACAATGAGGGCGTAAGCTACGGCAAAGTGACGGACGTTTTACAAACAGGCGCAAACGATGTGTATGTCATCAAACAAAACGAACATGAGATTTTGCTGCCCGCGCTCAAAAAAGTGTTACTGCTTGTGGATGTTGAAAACAAGCGCATCGTGCTGGACGCAAAAATAGTTAAGGAGGTCGCCGTTTTTGAGGATTGACGTGCTTACGCTTTTCCCCGAAATGTTCCCCGGGGTGCTCACAAGCAGCATGCTTGGCCGCGCGCAGGCGGGCGGCATATTGGACATGCGCGTGCACGATATACGCGCTTATTCGGATAACAAGCATAAACGGGCGGACGACTATCCTTTTGGCGGCGGCGCGGGGCTGGTTATGATGGCGCAGCCGATATATTCCTGCGTGGAGGCGGTGCTGGGGGACGATTTGGCCTACAAAATTTTGCTTTCCCCGCGCGGGCGCAAGCTTACGCCATCCGTCGCCCATGAGCTGGCGGGGAAGGAACGCCTGCTCTTGCTCTGCGGCCACTACGAAGGTGTGGATGAGCGGGTTATGGAAATTATGGACGAGGAAATTTCAATTGGGGATTATGTGCTCACCGGCGGCGAGCTTCCGGCGATGGTGCTCATCGATTGTGTGGCGAGGTTTATTCCCGGTGTGCTGGGCTGCGCCCAATCAGCGCAGGATGAATCGTTTTCCGATGGGCTGCTGGAGTATCCACAATACACCCGCCCGGCGGAGTTTCGTGGCATGAACGTTCCTGAAATATTGTTAAACGGACACCATGCAAACATTGAGGCATGGCGCAAGGCGCAGGCCGTTATAAAAACAAAGGCAGTGCGCCCCGAGCTTCTGGAAGGGATACAGCTTACAAAGCTGGAAGAAAAAATGCTCCGGATGCTCGAAAACGAGAACCCGGAGCCGCAATAACTTTTTTTATTGTTTCCTAGAAGGTCAGGCCTTTTTTAACGAGTGTTTCTTCAAGCGCGTTTGCGTCGCCCTTAAAGACAAAACCATCAAAACCAACGCTGATTGCCGCTTCTATGTTGGCGACCATATCATCTACAAAGAAGCATTCCTCAGCCTTTAAATCAAACTTTCGTAAAAATGTATGGTAAATTTGCTGGTCGGGCTTAAGCAACTTATAATCCGCTGAGGCAAATTCGCCATCAAACAAATCGATTGCGGGAAGCTTATGCCTGAACGAATAATAAAGCGTAGCTGTGTTGGAAAGCAGGTATATTTTGTAGCCTGCGGCCTTGAGCCTTTGAATTAGCTTCTCCATGCCGGGGATGTGGGGTGAATCCTGCTGCCAGCCGTAGAACATGGGGCCAACCTTGCCCTTCAAATGCTCCGGAAGTCGCGCGCTTATGCGATCGATTGCGTCTTCGATGCTGATTGTGCCTCTGTCGGTCTGCGCCCACTCGATCGAATAAAACAGTTCTTCGAGCAGCAGGCGCTGATCTTTAGGATCGTCCGCAAAACGTTCGCAATACTTGGGCATATCGAAGCTGACGAGAACATTCCCCATGTCGAATACCATGTTTTTAATCATGCTGCACCATCCTGTTTACGATATATGTGGCTTTATGCCTTGTTTATAGTAACAATATATTTAGATAAATGCAAGCGTTTGCGTTCGAAGAACTTTTCATTATGGGGATTATCAAGGGGTCGCAACCCCTTGATAATTAATATGTGGGCAAGCGCGACATGTGCGTTCACCGTCCTTCGCCGGGAGAC
>JAJDHH010000009.1 GCA_030266105.1 Eubacteriales bacterium OttesenSCG-928-K08
GATACTTGCGCGGCAGCTTGGCATCTCCCCGCAGCAGCTTTCCTACGTTACCCATTCAGAGGCCGGCGAGGGCCTCATTTTTTATGGCAACGTCATCCTGCCTTTTGTGGATAAATTCCCGCAGGATACCGAACTCTACCGCATTATGACGACCAAATTAGAAGAATTAGGAGGCGCTTAATTATGGAAAACAAGAAATATTACGTTATAAGCGAGGACACCTATCACCAGCATATTGACCGGGAGGTACACCTTTACGGACTACTCCACCAGCTCGCATTTACGGCGGGCAAGGCAAAAGATGCGGAGGATATGGAGCACTTCCGGGAAACCGCCATCCGTTACAGCGAGATTGCGGATGAAGTGTATGAGGGTATGAATATCCCTGGCCGCTATCTTGTCTTTGGCGACAAGGCCGACCTCCGTTCCCTGCGGGAAAAGGAACTGGAGCCCATTGACTTTGAGGATATGGAGGATGATGACAAGGACGGTGAATGCACCTGTCTCCGCTGTGCCCTTGAGGGTTATCTTGAACAGCTTGAGGACATGGCGGATATTATCGCAGAGGCCATCAACGAGTTGGATGCCTTGGGCGGTGAGTAAATAGGCGATTAGTGGTATTATTGACCGCTTTAGCTCTGTTTTTAGAGAAAGGAGTGTGATAAAATATAAATATAAGGATGTGATTTTTTGGAAGAATATATTAGAACTATATATGATGACTTGCCGGATATTCACTCGTGGTCACGGTTCTCTCCTAACGAAGCACAATACATGAGGTATGACACGAATATTCTAATGACTGCGATTAAAGTGGTCGATACTTATACAGCATTATGTATCGCACGGGCGAATCTACATTTTCTTGACAATCAAGAGTTTGGCGACTATGCAAGAGATGTTACATCAATCAATTTTGTTAAGTCGCTGCACATCCAAAATGCGCTGATTTATTACAATATTGCTGTTGATTATTCTTGGCAAGTTTTATGGCTGTATTATAATGACTGGATAGCACAAGAATTGCCTACGTCAGAACTTTATAAAGATAGCATCAAAGACTGCAATTATGACGAACTCCTGTTGGGCTTAACGCTAAAACGGGATTTCAAAATGCGCGACAATATTGTAAAACCCTTCTTCAGTAAAAATCCATATTATCAACAAATTAGGCCCAAATATAATTACCTAAAGCACCGAGGCACATATCATTTTGAAGGATTAGGCTTAAACGATACAAACATGATGTTTAGCGTAAACATTAGTGGCAAAGAAGTCCAGCCCCCTTTAATAGCACGAGAACGCCTTGATATTGCAAGCATGAAAGATTTGTTGGTGAAGTTTGATGATGATTTTGTAGAATACATGGAGTACCTAATTAAACTTCTCCTTCCAGCCGATTTTTCAGATGGAACAATGTCTTTTGAAGGCATGTTAAATTATTCGCTAAGGTATTTTCGAGATTAACTATTTATCTTTGAACCCGCTTCAACTGAGGCGGGTTTTTTCATGCACAAAATTAGGAGGTGACCACGATATAAACGATAAATTGTCCCACGTTAGCCTGTTTTCCGGCATCGGCGGCCTCGACCTTGCGGCGGAGGCAGCAGGCTTTGAAACGGTCTGTCAATGCGAATGGGCGGACTTCCCATATTCCGTCCTTGAAGCGCATTGGCCGGACGTGCCGAAATTCAGGGATATTACTACTTTCACAAAGGAGGCTTTCTTTGAGCGAACAGGACTTGAAACCGTTACCGTCCTCTCGGGAGGATTTCCCTGTCAGCCGTTCTCAACTGCCGGACAGCGAAAAGGATTTGCGGATGAACGCTATCTATGGCCGGAGATGTGCCGGGTTATTACCGAACTCCGGCCCCGTTTCGTGCTTGGGGAGAATGTTGCTGGCTTCGTCGATATGGGGCTCGACAAAACGATATTTGACCTGGCAAAAGCGGGATACGCTGTTCTCCCATTCGTATTTCCGGCTTGCGGCGTCGGCGCATGGCATGAGCGCCAGCGAACTTTTATCGTCGCGGCTGATGTTTCCCACACCCCTTGCCTCCGACAAGGGCACGAACCGGGATGCGCGAAACCTGGATGTGTACCTGTCCGACAACGGGATTTTCAGAAAGAAGAACAAGAACGGCAGTATATGGAGCCTTCCGCTGTCAGCGGCGGTGTTCTACCTGACACCCATAGCGTCGGACGGTTTCCGCTCGACGCTGAAACCCTCGTCCTTCAATCCGGCGAAAAGCGGGAGCAATCTTGCGGCGCAGATGGTGGCGCTGGAGAAGCCGGTATCGGACAATGCGGCCCTGAACCCCGATTGGGTGGAATGGCTGATGGGCTTCCCCCGGGGATGGACGGACGTATCCTCTGGAGCCGCGAGCCGGACGGTATCCCCCGCATGACGGAGGAAACCCAGGGGCGGGCGGCACGATTGAAAACACTTGGTAATGCTGTGTGCCCTCCCCAGGCCTATCCCATATTCCGATATATTGCAGACATTGAAACCGGACGCTGCAAGGACTGGTGCGTGTTTGGAGGTGATGACGATTGAAAGAACATAAAGCGCCGGATAAGATAACGCAGAAAATGACACGTTCCGGTGCCGTGGCGGAAAACCTCACTACGGGTGAGGCCGAGCCGATCAGTACCCGCCCTGCTGATGAAAACATTTCGGAGCAGCCGGTAAATACGGCGGGCAAGGTGCTTGACCGGGCCGACGCCATACATACCCGTTCCTCCAAAAAAGCGGCGCGAAAAGCGAATAAGACTGTTTCGGACGGGATGGAGGCCGCAAAGCGGCCATCCTCCCGTTTGCAATTTACTGACGAGGAGCGGGGCACGCCTGAATTACAGAAAGCTATCCGCAAATCAGACAAGGCGGCGGATAAGCTGGATGTGGCGCGTGAGGCTGTTCCCAAACAGAAAAAACTTGTCCGTGAGCGCGTTTTTGATGATGTTTCCGGCAAGGGCAAGACCCGGCTCCGCTTCAAAGAGACGGAAAAACCGCTGAATACAAAGGCTAAACTCAATCCGCTTTCCCGCCCTGTGCAGGAGGTGGGCGCACAGCTTCACGGCAAAATCCGTGAGGTGGAGCATGAGAATGTCGGCGTTGAGGGCGGCCATGCCGTGGAGCGTGTTGGAGAGAAAGTCGCCAGCAAGGGATACCGTCTTGTAAAGGGCGGTATCCGCCGGCACAAGCTGAAACCCTACCGGGCAGCGGCAAAGGCGGAGCAGTCGGCTATCAAGGCGAATACCAACTACCTCTATCAAAAGGCGCTCCATGATAATCCCCAGCTTGCGTCTAATCCCTTATCCCGTTTTATGCAGAAACAGCAGATAAAGCGCAGTTATGCAAAGCGGATTAAGGATACCGGGAAAACGGCGCAGAAAGCAGGCGGCGCGGTGAAGTCGGCAGCGGTGAAAGCAAAGGAGGCGGCGCAAAAAGCAGCCGGATTTGTGCGGCGCCATTGGAAAGGGCTGCTTGCCCTCCTTGCTCTTGGGCTCATGGTGATCTTCCTTATCGGCGGGCTTCAATCCTGTTCCTCCCTGTTCGGCGGCGCTTCATCATCTATTATTGCGTCGTCCTATCTCTCGGAGGACACGGATATGCTTGCGGCGGAGGCGGCCTATTCCGCTCTGGAGGCAGAACTTCAAAACGAGATGGATAACATTGAAAGCGTGTATCCGGGCTATGACGAGTACCGCCTTGACCTGGACGATATTGAGCACGACCCCTATGTGCTGATTTCCATTCTCTCGGCGCTCCATGAGGGCGTCTTTACCATAGATGAAGTGCAGGGTGACCTTGCTATGCTCTTTGACAAGCAATACATTTTGACCGTAACCGAGGAAGTTGAGGTGCGTTACCGTACCGAAACCGACACCTGGACGGACGACGAGGGCAACACCCATACGGATACTTACGAGGTGGCATACAATTACTACATTCTCAATGTGGAGCTTGAAAACTTCAATCTCTCCCATGTCCCCGTTTACATTATGAGCGAGGAAACATTGGGCCTTTACGCAACATATATGTCCACGCTCGGCAACCGCCCTGACCTATTCCCGTCTGGAGCATATCCAAACGCTTCCACGCTGAAAGAGCCGACCTATTACGATATTCCGGCGGAGGCATTGGAGGATGAAACCTTTGCCGCCCTGATTGCCGAGGCGGAGAAGTATATCGGCTATCCCTATGTGTGGGGCGGGAGCTCCCCGGCGACTTCTTTCGATTGCAGCGGCTTTGTTTCCTATGTTCTTACGAACAGTGGATTGTGCAACACGGGCAGGCTGGGCGCACAAGGTTTATACAACATAAGCACTCCCGTATCTGCCGCCAATGCAAAGCCCGGCGACCTTGTATTTTTTGTCGGAACCTACGACACACCGGGCGTATCCCATGTGGGTATCTATGTCGGCAACGGCGTTATGCTGCACTGCGGCGACCCGATTTCCTACACAAGTATCGAAACAAGCTACTGGCAAAGTCATTTTTATGCTTTTGGCAGACCACCCTATTAAAACAAATTGGAGGTAATTTTATGGCGACCATTGATAAAATCCGCAGCGATATTGAAAAGATCAGGGCGAAGATTTCCGAGCAGCAGAAGCGGCTTCGTGAGTTGGAGCAGAAAGCAGCGGAGGAAGAAAATCTGGAAATTGTCCGCATGATTAAGGCAGTCAAGATGGATAATAAGGAGCTTTCCGCTTTCCTCAAAGCCTATGCCAGCGGCCTTATCTCGCTCCCCGCCGATATGCAGGCCGAGCTTGCCGAACAGGAGGATACAGAAGATGAAGCATAAGAAAATCCGCATACTTGCCGTAATGATTGCCGCCCTCGTGATGATGGGCGGCTTTTCTGTTACCGCCTACGCGGGTGGTGGCGAGGGCGAAGAAAACATTGTCCCCGTGGAAACAACGGAGCCGGAGGAAACCACGGGTGGCTACGAACCGGAGCCCCTTACCCCGGAGGGCAATATGACCCTTGTGGACGATATTGAGGGCGAGACTTCCGGCGACAAGCAGTTTATTACTGTTGTTACAAAAAACGGCAACTACTTTTATATTATTATTGACCGGGCGGAAGATGGCGAGAATACCGTTCACTTTTTGAACCAGGTGGACGAGGCCGACCTTCTGGCATTGATGGAGGACGGAACCGACTCTGCCGAAACTCCCGTAGCCTGTATTTGTACCGATAAATGCGTAGCGGGCGCTGTCAACACAAACTGCCCCGTCTGCAAAACCGATATGACAAACTGCATGGGTGTGGAGCCCACCGCCGAGCCGGAGCCCGAACCGGAGCCGGAGGAAAGCGGCGGCATGGGCGGTATCCTGATTATTGTTCTTGTCCTTGCCCTGGGCGGAGGCGGCGCTTTCTACTATTTCAAAGTGATGAAGCCCAAACAATCCGTCAAGGGCGGCGCCGATCTGGACGATTACGATTTTGAGGACGACGAGGACGAGGAAACGGAGTTTGAGGTTTTTGAGGATGAACGGGAGAACGATTAACGGCTGAAATAGCAAACCCGCCGCCCATGTGGGCGGCGGGTGGTAATGGCTACTGTACTTCTTCGCCGAGCATGATTTTTGGCATGGTGGTAAGGCAACGTGTCCACCGTTTATAAAACTGCTCTATCCCTAACTTTGATATTCGTGCGTGAGTTTCCTTATCTTCAAGTATCCAATGCAAAATATATGTGACCTTGCCAACATATTTTGTAAGCTGTATAGGCGGCTCGCCACTTTTTACAGCATTGAAGTCTTTTTGCCGATGTGTCCTTTTCATGTAGGTTACGTCGATAACACCGTCTTGTGATTTGTAAAATGCGGACACCTCACGCATAAGCTGTTCAATTTCTTCTTGTTTTTCTATCTTAGCCTCATAAATACAAACTTCATGGAACATAGCTTCACCTCCCCATTTATACAAAGATTATATCCTAAATAGGCTCCCAAAACAATCAAAAGGAGGAAAACCCAATGCAACTAATTATCGCAGAAAAACCGAGCGTCGGGGCGGCGATTGCCGCCGCTCTGGGCGCTTCGGGCAGAAAAAACGGATACATCGAGGGCGGCGGTATCATCGTTTCCTGGTGTATCGGCCATCTTGTGGGCCTTGCCGACGCGGGTAGTTATGACGAGCGTTTCAAGAAATGGCGGTATGACGACCTCCCCATACTGCCGGAGGAATGGCAGTATTCGCTTTCTCCCGGCAAGGAGGAACAGTTTGCCGTTCTGAAAAAACTTATGGAGCGTTCCGACGTTTCCGAAGTGGTGAACGCCTGCGACGCGGGGCGGGAGGGCGAACTTATCTTCCGGCTCGTCTATGAAACGGCGGGCTGCATAAAGCCCATATCCCGCCTCTGGATTTCATCAATGGAGGATACCGCCATCCGTGAGGGTTTTAATAATCTGAAACCGGGCGCAGAGTATGAGGCGCTATATCAATCGGCGCTCTGCCGCTCGAAAGCGGATTGGCTTATCGGGATAAACGCGACGCGCCTTTTCTCCGTTCTCTATCATAAAACCCTGAACGTGGGCCGTGTGCAGACGCCGACCCTCGCCATGCTTGTGGACCGTGATACCAAAATATCCGGCTTCACAAAAGAAAAGTATCATCATGTACGTCTGGAATTGGACGGTATCAATGCCGCAAGTGAAAGAGTCTCCGATTTATCGGAGGCGGAGCAGATGAAAACGGCTTGCCAGAATAGGCAGGCCGTTTGTGTTTCGGTGGACAAGGAGAAAAAGACGGTGAAACCGCCGAAGCTCTTTGACCTTACCACCTTGCAGCGGGAGGCAAACCGCATATATGGGTTTACCGCAAAGCAGACGCTTGACTATGCTCAATCTCTCTATGAGCGGAAACTTATTACCTATCCTCGCACTGATATCAAGTATCTCACTTCGGATATGGCGGATACGGCTGCAAGCGTTATTACAATGGCGGCGACTCTCCCGCCCTTTGACGGGGCCCCGGCATTTTCCCCGGATGTGGCGGCGCTGCTCTCCGACAAAGATGTATCCGACCATCACGCCATCATCCCCACATCGTCGGTGCAAGCTTTGTATCAATCGCTTCCGCCTACGGCGAAAGCTCAATCACTCTGCTGCACCTCCTCTCCCCAACAAATCTCCGATTTGTCGGGGGCCCCATTTGCGGGTAGAACCGACCTTGCCGCCCTGCCGGTGGGCGAGCGTTCCCTTTTCATGCTGATATGCTGCAAGCTGCTGTGCGCGACTGCCTCTCCCCATGAGTACGAGGCGGTAACGGCGGTATTCGATTGCGGCGGATACAGTTTCACGGCGAAAGGTAAAACCGTTATTGCCGAGGGCTGGAAAGCCTTTGAACGACTGTTCCGCGCCTCCCTGAAAAACAAGCCGGAGGACGACAGCGAAGATGAAAACGACCTGCCGGAGCTCTCCCAGGGCAAGATTTATGAGCGTGTTACCGCTTCCGTTACCGAGCACTTCACCGTACCCCCCAAAGCATACACGGAAGATACTTTGTTATCTTCTATGGAGCACGCGGGCAAGGACGATATGCCCGACGAGGCTGAGCGGAAAGGCTTGGGAACCCCGGCGACCAGGGCGGGTATCATTGAGAAGCTCGTTTCTTCCGACTTTGCCGAGCGCAAGGGCAAAAGCCTTATCCCCACGCGGGACGGTATCAACCTGATTACCGTCTTGCCGGAGGCGCTTACTTCTCCGCTGCTTACTGCTGAATGGGAGCAGCGCCTTTCTGAAATCGCCGGAGGCGGCGCCGACCCGTGCGTGTTCATGGAGGATATTCAGAAAATGGCGGCGGAGCTTGTGGCAACATACTCCCATATCTCGGAGGACGGGCAAAAGCTGTTTGCTCCCCAAAAGGATCCGGTTGGCGTGTGTCCCCGCTGCGGCGAGCAGGTCTATGAGGGCAAGAAAAACTTTTACTGCGGAAACCGTGGCTGCGGTTTTGTCCTCTGGAAAAATGACCGCTTCTGGCTCTCCCGCAAAAAGGAGCTGACAAAAAAGATGGCCGCCGACCTTTTGAAAAAAGGCCGCACCAAAGTCAAAGGTATGTATTCCGAAAAGAAAGGCTCTACCTATGACGCCACGGTGATTTTGGACGACACGGGCGGCAAGTATGTTAATTTCAAGCTGGAGTTTGAACGCAGAAAGGAGCAGGCGCATGACAGATAGCAATAACTCTGAATATATCTTCAAGGCGTATGTGGTGAATATGCAGGCATACGATGCAGGCGAGCGTGATGTCGGGGCATGGTTGCACTTTCCGGCGAAAGAGGAAGATGTGCAAGCCTTGCTCGATGAAATCGGGTTGCCGCCCGATGCAATGCCGGATAGGTACTTCATGGATGATTATGTCTGCAATATTGAGGGCATGAGGCCGCTGCTCCCCATGTACGGCGACATTGATGACTTCGCCGCCCTTGCTCAGAAAATTCACAATCTACCTCCCCATGAGCGCGATAAACTGGATGCGGTGCAGTCCTCGCCACTGCGGTTTACAGACTTGGAGCAATTCCACTCATACCCGTGGAATACAGATTGCTTCACTTTGGATGCTGACATAAAGGACGACGCGGCTCTCGGGTGGAGCTGGCTGTATCAGCAGGGCTTGACCGAAATCCCCGAAAGCTGCAAGGACGCAATCGACCCTGTTCCCTTTGGCCGCCATGTGCGGGAAATGGAGCAGGGCTTCTTTACGGATAAGGGATATATCATGTGTTCCGGCGATGAGTGGCAGTATGTGCAGCCTTCTAAAAAGCCGGAGCATGAGGAAAAACCATCCCTTAAAGCTAAATTGGAACAAAGCAAAAAGGAATGTGCCGCCCGTGAGCCTAAACCGGATAAGCCGGTGAAGTCCGGGCCGGAGCTGTAAGGAGGTGCTTGTATGAATTACGACCATGATTGTCCGTTTGAAGCCTACATTACCAATCTCGGCAAATACAATGAGGGCGCCCTTGTGGGCGAGTGGGTGAAGTTTCCCACCACTTATGATGAAATCCAAAAAGTCTTTGAGCGTATCGGCATTGGCAAGGAGTATGAGGAATGGTTCATCACCGACTACGATTGCTATGTTGACGGCCTCCACGATATTCTCGGCGAGTATGAAAGTCTGGACGAACTCAATTATCTGGCAAACAAGATTGAAGACATGGACAGCCACGATCTTATGAGGTTTGAGGCAGTTATCCCTGTAAGTGATTACTCCCGCAGCGTCAAAGACCTCATCAACCTTGCCGACAATCTTGATAAATACGAGGTTTATTCCGATGTTCACGACCACGACGACTTGGGCCGTATGTATATCGAGGAATACGGCGCTATGGAGGTTCCCGACCATCTGAAAAATTATATCGACTATGAGGCGTACGGGCGGGATATTGCCCTGGATGAAGGCGGTTCTTTTACCAATCACGGATATATCCGTGAAACCGGGGATGAGTTTACGGAATATTATGACGGCAGCCGTGATGATATTCCAATCGAATACCGTGTGATGACAAACCCGGAGGCGGTTGAACTCTCGGAGGACGAAAAACTGGATATGGCGCAGGACTTGGCTTTTGACCTGGACGAGTTTTTCCGGCAGAAAGACCCGCAGTATGCCGCTGCTCATGCTGACGCTCACGCAAGCAAGGAACTGATAGCGGATTTGCTCCTGGAGGGCAAGACTGCCGCCATCAAGGATAGGCTGGCGGAAATGGCGCAGTTGCCCGATGATGAACTACCCTCCCGTATCGGTGAGTATGAGCAGGTCACGGGATATGAGGCGTATCTTGATACCGACGTTCTCGCCATCCGCGCAAAGCTGGAGCAGGCGCAGGAGGTGAAGCCCCTTGAGCCGGATGACTTCATCAAAAGCGGGGAGCGGATTGAAACCCCGCGAGGGAGCTTTTCCCTTACGGATATGACGCGGGAGCAGATGGAGGCTGCTGGATACGGCTATCATCACAGCTCAGACGATGGTAGGCATCATATCATGGGGAACGGCACGCGGGCCTTTGCCATTGTGAATGAGCAGGCGCGAACCTATGAGATTTATCAGCTAAAGGACAGCCCCGACAGGCGGGATTATGCTTTTGAGCCTCTTGACCGCCTCCATGAGCAGGGGCGAACCGTGGATATGCAGAACTACGATAAGGTATATTCCGGCGCCCTGCGTCCAGGCGAAAATCCGGAAAGTATCTATACTCGCTTCAATATCGACCATCCACGGGATTTTACCGGGCACTCTCTTTCCGTGTCGGATGTGGTGGTGCTTCATCAGAACGGGCAGGATACCGCCCACTACTGCGACAGCTTAGGCTTTACAGAAGTGCCGGAATTTTTGCAGCCGGACAATTACCTGAAGAATGCGGAAATGGCTATGGAAGATGATTACGGCATGATTGACGGTATCATCAATAACGGCGAAAAAGAGATTGTTCCCCCAGGAGCCGATGAAAAGCCCTCCCTCCGCGAACGACTGGCCGAGGCGAAACGGGAATGTGCCGAGCGCAAGCCCCCGGATAAGAAGCCGGAGCGCGGCGGGCCGGAGCATAACCTATGAGCAAGAGTAAGGCATGGAAAACGGAATGGGCCTTCTTCCTGGGCGAAAACGGCAGGCGGCAGTATAACCGCATATGCAAGCGGTGTGTGCATGGCTGCAAGCAGAGTTTTAGGGCGGATTTAATTGTCTGTCCGAGCTACGACAGTAAGGAGGCGAAAAAGACCCCCGAAAAGGGTTGAAAAAGGGCAATTTCTTCCTCTGTATCGGCTTCAAAAAAGGTGGGTAATATCTTTTCCCCTATGAGGATGTTCCGCCGAAAACACGGTTAAAAAGGTTGATTTTGAGCCTTTTATCCGCATGAAAAATGGGAGCGTTCCATTGGTATCAATTCCAATGGTGCGCTCCCGTTATTTTTATTGAAATGAAACAACATCACCTATGTTTACGCCACTTTCAGAAAAGAGCCGGGAAAGATTTGTTTGAAAACAATTCGCATTGTAATCGTTTAGCTTAACAATAACCAATTTACTTTTTGCGCGAGTGACAGAAACATAATGATTGTAAATGCTTGCCATATCAGAAAGTCGATAATCCCCTGCGAACACAACAACTTGGTCAAACTCTAAGCCTTTTGACGAATGGAAAGTAATTGCAACATGCTGATATTTATCAGGTTCAAACGCAACATGAAAACTTTCCTCAGAAACAGTTCGATATAATTTCGCTAAATGATCGGGGCGGGTTACATATCCGAGATATCCCGCTAAATCATTTGTATTGGAGCAAAATGCCTGTTCATCATCCTTGGATAACGCTATATCATTGAGAAACTTCTTTATTGCTGAGACCATTTTTCGGCTCTCATTACCCTCGACTGGTATTTCGCTAATGAGGTCGTATGCCGAATATTTCTCAATAATTATATATTTCGCAATAGCGGAATATAACCATGCTGTATCGGTAGTAATGTCTGCAATCGGTATTTGAGGGATATAGATATGCTCTATTCCGGCAGCGGTCAACTCATCTGCACCTATCCTTGCATTATCATTGCTGAACCTTAACAGCGCAGTTTTTTTACCATCGTCAATTTGCGAGACGACTTCTGCCGCCCAATTTGTCGTAGTGGGAGTAAGCCAGACTATACTGTCGAGATTTTCAGTTGCCTCATATAGCTCACGGGTTTCCTCGCATAATAAATTAGAGTAATTCTGAATTTGGGGGCAGGAGCGAAAGTTGTCGCCCATGAACCTCCGCTCAAAATTTGGCTTATTCCATATGCCCTTAAATGCCTCTGGATAAGCTCCTCTCCAAATATAAATTGATTGCTTTTCATCACCAACAACGAAAGTATCTATCTTTAGTTCATCACATAAATACATAAAGAACTTGTGCATGGACTTATCGCAGTCTTGATACTCATCTATATAGATTTTGGAATATTTGGCTTGTAAGTACAATTTGCAGGCAGCGGATTTTTCTACTATTTCTTGTGCTAAATCAAAAATGAAATTTTTTTTATTATCTTGATAGGAACATAAAACGCCCTCTGTTTTTATCTTTTCTACGCCTTCTTGATAGGTTTGGACTTTTTCCGAATAGTCTGTACTCATATCTAAGCCGAAATCACTACCATACACATCTTTCATAAACGGCTTTATTATTTCTTCGATGACAAAACTATTATTTGTTCCAATAAAATGATGGATAACATCAACAGATAATCTATCCTTTATTTCCTGGGCTGCTTTTATAGTGAAAGTAATTGCAGCTACCACCTTGTGTGAATGGTTATCGTCAATCTCCTTTGCAATTTTGTTGACCATCGTATGTGTTTTGCCTGTTCCAGCACTTGCCCGGACAATTAGATTTCCGGGGATTTCTATAATCTTTTCCTGTATCGGGGATAAGCTCATTCAGCCACCTCCTTTAAGCAGGCGAAATTGTAGTGGTTGTAGATTTTGCGGCAATCAGCATTCGAAAGTTGTTCAATTAGCTCGACCATGCGGTAATGCTTTGCATCCTGCAAATATTCAACTGGGTCATCACCTAAGTATTTCACTAATACATCATGCAGAACTTCATCCAAGTCATTTTCCAAGTCAGATTTTGACAAGTAGATATAATACTTATCTCTTACTTCATCAAGTGTTTTTTTGTTGTCATCATACAACTTTCGTTTGGCTTCAACGGTATTTTCAGAAACCCTTTTGACAGGAAGAATCTTCTCACCGATATACTTATTACACCGTGAAAACCCTAAAACACTATATGTTCCTGTTTTCTTATCAAGGCGTAAATCATTATCGGTTTTTAGCACATTGTGTATTTTAAGAGCATCTAATATTGCGAAGTATGCTTCAAACCCGATACCTCCCGCAGACAAGATATAAATACCATCTGCCTCATAGAAAGGCTTTACTGTCGCCAGAATTTTTTCAAACAGTAATTGCTCAGAGGGGCCTTCCACTAAAAGAACTTTGTCTGCAAAAATCGCTTCTGACAATGAGCGGTTCAGCATCTTGCGGCTTTTCTCAAAATTGCCTGGTACTTTATAAAATGTACTGGCACTTTTAATTTTTCTTTCGCTATAAATGCGGATAAGATTAACATTATCCATTTCGTAAAGAACGAAAGGCGAGTGGGTAGATACGAACAAGTATGTGTATTTGCTATCGGTAAACAAAATCTGCGACAAGGCTATCTGCATTGATTTATGCAAATGGTTTTCTGGTTCTTCGATTAAGAACAAGTTGATTTTCTTTTCCGCATTTTCACCAGACAGCAAATCGTATATTGAATACGCCAACAGCTTCTTTCGCCCCTCACCGGCAGTGGGGTATAGGTTATCGTCACCATCTTGCTTAATATAGGGGATTATATTTGAATACAGCCCCTTTACGGCAATTTCTGATTTTATGGAAACGGTCACACCTTCGTTCCGGAACTTTTTATACTCTGGGGCAATTTTTTCTTCAAAGTCTTTTATACCTGACAAAGAGGCTATATGAGTGTTCAAACTATCCACCGTGCCCTGAATGCGGTTCAAAATATCCTTATCATCCTCGCTCTCATTTTTCACGAGAGCGTTTACATTTTTCTTAAATAGCGCATGCAAATCCACATAGGAGTCGATATAGATGACATTAAAGACATAATCGAGCTCATATAAATAACCCCGCTGTTTCATCTCTTGAAGATGCTCCAAATCGCCGCCCCAATAAAGTATAGGGAGGGCAAGCATCTCATGCCGGTCATATTCGGCTTTCAGTCGAATATATACTTTTTCATGTTCACTTAATAGCGCGCCTTTTAGTTGCGCCCGAAGTTTTTGACAGTCGGTACAAGCCGTATCGCTTATATCAAGCGTTACTGTGATTTCGATTGGTTTGACAAAATTCTTATTATGAAAGTCCGAATCAAGTAAATTCAGTCGACGGACATCTTTATCAAAGACATAACGCAAAGCATATAGGAAGTTTGTTTTTCCCACATCGTTAAGCCCGAAGAAAATATTTTTATTTGATAAATCAAGGTCTATTTTTTCAAAGTTACGAAAGTTCTCTATCTTTATGTTTTCAAATTTCATGGAAACTCTCCCTGTCATATCGTCATAGATTAACCCCTTAGTTTGTTAGACAAATTATACCATCAAATCGCTAAATAAGCCACAAAAACAGCCCTGCCATCTTGATAATGACAAGGCTGATTATTTGCAGTAGTAGGCGCTGTGGTAATGTGTGTAACCGGCCGTGATTATGGAGCTGTGGGAAACGGTGTTTGCAGGATGTGGTAAAGCCTCGGCTTTTCCATGTGCTGTGAATGCTGTTTTTCATCGGTGGAATGGCCTGTTATGCACATTTCCATAGTGCAAAGTCTTAGGCGTTCTTCGCTTTCAGGTGGAGCCCCATCATCACGATAAAACAGAGCCCCATAACAACATAACCCCATATCGGGTCGCTTGATGAAAAGACATATCCAAAGAACCCGAATACAAGCGCCCAAAACGCAGACAGCAGCACGCCGATTATCCAAAATCCCGCTTTTGTATTTTGCAGCCAGAACAAGAGCCCGAACAATGCGATTGCGATTACTACGCAGAGCGCCGGGTGAATGCTCCATATCTGATTGCAGATAATTCCGCTGATGGCCGCCAGGAATATACTGTCAAACAAAATGATGTGCCCTATGAAAACGCCTATGATGGTGAATATCAGCCCGATTATGATACTGATTGCCAGAACAAGGCCGTATGAGAATAATGCCGCCATGTGGTTGCCTCCCTTCGAGAGATATTCGATTGATTATGATTTCACTTCCATTATAGACTCAGTTTTTGCCCGCGCCCAGAGTATTCGTCATCTTTCCGTATATTTCTCCCGCTCCTGTTCTTTTGGTACGGAAAGCAGGCTGTCAACATTCTGCTTGATGGTGCTATACTCCCTGGCCTCCTGGCGAGCCGCTTTATATTCCGCATACAGCTTTTCTTTATCGGTAACAAGTGCCTCATGCTCCGCTGTCATCTTCTCGGCGGAGGGGAGTTTGTCAATCTTCATTTCCTTTAAGGCTCTGGCCGACGCTTCAAAAAGGATGATATCGCTCTCATGCCCCCGCAGGAATTTTTCCTTGTCGGAGGATTTGCGGTAAGCATCATAAACAGGTTTCAGCTCCCGATAGGTGGCGGCATGTTTCATCAGAACGGCGAGATCTACCATGCAGCTTTCTGTGACCTTGACGGAGGCGAGCAGCTTATCAGTTTTTATAGCGGCGCTCTCTGTCCGTTCTTCCAATTCCGTATAGCTGCTGATACCGTGTTCGGCGAGGAAATTCATGGTCTTGGCCGCTTGCTTTAGGTTGTTTATTTTCGCCCAATGAGCGAACCCGACGCTCTCCTGGGCCTTGATGTTGGTTTGAATATCAATGAGCAGGTTAATCCGCTTATCGTCTTTCTTCGGCTGCCTTGACGGGCGGGACCTTCCGGCAATCCGTGCGGCAACCGCTTCCTCCGTATAGTCGGCACCCAGGGTTTTCATACGGGTAAACCGCTCTTGCCCAGAGGCGCGGCAGGATATGTATTTGCCGCGCTTGATTTCGTATCCCTCGCTCTGCACGCGGCGGAGCAAATCCTCAAAGTCGGAAGATATGGGTATCAGCCGGTCTATGGCGGTTTTCAGTTTTGCCTTATAGCTGGCGCCCTCTTTTTCGGCAGCGCGTTCCGCATAGTGTTTTCCTTTATCCTGTCCGGGGATGATAACGGAAAGGCCGTTCTCTTTGCAGAGTCTATCGCTGATGCGGCGGATGTAATGATAACTCCGCTTGTTGGAATGGTAGTGCTTATAATCCGCAAAGCTGACGGAATTAAAAATCAGGTGATTGTGGATATGACCTTTATCAATATGGGTGGTTAGTACGAACTCATACTTACCTCCGAGGACTTCCTTTGCAAGCTGCATCCCGATTTCATGGGCTTGTTCCGGCGTGGTCTCCCCAGGCTCAAAAGCCTGTATCAGATGGCGGCCCAGGTTTATCCCCTTGTCGATAGAGTGGCGGCGTGTCCAGGCAAACTCAATATCGGCGGTTTCGGCGGAGCAACCGAAAGACGACACCAAAAGTTTCCCGTCTGTTTTGGCGGGATTGCAGATATAGTCAAGCGCCTTTTTCAGCGTAGACTTGATAGGATGCGTCTTTGTAACTGCCATATCTGTTCAAGCCTTTCCTTTATCTCCGCAATATCCGCTTCGTACATGGGAGCGCCGGAGTTGAGGCGCTTGGCAATCTGATTGATGTTCCGGCCTATACCCTGGAGCTCCGAGGTAAACGCCTTGATATTGGCGGTGTCGGTGTAGATGATATATCCGTCAATCGCCATCTTTCTAAGATAGGCGCCGATCTGCCTTGTAGGGAGCTGTGCCATCTTTTGCTCAATAAGCTGTCGTTCCTCCGCTGTTACGGGGCAGCGGAGAACGATAGAACGCTTGCGGTTTGCCATGCCTTTTTCCTCCGTTTCTTATAAGGGTTTGGGATTATCCCAACAAGCATTTTTGACATTTTCGGGCAGGGACCTGAAAATGCGAAAATCCGCAAGTGTGGCTACACTTGCTGTGCTTGCTACGTTACTCCCGTTCCCTTTCTTCCACGAAAGAAAAGTACAAATGCCAATCCACTGAGCAAAGAAAAACGCCATAAACCACAAAGGTTTTATAGCGTCGTTTTCTCCAATATTCAGTTGTTTGTGAGGGGCTTATCACTCTGTTTTGACTTCAATTATCCCTTTTGCAGTAGCAGTCATTATTGTTAAATCCCGGCTGTCCATATCGTCGAGCAGACGTTCAAGCTGTCTGCGCTGTGTATCTTTTTCCGCATTCTTATTTGGAAAGAAGAATTGATCCACCGATATGTCAAAAATGGTAACAAGCGAATAAAGCACTTGGAGACTTGGGGGCTGGCCTTCATTTTCAATGTCTACCAGATAACGGGCAGTAAGCCCTATCATATCACCCAACTGCTCCCTAGTGTATCCATTGGCCTCCCTTGCATGTTTTATCGCTTTTCCTAATGTGCGGAAGTCAAACGGCTCAGTTTTGTTTTCCATAAATAATTCACCCTCCTTTAGTCTACAGTTCACTCTGCAATTCATAAATGAGGGTTTATTTCAAGCGTGTTCCGTAAATAGTTCAAGTTGTTTTCTTGTTATTATTCGCTCGTCCGTATATAATTATAGCACATGATAACGAAAGGGCGTTGAAAATATGGATTATATTTCTGTTGGGGATGCTGCGAAGAAGTGGGGCATATCGGAACGGCGCGTGCAAAAGCTCTGCGAGGAAAACCGTATCCTAGGCGTGGTGCGCTTTAGCCGGATGTGGATGATTCCCCAAAACGCAGAAAAACCACTTGATGGGAGGATAAACGAGGCCAAACATTCAGGACAAAAAAATTGAAAGTTTTTCAAAAGTAATTTCGGCTTTCATGTAGTTTTATTTGCAGAGTCCGTAGTACATAGGCAAGGCAGGCAAGGAGGCAACTGCTAACAGAAGATGAGAAAATCGTTTGTAACATTTCTTTGAAACTCTATTATCGAAACACCGCCATGTCTACGGAGCGTGGATTGTATCTACGTTCCTGAAAGATTACAATAAGGTCGAGGTGAATTAAATGGATATTAAAAGAAAGAAACAACTTATCGAGGAATACGAAAATAGAAAACCTGAAATGGGTATTATCTCGTTTTGCTGTATTGCTACCGGCGAGTCCTTTTTTGGTGTTTCAAAAGATACAAAAGCTGATTTCAACAGTAACCGTTTTAAATTAAATGCGAATTGGCATCCCAACAAAAGACTGTCAGAACTTTGGAAACAATACGGTGAAAATGGCTTTGAATTGTCAGTGGCGCAGGTTCTTAAATACGAAGATACAAGCGCCGACCATTCCGAGGAATTAGAAAAAATGCTGATACAGTGTCTTGAATCGAACGACACCGCAAGGAGGATATGGAAATGAACGAAAAGATTGTAATGATTGTAGATAAATATGACTGTGTTGATGGAAGAAATGCTTATCAGTCAGAAATCAAACGCATGACTTTGGGTGCGCCGGTGCGGGAAGAAAATACGAATATGAAAATTGCCGCTCAAATCTGGAGGGAAAGCGCAGACGGTCATTTGCAGATGGACACAGAATTGCCTATCCATCAGGTATTTGACCTAATGATTTTTCTAAGCCGCACGCTTTTACATTTTCGAGAAGCATACAGACTACCTTTGCTGTACGACCCCAAAAATCCCACTGTAGAACGTGTTGGCATACAGGGTGCGGTAATGCCTGTGGCGGTCTGTGTGGAGAATCCAAATATCAACGATGATATTAAGGCGTTCTCACAAGCTCTCAATGATTTGGGTGAAATAACCGGGGAGCGTCTGCGTATCCTTACACGAATATTAGAAGAAATGGAGTATTGCTAAAGTGGAAAACCCAATGATTCTTTCCCCACTTAGACAGTTGACTGTGGCCGAGCAAAAGCTCGTTTGGGAAAAGCCACAGTCACACATCGAGAGTGAAGCGGAAAAACGGATCTGTGCCGAAGTAAAACGCAACTGGCATAGTGAAGAAATGAAGATAACCAATATTTTGTTAGAGGGCGATGCTGGTTCGGGAAAGACACAGCTTGCAAAGGCGCTCTCTGCCAATTTCGGACTACCCTATACTAAAATCACCTGCTTTGCGGATATGGATAAATCTGATGTGCTTGGTGCTATTCTCCCTGTTCTAGCGGTGGACGGCCATAACGCACAGGAGATAAGCTATCAGTTTTACCCCTCTGAAATTGTTCGGGCCTATGAAAACGGCTGGCTGCTTGAGATACAAGAGCCTACCATAATCCGGGATGCCGCCGTACTTATGGCGTTAAACTCTGCATTAGAGCCGGATGGCAGTATCAACCTCCCAACTCGCATCGTCCACCGTCACCCGGACTTTATCGCGGTCATAACAACGAATAGGGGATATAATGGTTGTCGTCCGCTTAACGAGGCTTTGCGTGACAGAATCCAGCACTCCGAAAAGATGGATTTACCGCCAAAAGCTGTTATGATAGAAAGAGCTATCAGCAAAACCGGGTTTACGGATGAAGTGGTATTATCCCTGTTGGCAGATACCATAATCATATTGGATGAAACAGCCAAAGCCAACGCCATCAAGGGCGTGGCGGGAATGCGCTCTTATCTGTTCTGGGTTGACGCTGTGGCCTGCGGCGCTTCGGTATCTGCTTCTATGTATCACAAGGTCATATACAAAATTACTACCGACCAGAGCGAGATTTCCATTTTGGAACAGGCCATATCCGCTAAGGGATTGACCGAAAAGTTGACACAGCTTACGCAGGCTCAGACACTTAAACAAGATAGTCAAAACCCCGATGTGATGGAACTCAATCTATCCGAGGATGGACAATACGTCGGAAGCGAAGAAGCCCCGGTTGACCCTAACGCAGTACGGTTGCGTAAATCCCCGGACAGTGAGGGTCATTCCGACGTAGTCTCAGATAGTCTTTCTCAAAAAACCAAAAGTGATGATAGTGGACAGGATGGTTCGCCCATTTATCACGAAATGGAACAAACCGAGCCTACAAAAGAGCAAAAACAGGCTTTCAGAAAAAAACTCAATCAGGAGGCACGCGTAAGTGTAGATGGAACTGCCCATCAGGCAGTTAAACTCATTGTCCATCGCCCGGAGAT
Source organism: Eubacteriales bacterium OttesenSCG-928-K08 (assembly GCA_030266105.1). Taxonomy (GTDB): domain Bacteria; phylum Bacillota; class Clostridia; order Christensenellales; family CAG-138; genus JAJDHH01. The sequence continues at coordinate 19,741 of JAJDHH010000009.1, forward strand.
TAGCGAAGAAAATAAGGCTGAATATCGGAAACAGGCATCTGAATTAATGCCTATCATTCGGGAACTGGTGCGAAAAACCAAGCCACTTTTAGAACATGAAACATCAAGTGAGCTTGCGACAGCCCAATTATATGGCACCAGCTTTTGCGCGAGTCGTGTTGCGGCGCAGGATTTTAGATACTTTGCAAGAAAGCGGCCTCCGCAGGAAAATCCCTCCCTTGCCGTTGCCCTTCGCATAGATGAATCAGCGTCTATGTCCGCCTTTGGACGCTTAGACGCAGCAAAACAGGCGGCGATTGCCTTGTATGAGTTTTGTGATGGCTGTGGTATTCCTGTCATGATTTATGGCGATACTGCTGACCGTTCGCGTATGGAGCAAATGTCGCTTTACTCCTATGTTGACTTTGACAGCAAAGACCCAAGCGAAAAGTATTCTCTTATGAGCATACAGAGCAGAAGCAACAATCGTGACGGTATGGCTCTTAGGATTGTTTCAGACCGACTATTAAAAGCAAAACAGGCAACAAAGCTGTTTATCAGCATCAGCGATGGACAGCCAAAAGCTATGCCGGACTATACAGGGGATTCGGCTATATTGGATATGAAAAAGACTTTGCAGGAATACCGTCGCAAAGGAATTATCTTTCTTGCTGCCGCCATAGGGCAGGACAAAGAAATTATCAGTGATATTTATGAAAGTGAAAACACGCTGGATATTACTGATTTGAAACAACTGCCTGCTCGGTTGGTTCAGATTATCGCAAAACATATGTAAAGGAAAGGTTTTCTATGGACTGTTCAAAAATCGGGCGCTTAATTGCCCAATTACGGAAAGAAAAGGGACTGACGCAACAAAATATTGCCAATGCCCTTAATATTAGCAATAAGACAGTTTCAAAATGGGAATGCGGATTAGGTTGCCCGGATGTTTCGCTTTGGGCGGATTTATCCGTCATTCTTGGCGCTGATATGGCGCAGATGATGGAGGGCGAAATTACTCTTAATCGGCCAGATTCAGGAAACATAAACAAAATCAATTTTTATGTTTGCCCAGCGTGCAAAAACGTCCTCGTAGGCACAGGCAGTTCATCTATATTTTGTTGCGGTAGAAAACTGGAGCGACTTGCTACGAATCAGGATGAAAGCACACCGCATATTACGACTGAAATTATTGATGTGGACTACTATATAACCATAGACCATGAAATGACCAGAGAGCACTACATTTTGTTCGCGGCGTATGTGAAAAGCGATATAGTTTTCTTGAATCGTTTGTATCCCGAGCAAAGCCCAACATTGCGGATACCGCAAATATCTGATGGAAAGCTATATTTATACTGCACGAAGCATGGTTTAGCGGTGTATTCGCTTTTCATAAAATCTATGACCCCGTTGACAAAACAAAAAGCAAACGGAAAAAAATAATGGCTGAAACAAGCAATAAAGGAGTGCGTAATGGATAATCAAGCCGTATATATATACGAGATTTAATTAAAACACAATTTGATATATCTTGGAGCTTATTGGATTTTCATTTATCCAATCTGGATGATGCAGAATGCTTGTGGAGACCAAGTGAGAAAGGGCTAACTGTATTAAAACATGGTAGCACATGGTATTCAGATTGGCCTGAAAGTGAGGGCTATGAAATCGGCCCCGCCAATATTGCATGGATAACTTGGCATATACTCTTTTGGTGGTCGATGGCAAATGACTATTCATTTGGAAACGCCGTATTGAAAAAAGAAGATATCCATTGGCCCGGTGATATTGCAAAGGTTAAAGAAGAAATAAATAACTTGCGTGATGTATGGGTTGATGGTCTATGTAATCTACCTGACAAAGAACTTTTTGACAGTAAGCGAACACGCTGGCCTTTTATCGATAAACCATTTTATGATGTGGCATCATGGCTAAATGTCGAATTGATGAAGAATGCATCAGAAATTGGATATTGCCGCTTCCTGTATGCCTCACAGCATTGATTTTCAGATTGCAAACGTGAGTTGAACCCAATGAGACGATTAGAGTGGATACTCTGTTCAATGAGACGCAACTTAAAAGCATATAACCGTCCCAACGGAAATAAAAAAACCGTTGTTGCGGCGGCTGAATAGCTCTGCCTAAAACAGTATAAAGTAGGCTAACGGCGGTTTTGATAAATGAAAATCAAAGCCGCCGTTTTCCTTTTGAAAAAATGGACTTGCGGGGGGTGTATTAAAGTCGCCCTTTTTTAAGGACATGGCGGTATCGGGGAGGTATCGCTATGTCCTTTTTCTATCCGCATGACCCACCAAATAACTTGTTGTCAAAAAAAGTCCATATCACGAATGGGGCATCTATACCCATCAATTTACGTTCTCAGTTCATTGCGCAGGAAATATATGGCATCAAGCCCGGTTGACTTCTGTTCAGCCGGGCTTTTTTGTGTCCAAAAATCTTTTTCAAACTTTTTGGGTCTCCCTTTGGCATACCTCAAAACCCTGTCGTGGAGGGCTGCTGAAAGGGGATAAATCATTAACCCGCCCCCTGGGACGAAAGGGGGTGAAAACATGAACCCTGAACGTTTTGAGTGGAAAATCCGCTGTGAGTTCAATGCGTACTGCAAGCAGGTACTACGCAACGAGCTCAAGGACGCCCTCCGTGAACGCAAACGGCGCAGCCGGCGCGAAGTGAATTTTTCAGAGCTGACACCGCATGAGGAAAATCAGCTTTATACCGTGGACAAGTATTTTGATGGCCCGGATAAAGAAGAAACTTTTTGTGCGGGCGGTCTGGAGATTTCCGCAAAGCTGCTTGCTGACGCGCTGCACACGCTGCCGGAGGAAAAGCGTCAAGCCGTATTGCTGTATTACTTCTTCGGTATGTCTGATGTTGATATAGCGGCAGAAATGAAGATACCGAGAAGCACAGTGCAGTATCGGCGGACAAGCTCTTTCCAACAACTAAAACGATATTTGGAGGAACGCGCTGATGAATGGGAAGATTGGTAACTCAGGCGATGAACGCGGCTTGTTACCGTTCCCGGTCATCGTAGCCGCAACTAAGGCAGACCCGGACGCTATGAAAATTGTCTTGCAGCACTACCAAAGCTACATAGCCTACCTCTCTATGCAGAAAATCCGCGACGACAGCGGCAATTCCTATTGGGGCATAGACGAGGATTTCAGAGAACGGCTGCAAGCAAAGCTCATGCGAGCCATCCTCACTTTCAAGGTCGAATAAATCCTCCGCAAATGTTTTCCTCCCCTTTCCGTTTTGCGGCGGTGGCCTTGGATGTAGCACTTTGACAAAGAAAGCGACGGAAGATAACGCCGACGCAGCATAAGGCATACGGATACATTCTGTTTGTGCCGAGCCACGCAGCCGGTGCGCCATGACCCCTTTTTGAGCGAGCGACAACACCCAGGCTGCAAAGCGGATGTGGCGATCCGCAGGCGAGGACGCACAGGCATGACAATGATACTCCCTTACAGCCACAGCTTGAGCGTTAGAAGCGTCGCACGCAATGGGTAGGGCTCCGGCAGACCGTCGGAGGGGTGGAACTCCCGTGGAGCCGCGCCAGCGGCCATCCGATTATGTCTTGATTATTGAGTACAAAAACCATGCGGCAGGGCTTTTTTGTGCTGCCGTATTCTTTTGCACTCAAACTGATTTAACTTTGAAAGGGGGCATTGCCATGAATACGAGTGCATTGTCGCAGAGGGATGCTTACAAGCTGATGCTCCGTGATTATCCCGATGTAATGAACATTCATCAAATGAGCGAATTGTTAGGTGTCAGCACGAAAACCGGGTACAGACTTCTCCAGGGCGGCGAGATAGCTTGCATGAAAGTTGGGCGGTCTTACCGTATCCCCAAAGTTCATGTACTAACTTACTTAAAAATAGGCAGTCATTCGAACCTTTAGGCGTTGCCTTATCCAAAAGGACGCGGTACAATTTATGTATCGGCGGTAGGTGAATGATTGCTGCTACTGGAAAAGGAGGTACTTATGGTAGCAGGACATCTACAAGAAAAACGTGGTTATTATCACATTGTACTAACATATCTGGATGCCAGCGGTAAACGCTGCTGGAAATGGATTACAACAGGACTTCCCGTGAAAGGGAACAAGAAAAAGGCCGAGGCGCTTTTAATGGAGGCGCGACGGGATTTCGTGCCAGGACTCGACAAGAAGCTCAGCAAGGACATTTTGTTTGCCGATTTCCTGGATGAATGGCTGGAGATTGTAAAACCTACTATTCAGCTTGTGACCTATTCATCTTACAGCAACATGACAAAAGGTGTGATTGGGCCATACTTCCGCAGTACAAAGGCAACGCTGTCCGGCTTGCAGCCCTGGGATATTCAGAGTTTTTACACCAAAGAATTGAAGCGCGTCAAGGCCAATACCGTTATCCATTACCACGCTGTTATTCGCAAGGCGCTAAAGTACGCCATGAAACTCGACCTGATTTTGACGAACCCTGCGGATAAGGTGGAGCGTCCAAAGGTTGACCGTTTTGTGGGCAGTTTCTATGACAGCGAGGAAATCAACGAGTTGTTTGAAGCTGCAAGGGGTACAAAGCTGGAGTTACCTGTCATGCTCGGTGCATTTTACGGACTAAGGCGGAGTGAGGCGGTTGGGCTGAAATGGGATGCTATCGACTTCAAAAACGATACCCTCACCATTAAGCACACGGTAACGTCATGCAATCTGGACGGCAAGCATATCCTCGTGGCCTCCGACAATACAAAGACCAAATCCAGCATGAGGACTTTGCCTCTTATTCCGATTTTCAAAGAACGGCTCCTGGAGCTAAAGGACGAACAGCAGCATAACCGAAAATTGTGCGGGCGTTCCTACAACAAGGAATATCTGGACTACATTTGTGTCAATGAGATTGGCGAGCTGCTAACGCCCAATTATGTAACGACGAGTTTCACGCGCTTACTTGAACAAAACGGGCTGCGAAGAATACGCTATCACGACCTCAGACATAGCTGCGCCTCACTTCTGCTTGCCAATGGCGTACCCATGAAGCAGATACAAGACTGGCTCGGCCATAGCGATTTTTCTACCACGGCAAACATTTACGCGCACCTCGACTATAATTCAAAATTATCATCGGCAAGCGCGTTGATGAACGGACTTAATCTCGGTCAGGAGAGACATGAAAATGCGAGTAACGTATAAAGGGGTGCCCACTTCGAGGCAAAAAAGAAAAGCCTTGAAACCCGCTTGTTTCAAGGCTTTTTGGCGGAGAGGGTGGGATTCGAACCCACGTGGGATTGCTCCCAAACGCATTTCGAGTGCGCCCCGTTATGACCACTTCGATACCTCTCCGTGTATATGTTCAACCTAAATGTCAAAAATCAAACCTCGGAAAAAGGAGAGACATTTAGGAGAGACATTAGAAAAAATATTCAGTTGTGAACCTCGCAAACCCTTATCAATACAGGGTTTTTCAGCGGAAATCCTCCAAAGTAATCACATGATTTCGAGTGCGCCCCGTTATGACCACTTCGATACCTCTCCGTGTATATGTTCACCCTAAATGTCAAAAATCAAACCTCGGAAAAAGGAGAGACATTTAGGAGAGACATTGCAAAAATTATTCAGTTGTGAACCTCGCAAACCCTTATCAATACAGGGTTTTTCAGCGGAAAGCCTCCAAAGTAATCACATGATTTCGAGTCAGCCCCGTTATGACCACTTCGATACCTCTCCATATTTAGTTTTGCCGTTTTGAGCCGATTTTGAAATCAAACTAATTTGATTTCGAGTGCTCCCCACCATAACCACTTCAATGCTTTTTCGCATGATATCATTTTATTAAAATCTACGCAAGCAAAAACCACCGAAAGTTTTATGTTAATTTTGCGTTGCAATCATATCATAACTACTAATAAAAAGCAATATTTTATAGACTATAGGAGTGTCGAAAAGCGTTGATTGGAAAATTCACGAATTGCGAGAGGATGCTTTCCTTACGCTCATTCTCCATTCAACATCAACGCTATTCCGACACCCCCTTACATCATGCTTTAAGCATATTTGTACTTATCCCAGTAGATATCTATTCTGCTTGCTGCCCGTTCCAGTTCATGCCGCCTCGGCCACCCATTCCTCCCCCACCGGGCCCTATGCCCAAGCTCACACTTTCGCCTGTGTCGGAAATGGAAGTCATAGTTCCGGACAATGTAACGGTGTATATTTCATCTCCGTTTGCATAAATCGTATAACTTTCGCCATCCTTCATTTGCGGTGAGGATAGGGCAACAGCCTTAAAATCCTTATCGGCAGTGTGCTTGATTATCACATCACCTTTTGCGTCCATTACCTCAATAACCGTTCCGGCTTCCTGCGCGTTGGTAAACTGGAAGTTGAGCATGGGTTGGGTTCCTTCGGCGTTGATGTTGTTTGCACTGTTGCCAATCATGGCAAACGCCGTGCCACTCGTGCCCGCAACAGTGCCGCCCGTGATTGTGAATGTGCCGTCGCAATCGAGCGCACCGTCTCCGCCCACACCGTTTGCGCCAATCGCGCTTATGTATAATTCACCGCCTGTAATGGTTATGCCACCATTTGAGTCAAGGCCGTCATAACCGGCTATCAGGTGGATTGTGCCACCATTGATGGTGATTAAGTTATCGCCACTGCCCATAAACTTGTCGGCCCCAAATGCACCGCCGCCCTGCGTGCCATTGCTGCTGCCGCCCGCTGCGTTGATTCCATCGTCCGCAGCGTTGAGCGTGATATCGCCACTGTTTATGGTTACGTTATTTCCCTCAAGCCCTTCATAGCATGTTATTATATTTATTGTCGTTTCACCCTCAACGAGCAAATCCTCATCCGCGTGCATAGCGTCATCACCGGTGGATATCGTAAAACTGCCCCCACATATTGTTACATTTGTGTTTGAATGCACAGCATCATCTGCACTATCGATGTTAAACACACCACCCTTAATTATAAGGTCGCCTCCGGATTTTATCGCCTTAAAGCTGCCGGAGCTTGTGTCCTCGGTGGCGCTTTCAGTGCTAATGTCGTTGGTGGCTGTGTCGGGCGTGCTTGTGGGTGCTGGAGGTTCACTGCTATCTGGGTTCATATCCGGTGGCATGCCAGGTACATTCCCATCAGGGGGTGTTCGGCTGCCCCAGTCCGGCATATTATCCATATCCGGCTTTTGACTCATGTCCGGCATGTTGCTCATATCCGGCATTTGCCCCATATCTCCACGGCCACCAACGCCCCCAAACCCCTCATCTGCACGTTCGGGCGCGTTTTCGCTGCCTCCGCCCGCAGTAATGCTAAAATTACCATCATGTATTGTGAGCGTGCTTTGCGCTTGTATGCCATCGTTAGCGGAGTTGATTGTGTAATCTCCACCATATAATATGATAAAACCACTGTCCGCACTATCGTTGTTGCTTTGTATCCCATCATTTCCTGAATCAAGCTTTAGCGTAGCATCAATAACAATCACAGAATCCCGGCCGCGAATTGCATGGTTGGCGGCTTCAACATTAATATTGCCGCTCACGAGTATCAAATCGTCCTTTGTGCCAATGCCATTGTTGTAGTTTGCGCTCACATTAAGTTCGCCCATGCCGTTAATCGTTAAATCCTGCTTGCTGAATATTGTCGCGTTTGGCTCATCTGTGTTCTCATCGGGGAAGGTGTAGTTCTCGCCATCGCTTATGTAATTTTGAGTGCCATCGGCCAATATCAAAACCAATTTATCCGCCGACACACAGTTTATTGCCGAGCCATCTTCGTTGCTGATATTTACGCCATTAAGCACAACACGCACCAGCGCATCGTCAGGCGCTTCAATTGTGATTTGCCCGTTATTAAGCGTGCCCTCAAGCACATATGTGCCCGCCTCAGTGATTAAAAGCGAATTCCCATTAACCTTTGCGCCGTTGCCCTGCACCAAAATGCTATCGCCGCTGAGCTTAATAACAGCGGCGGACTCATCCCAGCTGCTATCAATATCCTCTTCCTTTACATTGTCATACTCCGATGCGATATACGGGGATGTTGTTTGCGCTCCCTGCGTTCCTGTATTTGTTTCCGGGGTCGGGTCGCTGTTTTGCGGCACTTTCGCTGTGCACCCTGCCACAGTGGTCAGCAAAAGCAAGCAAGTGCAAATGGCGATCGTCAATATATTTTTGCGTTTAAGCATTTTTATTCTCTCCTTAAGCTTTAATCATATCACATGCGCTACAATTCATTTGCGGGGGCAAGCTTGTTGCTGCATGTAATGCTCAGGTTCCCATTTCGCTGGCGTATTTGGTCGAGCATCTCTTTTTCTTTATCGGTTTCCTTTAGCTTGATCGTATACTGCAGCTCATATAACCCCCCAAGGTTTGTTGTGCGCACCCTATCCAACGAATATGAAAATGTATACTTGCTAAATAAATCATCAAACATATGCGAATAGTCCGCGTCCTCAGGAATAACTACCTTTAGCGTTTTTATCGCGCTATCTCGCTCGCCAAAGCGGGTCATGTTCAACACAAGCATTATAACGCTTACCGTTACTGTAAGTAAAACTGCATAAACAACATAACCCATACCTGCAGCTAAACCTGCGGCCATTGCAAAAAATATGATTATGATTTCTTTTGCGCTGCCGGGCACGCTCCTAAAGCGCACAAGGCTAAATGCGCCCATAACTGCAACCCCTGTGCCAAGATTTCCGTTCACAACCATGATTACCGATTGCACAAGCACGGGAAGCAATGCGATGGTTACAACAAAGTTTTTGCTGTAGCTGTTGCGAAACATATACACACAGGCAATGATCAAACCAAGCGCAAGCGAAACCACCGTGCAGATGGCAACCTGACTAATCGTAATGCTTCCGGCCGAAAGAATACTATTAAGCACTTCTAATTACCTCCATTAAAGGGTTGATAAGGTGTTCGCTGTAAACAGCGCCGTATTTCGAGAAGGACTGCGGGTAAATGCTCAGCTCACAAAGCAGCCTGCACAACCACAGCGGCAGCGCATCCAGCGTTTTAATCTCCAACAGCCTTATGCCGGGTGTAATCAAAAGATTGCCATAATCCCCCTGACCCAGATCGAGATGATGATCGCGCCAGCGCACATTTGCATCGAATGTCATGCGCAGCTGCTTATCCTCCTTGCCATAAAGGGCAATACGGTCATAGCTTAGCAGCACCTTAGGCGATGGTCGCACTTGCTTGATGAACCAATCTATCTCACCAAATGTTTGTGTGTTGCAAACGTTTGGTGACGGTACTATCCCCTGCTCCAGGTATTCTCTAGCTTGATAAAGCGGCATTGGCATGCGGCGCTTGTAGGTTACGCCATGCAGCTTCTTTTTCAATTCAAGGTAGACTGTTGTGTCCGCACCTGGCGTTCCGTAGCTTCTTAAACGCAGCTTTTCCTTAAAACTGGGTTTATCCAGCGAGTGTCGGATTATTGAATAATCTTCCGTATCAAAATAAACTGTTGATATTGTGTGCAGGCCATATTGATCCTGCTCCATATAATGGTCGAGTCTTGCCGTCAGCTCAGCAAACTGATCCGGCCTCACCATGAATTTTTTTTCATGCCGCTCAAATATCATATTTGTTTTTGTCGCCTCTTTTGCCATGGAATACAAACCTCTTTTCTGCTATTTGCATTGCTTCATTTCTCCATGAGCCTATTCTATGACTCTAATATGATGAATTTTTGAGGAACCCAAGCGGATGTGCTGAGGATTTAGCAAAATTGCAAAATCCAAAAGCCAGCGGTATGGGCAATCGAATTTATTTTACGGTTATGATCTTTGGGTAAACGAACGATGAAGGAAGTTCAAGTTTCACATTTGTGCGTCTTTTTTATTATTATGGCGATTGCCATTTTTGTTGCTCTGTGGTACGATAATGTTAGCTAACAGGGGAAGCGAGGTAATGGCCTTGGCACAAAACATGAGACCCCGCGATATACGACAAAACGAGCTGATGATACAGGTCGCTAGAATGTATTATATCGATAATCTTTCTCAAGCGCAGATTGCCCAAAAAATCGAAATGTCCCGCTCTAATGTTTCACGGATTTTGCAAAATTGCAAAGAGGCGGGCATCGTTGAAATTCGCCTACACGATCAGGCCTTGCGCACATGGGAGATTAAGCGGCGGCTAATCGATCGCTTTTCACTTAAGGATGCGGTGATCGCTCCGCGTGGCAATATACAAGAAGGCGTGCTAAATGCCGTGAGCCAAATCGCTGCGGACTATGTGGAAGACTTGCTAAGGGATGACATGACAATTGGCATTGGCTGGGGTTCCACAATTCACCGGCTTGTGAATATGCTAAAGCCCTCATCCTACCATGGCACACATGTCATACAGCTTGTTGGCGGCACAAACCTTACCGAAAACTATGCGGATAGCGTGCAGCTCGCGCTTGACTTTGCCAGAAAAACAGGTGCCGTGCCGCACATTCTAAATGCGCCTTTGCTGGTTTCCAGCAAAGAAGTGCGCGACATATTTATTGAAGAAAACAGCATAAGGCACCACCTTGAGTTAACCAGCGGCATAGATGCCGCAATCGCCACCATTAGCACAAACGCGCCTGATAGAAGCACGCTTGTGTCGGCGGGTTACCTCACACGCGAGCAAACGCAAGCGCTATGCAACGAAGGCCTTTTTACGCACATGCTTGGCCAGCACATCGATGAACAGGGCGTGCTCGCAAATATTCCACTTAACGACAGGGTTGTGGGCATCAACTTAAACACATTTAAACGTATCCCGCTGCGCATAGGTGTTGCATGCGGTGAATATAAAGCCCGGCAGATCGCAGCGGCGCTCAAGGGTGGCTACATAAACGTGCTCATTACTGATGAGCTGACTGCGATGCAGGTAGAAAAAGCTGCAAACTGAACAAACTATGATATTGGACAACCGGAAAGGAGGCGCATGCCAATGTACAGCAAAGAGAAATATGCAGAAATGCTGGAAAAAATGCTTCTGACCCGCCGCTTTGAAGAGAAGGTGAGCTATTTCTTCGCGATGGGCATGATACACGGCACAACCCACCTATATGTGGGTGAGGAGGCCGTAGCAACAGGCGTTTGCACAGCGCTTAAGCAAGAGGATCTTATCGTCAGCACCCACCGTGGGCACGGCCACTGCATATCAAAGGGCATAGACCTTAATAAAATGATGGCTGAGCTTTTGGGAAAATCCACCGGATACTGCAAGGGTAAGGGCGGCTCAATGCACATTGCGGACCTTAACGTGGGCAACCTTGGCGCAAACGGTGTTGTTGGCGGCGGGCTGCCGCTGGCGGTGGGCGCGGGGCTCACAACACAGATGAAAAAAATCGACCGCATCGTAGTGTGCTTCTTTGGCGATGGCGCTTCTAACCAGGGCACATTCCATGAATCCCTAAACTTAGCCGCCGTATGGAAACTGCCCATACTTTTTGTGCTTGAAAACAATAAATATGGCATGTCTAACTCGATTAAAAACAGCACGGCGATAGATAATCTCACCGTGCGGGCGGATAGCTATGGCATGAAAGGCACTGAGGTGGACGGCATGGATGTGCTAAAGGTGCACGCCGCAACGATTGAGGCGCGCAACTATGTGCTGCAAAATGGCCCGATGCTGCTCGTTTGCGACACATACCGCTACCTTGGCCACTCCAAAAGCGATGCAAATGTTTACCGCACAACCGAAGAAATAGAAAGCTGGAAAGCGCGCGATGCGATTGCGCAGCTTGAAAACTACCTCGTGGAAAATAAAATATTCACTCAGGACGAAATTGACGCTTTTGAGAAGGATACCCGGCAACAGATCGAGGATGCAACCGCTTATGCGCAAAAGAGCGACTATCCTTCCATAAACGACATCGAAACCGATGTTTACGCTTAAGGCGGAGGGCTAAAAAATGAGAGAAATAACTTATGCACAGGCAATAAAAGAAGCGATGTCGGAGGAAATGCGGCGCGATGAGAACGTGTTCCTCATGGGTGAGGATGTAGGGCTTTATGGCGGCGCATTTGGTGTATCGCTTGGCATGTTTGAGGAGTTTGGCCCTGAGCGTGTGCGCGACACCCCCATTTCAGAGGCGGTTATCGCCGGTGCGGCAACGGGCGCGGCAGTCACGGGCATGCGCCCAATCGCGGAGATTATGTTCAGCGATTTTTGCACGATCGCAATGGATCAGCTTGTTAATCAGGCGGCAAAAATGCGCTACATGTTTGGCGGCAAAGCGCAGGTGCCAATGGTGCTGCGCATGCCGGAGGGCAGCGGCACAGGCGCTGCTGCGCAGCACAGCCAGAGCCTTGAAGCGTGGTTTTGCCATGTGCCGGGCTTAAAGGTTGTTACTGCCTCCACCCCTGCGGATGCCAAGGGTTTATTAACAGCCGCCATTCGCGACAATAACCCTGTTGTGTTTTTTGAGCAGAAGCTTTTGTACAGGGTTAAAGGTGATGTGCCCGAGGGCGAATATGTTTTGCCGCTTGGAAAATCGCATGTTGCGCGCGAAGGAAGCGACATTACTCTTGTTACATATGGCCGCATGCTCCCGCTTTGCCTTGATGTGGCGGATGCTATGGCAAAAGAAGGCATCAGCGTAGAAATAATCGACCCGCGCACGCTCTACCCAATTGACATGGAGCCAATTATTGAGTCTGTCAAAAAAACGTCGCGCGCGCTAATTGTGCATGAAGCCTGCCTGACCGGTGGGCTTGGTGGTGAAATTGCTGCAAGAATTGCGCAGAGCGAAGCTTTTTATTACCTTGATGCACCCATCCATCGCGTTTGCGGGCTGGATGTGCCGGTGCCGTACTGCCCTGAACTTGAAAAGAACATCGTACCCACTGCCCCCAAAATAACGGCGGCAATATACGAACTTATGCAATAGGAGGAGGCGTGCTCAATGGCGGAAAGAATTATTATGCCCAAGGCCGGTATGGCCATGGAAACAGGCACAATCATCGCCTGGCTAAAGGATGTGGGCGAAGCTGTAGCTTACGGCGAGCCGCTTCTTGAAATTGAAACTGACAAAACAACAATGCAGGTCGAGGCCATGTCCACCGGTTACCTGATTAAAAAGCTGTATGATGCTGATGATGAAGTACCTGTTACAACAACAATCGGCTACATAGGCGAATTAGGCGAAGAAGCTCCGGATGAAAACGCCCCGGAACAGGCGATTGCCCCTGCGCCCGCCGTGCAAGCTGACAAGAGCGCAACAATCTTAGAACCGGCACAACAAAATGTGGTGAAGGATTCCCTTCGCGCTACGCCTGCAGCAAGGCGGCTCGCGCAAATGAGCGGCGTTAACCTTGATGAGTTAAACACCGGCGATATTTTGCGCGCGCGCGACGTTCCCGCCATTAAACACGATACCGCCAGCGCCATTAGCGCCACACCCTTAGCCGCTCGCGGCAAAACAGTGGCGCTCAACGGCATGCGCAAAACTATTGCGCGGCGCATGCAACAATCCCACACGGAAATTCCACCTGTGACGCTAAATTCACAAGCCGATGTAACGGAACTTGCGCAGATGCGCACAAAAATAAACGAATCTGGGCAGCACAAAATTTCATTTAACGATTTTGTGATTAAAGCCTGCGCAATGGCCTTGCTGGAGTTCCCGAATATAAACGCGACTTACGCTCCGGAAGGCATAATTTTGCACGAAAATGTTAACATCGGCATCGCTGTGGCGCTGGATGAAGGTTTGTTGGTGCCTGTGTTAAGCAACGCGCAGGATTATTCCTTGCGTGTGCTGGCACAAAAATCAAAAGCGCTTGCGACCGCAGCGCGCGCCGGCGAGCTGTTGCCTGATGCTTATTCGGGCGGCACGTTTACGGTTTCAAACCTCGGTATGTATGGCATTACATCCTTCTCCCCCATCATAAATCTGCCAGAGGCTGCTATTTTAGGTGTGTGCGCCATAAATGAGAGCCTGACCATGACGCAGGAAGGCAGCATTGAGACTCGAAAATACATGGGACTGAGCCTGACTTTTGATCACCGCTGCATAGATGGTGCAGGCGGCGCAAAGTTCTTGCAGCATGTTGTGAAGCTTTTGCAAAACCCGCTAGAGTTATTGCTGTAGGCAGCAATTTAAATTAAATGTTCAAATAAATTCCGCGGCAGATTTCAGGAGAAAAACCTGAATTTGCCGCGGCAATATGGCTTTGCTAATTTAAAAGACCCAAAACACAAGCACTTTACAAGAGCCTGCAAAATTTGTTTGACATTACTGTGCCATGCCGATATAATATACAAAATCATAACTAATCATTTGTAACTATCCATGACAAATGTCGCGTTCGCTTAAACAATCGTTACTATTTTGCCTGAAAGGAATAACTCCATAGTATTTGCACACAACAGCTGCACACATGGCCTTCTTTAATGACATTGAGAAGGAGAAAAGTTATCAAGGTGACAAATGTAACGTTTAGTTACAAATGTAAAGCGGCTCACATCCGCTTTTGGAGGAAAGCATGGTTGATCGCGCAACGATGGTGAAAATTGCCTACTGGTACTACAAAAAAAATATCACACAGGAAGAGATTGCAAAGCGGCTTGGTTATTCCCGCCAAAGGGTCAACAAACTTGTAAGTTCGCTCATTCCTGAAGGCATAGTCAACATCGAGATTCGCGGGTTGGAACATGAGCACATAATGCTTGAGAACGAACTTGAACACCACTTTTCGCTCAAGCGCGTAATCATTGCCGACACAAAGCAGGCTGAAATGCCACGCCTTGCAGTGCTAGGAAAAAAAGCGGCCGATTTTCTTGATGAATACATTCAGGATGGCAAAACCGTTGGCGTATCATGGGGCTCCACACTTGGCGAAACAATAAGCTACATGCACGCAACAAACAAAAAACGCTGCAGCGTAGTGCAGCTTGTAGGTGGCCTTGAGGCTGCTGATATGGCCGTTAAGCCGGATGAAATCACCCGCATGCTCGCGGCAAAGCTCGGCTGTGATTATAACATTCTTTACGCGCCGGCCGTTCTCAGCGATGAAGTTGCCCGTGAGATTCTCGCCGAACAACAGTTTTACAAGGAAGCCGCCGCCCGCATAGAGCATTGCGATATTGCAGTGATTGGCATAGGCCAGCTGCACGAAAATGCCACCATCGTTTCAAGCGGATATTTGCCCGAGGCCGATATGCGCGATATGCTTGCAAAAGGATATGTGGGCGATATTTGCTTTAACCACTACAGGGCGGATGGCGACACAGGCATTTTCCAAGTCAAAAAGCGCGTGATGGGTGTGGATATTGAAACTCTAAGGCGCATCCCGGTCGTGATTGCTATTGCAGGTGGCGAGGATAAGGCTGAATCCGTGCTGGGCGCACTCAACACAGGCTGCCTTGATGTGCTGATTGTGGATATCGCTTTAGCTGCAAAACTTGAGGCAATGACGTTAAAAAGAGTATAAGGGGTACAATACCCTTTATATAAAAACACAAAAACTAGGAGGAACGACTCAATGAAAAAACTGATTTCCATGCTTGTGATAGTGGCAATGCTTACAGCAGCCTTTGCCGGATGCACAAACAATGCGACGCCGGACCCCTCCCCCACCGCAGCAGTGGACCCGGGCCCTGCCGTTGTTGACCCTGGAACGACCGAACCGGAGCCCGAAGTAAACTCCGACCCGATCAAAATTGGTTATGTCTCCGCACTTTCCGGCGACACGGCGCTGTGGGGCCAGGCGGGCCTTAACGGCATGCTGATGACTGCTGAAAAGATCAACGCTGCTGGTGGCGTACTTGGCCGTCAGATCGAAGTTATCGGCCTTGATGGCAAAGGCGAAGCGGCTGACTCCGTTAGCGCATACCGCAAGCTGGTTGAGCAGGAAGGCGTTGTTGCTGTTGTTGGCACAAACTTCAGCAGCTGCAATATCCCGATCGCGGCGGTTTCCGATGAGCTGAAGGTTCCCGTTATTGCAACTGCGGCCTCCAACGAGCTGGTTACAGTTGACGAAAATGGCACACTGCACCCCTACTCCTTCCGCCTGTGCTTTATCGACAGCTTCCAGGGCACAGTGGTTGGCGACTATGCTGCAAAGCAGCTTGGCGCAAAGAAGGGCGCGATCATCGTTGACATTACCGATGCTTACTCCACAGGCGTTGGCGAATACATCGCCACGGCATTCACCGCTGCTGGCGGCGAAATGGTCGCGACTGAAGAAGCACAGTCCGGCGACAACGACTTCCGTGCGCAGCTCACAAAAATTGCGCGCGCAGAACCCGATGTTCTGTTCATTCCCTGGATTTATCAGAACGTTGCGCTGATCGCAAAGCAGGCGCGCGAGCTTGGCATCGAATGCGTATTCCTCGGCACGGACGGCTGGGACTCCGCTGAGTTGGCGGATCTGGCTGGCGGCGCGCTCGAAGGCTGCTCTTACGTTTCACGTATCGGCTTTAACACACCGGAAGCAAAGGCCTATGGCGAAGAGTATGTCGCAAAGTACAACATCGGCCTCGAAGCCGAGTGCCTGTTTGGCAACGATGGCCTCCTGTGGGTTCTCGACGCGATTGAGCGTGCGGGCTCCGCAGAACCCACCGCCATCCGCGATGCGCTCGAATCGACCGACACCTTCACCGGCCTCCTTGGCAAAATGACAATGGACGCTGCAACCCATAACCCCCAGAGGGATTGCGCGATCTTCACCTGCACAAACGGCGTGTTCGAATTCGTCGAAATCTACGACAGCAACAAATAATCAACATTCCAGATCATGGCTGTTCCGCGGCGAGACTGCCGCGGAACAGCCATAAAAATAAGCGGCGCAGGGCGCCAGGATGCACTTCGTATAAAACGCATATTGATTTGAGGTGAAGAGATGTTCTTCCAACAGTTGATTACCGGCCTTTCTATCGGCGGCGTATATGCGCTGATTGCTACGGGCTACTCGTTGGTATATAGCCTGCTGGATTTTTCAAACTGGGCGCACGGTGAAGTGGCGATGCTTGGCGCATACGTTGCGTTTATGGCGATATCCGCGTTGAACCTACCCTTCCTGGCGGCGGTGGTGTTGGGGATTGCGGGCGCAGCGCTCATAAGCCTTTTTAATGAGCGGCTGGCATATCGCAGAATCCGCCACAATAAATCCCCTAACATGTTTCTAATGATTGCGGCGATGGGCCTTTCCACGACTTACCAGAATGCGGCAACACTCGTGTTTGGCGCAAAGTTTAAGCAATACCCCAATGTATTGCCGATCTCCTCTGTCAGCATAGGGAACCTGCGCATAGGCGTGCTGGATCTTGTGAGCCTTATTATTACTGCAGTTGTTCTTGTTGTGCTGATCATAGTAATCAACAAAACAAAATTCGGATTGAATGTACGCGCCATTGCGTGCAACAGCCAAACGGCTGATCTGCTTGGAATCAAAGTTGACAAATGCATTGCAACGGTGTTTTTGCTTGCGGGCGCTCTTGCGGGCTGCGCGGGCATTCTTTTAGGCATGAAATATAATGTTTACCCCACGATGGGAAACGTTGGTGTTAAGGCGTTTATTGCGTCCGTGCTGGGGGGCTTAGGCAGCGTACCCGGCGCAATTGTGGGCGCGCTATTGCTTGGCGTAATAGAAACCCTTGCCTCCGGCTACCTAAGCTCTGGTCTGCGAGACCTGATTTCATTTACCCTATTGATCGTCATTCTGCTTGTGCGGCCTGCGGGCTTGATGGGTGTTGACGTGCAGGAAAAAGCATAGAAGGAAGGTGAATGCCATATGTTGAATTCTTTCCAGCAGGGCGTCATCATTCTCGTGTGCATCAATGTGATTGCGGTGCTTGGCATGTCCGTGCTGACGGGCTTTACACGGCTGTTCTCCTTTGGTAACGCGGGTTTTATGTCCATCGGCGCTTATGCATCGGCGATGCTTAGCGTACGCCTGGGAATGCCCTTCATTATTTCCATGGTGTTTGGCGCGGCTTTTGCGGGCTTCATTGCCTATCTGCTTGGCTCGCTGACGATCCGCCTGAAGGGCGACTATTTTTTGATCACCTGCCTTGGGTTTGGCGAGAGCGTGCGTGTTCTTTTCAACTACACTCGGGGTATAACCGGCGGTGCGGCAGGCTTTGCGGGGATACCCGGCACAACGACCGCCACCATTGCTGTGGTGTGTGCGGTGTTGGCTTTTATAATCGCCTGGACTTTTATTCACTCCAAATTCGGGCGAAACTTAACGGCAATCCGCGAAAACGAAATGGCGGCTGATGCTGTGGGCATTAACACATTCCGCTACAAACGCCTTTCGTTCGTATTTAGCGCTGTGTTTGCAGGCTGGGCCGGTGCACTTTTTGCGCATTACATGCGCTTTATCACACCCGCCGACTTTTCGCTCGCAAAATCATGTGAGTTAATTACCACCACCGTTATTGGCGGCCTTGGTTCGCTCACAGGCTCGGTGCTGGGTGCGCTCTTAGTCACACTGCTGCCGGAGCTGTTCCGTGGGCTTGCGGAATACCGCATGTTCCTATATGGTGTTGCTGTTGTTGTTGTGATATTGCTCAAGCCGGACGGACTGTATGGCTACAGGGAGTTTTCACTTAAGCGCACAATAAACTGGTGGCGCAATTTACCTAACATGATCCGGGAAAAAAGCGCACAACGTAAGCAACGCCGGGAAAAGCGAGGTGAGAGCAAATGAGCGCAAAACAGGAAAGCACAAAAGTGCTGTGCATGGATAAAGTCGAAAAACATTTTGGCGGCGTTCGTGCGATTGACGCATTCAGCCTCACTTTGCATGAGGGTGTTGTTTATGGGCTGATTGGCCCAAACGGCGCCGGCAAAACGACGATATTTAATACGATAACCGGCATTTACACCCCCAGTGCAGGCAAAATACATTTTTACGAGAAGGATATCACCAGCATTCGCCCATTTGAGGCGGCGCAGCTTGGTATCGGGCGAACATTCCAAAACATACGCCTGTTTTCCAACATGAGCGTGTTGGATAATGTTGTTATGGCCTGCTCTATGGATGCGGACTATAAAATGCCCGCTGCGATTTTCCGGCTACCCAAATACAGAAAACTGGAAAAACAGATAAACGAAAAGGCCATGGGCTTACTTGAGACGATGGGCCTTGAGGATCGTGCGAACGAACGCGCCAGCAGCCTCCCCTACGGGCACCAACGTAAGCTTGAAATTGCGCGCGCGATGGCGCTCAACCCCAAGCTGCTGCTGCTTGATGAACCGGCCGCTGGCATGAACGCGGATGAGGAAATTGAGCTTGTTGAATTTATCAAAGGCATACACCAGCGTTTTTCGCTCACAATACTCCTGATAGAGCACCATATGGATGTTGTGGCTAATCTTTGCGATCATGTGACGGCGCTTAACTTTGGCAAAACCATAGCAGAAGGCACCCCTGCCGAGGTTAAGAGCAATCAGGCCGTTATAGACGCATACCTGGGGGTGGCAAAATAATGTTAAAAATTGAAGGCCTTAAGGCTGCATACGGCGGCATCAAAGCCCTAAAAAAAGTGGATATGAATGTTAACGAGGGCGAGATCGTTGCCGTGCTTGGCGCAAACGGCGCAGGCAAATCGACTTTGCTAAAGTGTATTTCTTCAGTCATGAAACCCGCCGAGGGCACAATTACGTTTTTGGACAAACCGCTGCCCACAAAGCCATTTGAGGTGGTTGGCGCCGGGCTTGTGCATGTGCCCGAGGGCAGGCAGATTTTCGCCAAGCTCACTGTTACGGAAAACCTTCGTGTTGGCCATGTTTTGCGCACGGATACCGCAGAGATCAAAAAGGATTATGAGCGGGTGTTCGAGTATTTTCCGCGCCTTAAAGAGCGTGAAAATCAATATGGCGGTTTACTTTCCGGCGGCGAGCAACAAATGCTGGCTGTTGCGCGTGGCATTATGGCGCGGCCAAAGCTGATGATGCTTGACGAACCATCCCTTGGTTTGGCGCCCATCATTGTGGATCAAATATTCGAAATCATTCAGGAAATCAACCGTTACGGAACATCAATTATGCTCGTGGAGCAAAATGCTATGAAGGCGCTCTCCGTTTGCGACCGGGCATATATACTCAATGTCGGAGAGGTGGAGCTTTCAGGCACGCGAGAAGAGGTGCTCGCAAACGAATCGCTGAGTAAGGCGTATCTTGGAGATTAACAATGGCTGTTTTTTTAGGCATTGACGCTGGCACAACAAACTTTAAAGCGGCCCTCATAGATGATTGCGGGCGACTTATCGACAGCGCCGTAATGCCCGTTGAGGTGCTTCGCCCCTTTGAGGGCGGCTGCGAAATGGATATGGAGCGTGTTTGGGAAACGTTATGCACGCTCACAAACAGGCTGCGCGCGCAAAATCCCGATGATTGGAAAAACATTGCCGGGGTAGGTATCGCCGCGCAGGGCGATGGGCTTTGGCCCGTGGATAAAAACGGGAACCCGGCAGGCCGAGCCATACTCTGGAGCGACACGCGCGCCCACAGCTTTGCAGGCGTTGACATGGATGAGGTGGACGCGCTGCTGGAGGCGAATTCCTCAACGGCGCTTTTCCCCGGCGCGTTGCCAGTGCTGCTTAAATGGCTGCATGAAAACGACAATGAAACATTTGCGCGCATCCATAAGGCGGTGCACTGCAAGGATTGGTTAAATTATAAGCTGACGGGCGTTTTGGGCAGCGATTATACGGATTATTCAACCGCTGGCATCAATATTTTCACCAAGGAGCATGTGCTTGAGCTTTATGATAAGCTTGGGATACCGCAGGCTAAAAAAATGCTGCCCGAGCTTCACCCGCCAGCGAGCATAATTGGCGCGATAACGCACGAGGCGGCGCAGCTTAGCGGCATACCCGAAGGGGTGCCCGTTGCCGCAGGTGCAATCGATGTTGTTGCAACTGCGCTTGGCGCAGGCCTTAAAAATGCAGGCGATTGCTGCACGATACTAGGTACAACACTGTGCAATGAAATAATAATCGACACGACACAGGTCGATACATCGGATCGTGCGGGAAGTGCGCTGTGCAGCGTTTTCCCTGGCCAGTTCGTGCGTGTGATGGCTGCAAACAGCGGCACATCCTCAATCGACTGGGCTAAAAATCTTTTAGCAAACGAACTTTCGTTTGAAGCGCTTGCCAATAGCCTTGAAGAGGTGCCGCCAGGCAGCCGAGGCATACTATACCACCCCTATGTCGCAGGCGAGCGTGCGCCGTTTCGTAATGCTTTTGCTTGCGGTGGTTTTTACGGGCTTGCGGCGCGGCATGACCGCTTTGACATGATGCGCGCTGTTTACGAAGGTATGGTATTATCTATAATGGATTGTTACCGGGCGCTCCCCCAAGCGGGCGGGCGGCTGTATTTATCCGGCGGCGGCGCTAAAAGCAGCTTTGCGTGCAGGCTTATAGCCGGGGCGCTCAACAAGCAAACGGTGCGTCTTGAAAAAAAGGAGCTTACTGCGCGTGGCGCAGTTGATATTGTTAAGCTGGCGCTGGGCATAAAGCTCGAGGACAACGCGGATGGCGAGGAAGTTTTCCTCCCCCGCCCCGATGAACGTGAAGCGTTTGAGGCGCTATACCCACAATTCGTAAAGCTCAGAGAAAGAATGGAACCCTACTGGCGGGAACGCCGGATGTTTTGCAATTAACCGAAATGTAAGGAGAAGTAAGAGCATGAAAGCACTGGTAAAAACGAGCATTGAGCCGGGCAACGTTGTGTATAAGGATATTCCCACACCTGAGCCCGCCCCCGGGCAGGTACGCATAAAAATCAAACGCTCCGGAATCTGCCAGACTGATAATGTCTACATCAACGAAGGCGGATTTGCGTTAAAGCCGCCGGTGGTGTTGGGGCATGAGGTTGCAGGGGTAATCGATAAGCTTGGTGAAGGTGTTACCGGTTTTGAAATTGGGCAGCGTGTAATAACGCAAACCACATACCACGTGTGCGGGAAGTGCCGCTACTGCAAGCGCGGGGAGCTAAACCACTGCCCTGAGCGGCGCGGCATCGGTTCGGCCGCAAACGGAGGGTTTGCGGAGTATGTTGTCAACCGAGCCGAGAGCATAATGCCACTGCCGGATGATTTAACATTCGATCAGGGAGCCTGTGTGGAGCCGCTTGCCTGCGGCGTGCATGCGTTGACTGAGCGCACTGTTGTAAACGCTGGCAGTGTTGTGCTGGTGCTTGGCCCGGGGCCGATCGGCCTTTTTGCGGCGCAGGTTGCCAAGGCGCAGGGTGCATATGTGATCGTGGGCGGCACAACCTCCGATAAACCTCGCCTTGAACTTGCGATGGAAAAGTTAAACATGGATATGGTTGTGGATGTTGAAAAGGACGATGTGCCTGCAATCGTGCGCGGCCTGACTGAGGGCTTTGGCGCTGATGTTGTGGTGGAAGCCACAGGCGCGCGCTCTGCTGTGGCGCTTGCGATGGAGGTGGTGTGCCGCCGTGGCGTTTTTATCCCCATGGGCATATTCAACAACGATATTAGTGTAGATTTCCACAATATTAAGAAAAAAGAGCTCGATGTGCATGGCTCTCATGCGCAGATTCCCACCGCCTGGCATAGGGCGATCACAATGCTGCAGCGTGGGCAAATAAACACCGAGGCCATTGTGTCGCATGTTTTTCCGCTTTCAGAATGGGAAGCTGCGCTGGAGGTCGTTCTCAATCGCAGTGGACTAAAGGTGTTATTCGACCCGGAGCGTTAGATTATGTTAAACGTTAGCAACCCAAACGGTAATGTTTTCGAAAGCTGGATAAATGAGGCTCTATCGTTCATAAATCACCCTGACGCGCAGGCGCTTCATGTGCATGTGGTTGAGGAAGTACGCGGTGCGGCTGCGGAAAACGTTCAGGCGCCGGATACTCTTTTGCTAAAATTGGGGCGTGCTGCCAAGGCTGTGCGGTTAAGCGGTGAGCTGCCTAGCTACCTTGCTAAGCTTACAGCGCTTGTATTTGCTGCGCAGGATAACGGCAGCCCCCGCGCCGAGCAGGTGCGCGAGCGTTGCGGACTTTTTCAGGAAGCTGAGTTCGTGTGGCTAGTTGTGGATGCGTGGGGCAAACTGCCTGACCTTGAGCTCGACCCTCACGGCAAGCAAAAAATTGAGCTTATGAAAAAAGCTTACCGTCAGGGTTATTATTATGAGCAGGTGAACCGCGGTTGCGCACAGTGCGCAATGGCGGCAATTTCCGATGTTACAAAAAAAGAGGATGCGGCAATGTTCCGCGCAGCAAACGGGTTTGCTGCGGGCATGGGGCTGCTGGGCGATGGCGTTTGCGGCGGCTACAGCGGCGGCACACTTTCCATCGGTTTGTTTGCAGGCAGGCGGAGAGAGTTTTTTGATGGCGATAAAGCGCAAAAGGACTTAAACGGCAAGCTGGTGCGTGCCCTGCACGACCGGTTTATCGAGGCTTATGGCAGTGTGACCTGCCACGACATTCACAATGTGATATTCGGGCGGGCATTCCACATAACAAGGCCGGAGGATAAAGCCGCTTTTGAAGAGGCGGGCGCACACACAAAGGATAAATGCCCCACTGTTGTTGGCATAGGTGCCGCGTGGACTGTGGAGGCGCTTTTTAACGAAGGATTGCTTGCAGAATTTGATACGGAAGATTAGTTTATAAGCATTGCGCAGGCAATGTTTTAAGGAGATTTTAAATGAACAAAAAAATAATCATCGTCGGCGGCGTTGCCGGCGGCGCATCGGCAGCGGCGCGCATTCGAAGGCTCGATGAAAAGGCAC
Source organism: Eubacteriales bacterium OttesenSCG-928-K08 (assembly GCA_030266105.1). Classification (GTDB taxonomy): domain Bacteria; phylum Bacillota; class Clostridia; order Christensenellales; family CAG-138; genus JAJDHH01. The sequence goes on from JAJDHH010000009.1 coordinate 43,450, forward strand.
AAATTATAATGCTTGAAAAGGACGAATATATTTCGTTCGCTAACTGCGGCCTGCCCTATCATATCGGCGGGGCTATTGAACAGCGTGAAAAGCTGCTTGTTCAAACGCCTGCATCTATGAACAGCCGCTTTAATGTGGATGTGCGCAATTACAGTGAAGCTGTTGCTGTGGATACAGCAGCAAAAACCGTAACAATTAAGAGCGCTGATCGTGGCACATACGAAGAAAGCTACGATCTGCTTTTGCTGGCGCCCGGCGTTGAGCCAAGCCCGCTGCCTATGCCAAACAGCGCAAAAGAGAAGGTTTTCTCATTGCGCAACATTCCGGATATGGATGCCATTAAAGAAAAAATTACGCATGATGGCATAAAATCCGCCATAGTGATTGGCGGCGGTTTTATCGGCCTTGAAATGACGGAGGCGCTAAAAGAGCTTGGGCTGGATGTGACGCTCATTGAAGCGATGGCGCATGTTATGCCACCGCTCGATCTTGAAATGGCGGCACTGCTTGGGGCGGAGCTGAAAAAAAATGGCGTGGAGCTCCGCTTGGGCGCGCGGATTACCTCCATATCCGAAGCGGACGGAAAAGCGCTCGTTACGTTGGAAAACGGTGAAAAAGCCAGCGCAGAAATCGTAATCAGCGCCATTGGCGTGCGCCCGGCAACGAGTTTCCTTGCGGATTCGGGAATTAAACTTGGAAGCCGCGGGCATATTCTGGTGGATGAAACCTTGCGCACAAATGTTGAAAATGTTTATGCCGTGGGTGACGCCATTGAAGTGAACGACTTTGTAACCGGCCAGGCGACTGCCATACCGCTGGCAGGCCCCGCCAATAAGCAGGGGCGCATCGCTGCCGACAACATCTGCGGGTTAAAGCATAGCTATGATGGCACGCAAGGGTCATCCGTGCTCAAGCTGTTTAGCTTAACTGCCGCCTGCACAGGCGCAAATGAGCGCACGCTCAAGCGGCTGGATATTCCATACAAGGCGATTTATTCGCATCCGTTTTCACACGCGACATATTACCCCGGCGCAGCGCAGATGAGCTGCAAGCTGCTTTTTGCGCCCGATGGTAAGATTTTAGGCTGCCAGATCGTTGGCGAAAAAGGCGTGGAAAAGCGGGTGGATGTTGTTGCGGCAGCGCTTAGGCTGGGCGCATCCGCCGTGGAGCTTTGTGAGCTTGAGCTGTGCTATGCTCCCCCCTATTCCTCAGCCAAGGATCCTGTCAATATGCTGGGTTACATCGCGCAAAACATACTTGAAGGCAACGCAAACATCGTTGACTATAAATACATGCTCAATAGGGATAAGCAAAATACATATCTTCTTGATGTACGCACACCGGGTGAGTTTGCGCGCGGCCATGTGGAGGGCGCGCATAATATCCCTGTGGATGAATTGCGGGAGCATTTTAACGAACTGCCGAAAAATCAGGAGATCATACTATACTGCCAGGTCGGCGTGCGCGCGCATGTTGCGGAACGATTGCTGACAAACAGTGGTTTCCGGGTTGTTAATGTTTCGGGCGGATGGAAAACAATCTCGCTTATGCTGGAGCAAGAGTAAAAAACAGCAAAATATGCTTTGCGAAGAGGAAGTGAATTTTATGAAAGCTGCAATGTGGCATGGCTACAAGGATGTACGCATAGAGGATGTCCCTGTGCCAAAGGCGCAACCGGGAAGCGTTATTGTTAAAGTTGCGTGGGCAGGCATTTGTGGTACGGATCGGCATGAATACACCGGGCCAAACTTTATCCCAACCACAAAACCGCACAGGCTCACCGGAAAAACCGCACCCTTGGTTTTAGGCCATGAATTTTCGGGCGTCATTTGCGAAGTCGGCGAAAATGTAAACGGCTGGCACGTAAACGACAGAGTGACAGCTAACGGCACACTGTGCTGCGGCAAATGCGAAATGTGCAAAACTGGGCGCTACAATGTGTGCGAAAAGCTCGGTTTTGTTGGCGTAGGGCGCGATGGCGCGTTTGCGGAATATGTGGAAATCGAAGCTGCACGTCTTTTTAAAATTCCGGATAATGTGCCGCTAAAAGAGGCGATCCTCGCTGAGCCGCTGGCCTGCGGCCTGCACGCCACAAGGCTTATGGGCAGCATGGAAAACAAAAGTGTTGTGATCGTAGGCCCCGGCATAATCGGCCTAAGCTGCTTTTTAGCCGCAAAGTTTGCAGGCGCCAAACGCTTAATTGTGGGCGGTGTGGGCGAAGAGAGAAAGAGCTTTGTTGAAAAATACGGCGGCATTTATGTGGATGTGCAAAAGACCGACCTCAATGCGGCAGTTTTGCAATTAAACGATGGCGCTTTGGCTGATGTTGTTTATGAATGTGTTGGCTCGCAGCGCACGCTTGATAGCTGCATAGCCATAATGAAGCCTGGCGCAAAGCTTATGGTTATGGGGGTGTTTGAAGAAAAACCCTTGTTCCCGATGAATGATTTTCAGGAAGGCGAGCGTGAGCTTTACACCTCTCAGGCGCATGTGGATGAAATCGCGGCCGCACTTGAGCTCTTTTCAAAAGGGTTAGTAAACCCTGCGGAGCTTATTACAAGAGTGGTCACGCTCGATACGCTCGTTGAGGATGGTTTTGAGGAGCTCATAAAAAATGGGCCGAGCCACATTAAAGTAGCTATCAAAATTGATGGAGATAAGTGAGGGCATAATTATGAATTTGGAAAAATCAAGCTTTGGCACAAAGGCCGTTCATGCTGGCCAGGATATCGATCCGATAACGGGTTCGCTTTTATCCCCCATGTACATGACAAGCACCTATTGCTGGGATCCGCCTACGCGTGAGCGCTACCTCTCCGGCGATAAGGATGGCATATTCACATATGGTCGCTCGCGCAACCCAACACAAAACGAGCTGCAAAAAAAGATCGCCATGCTCGAGGGCGCTGAAAACTGCCTTGTCACAGCATCTGGCATGGCGGCAATTTCGCTTGCGGTGATGAACGCCGTGCACAGCGGCGAGCACATGATCGCCTACAAAACGATATACAGCGGCTCGTTTAAACTGTTCACGCAAATATTCGAAGAAATGAAAATCGATGTTACATTTGTGGATGATATCAGCGAAGAAACACTGCGTGGCGCTTTGCGGGAGAACACAAAGGTCATCTACGCTGAAACAGTGTTTAACCCCACGCTTGGCATACTCGATCTTGAAGCGTTTGCCGGTTTTGCAAAGGCCAATAACCTTGTTTCGATTGTTGACAGCACGTTTACAACACCCTATTTGCTTCGCCCGTTGGAATACGGAGTGGATGTTGTTGTGCATAGCACAACAAAATACATAAACGGCCATGGCGACCTCATTGGCGGGGCGATTGCCGGTAAATTCGATTATATCGATAAAATCCGCTCATCCACCTATCAGGAATTAGGCCCTGTGCCAAGCCCATTTAGCTGCTGGCTAATGCTGCGCGGCCTTAAAACATTGCACCTTCGCATGCGCCAGCATTGCGAAAATGCGCAGGCCGTTGCAGAATGGCTCGAAAAACAGCCTAAGATTGAAAAGGTAATTTACCCCGGCCTTAAAAGCCACCCGGAACATGCGCTTGCAACAAAACTTTTTGCGGGCCGTGGTTATGGCGGCATGGTGTCCTTTGTTGTAAAAGGCGGGCTTGAGGCTGCTACCAAAATGTCCGACAATGTGGAAATCGCAAAATACTGCGTGAGCCTTGGCGATTGTGACACATTAATCGAACAGCCGCCGCTCATGACCCACGGCATGCTTGCGCGCGAGGTGCGCGAGGCGATGGGCATAGACGATGGGCTTGTGCGCCTTTCCGTTGGCATTGAGGACGTTAACGATATTATTGAGAGCCTGCAGCATGCGCTAAGCCTTGTTTAGGAGGGATAATTATGCTGTTTGCAAAGGAACGGGAGGCCGTTTATAAAGCTGGCATGAAGCTCGACAGATACGGATTGATCGCGCTTTCCGGCGGAAACGTGAGCACACGTATGCCATCCGGCGAAATACTGGTGACACCCTCCGGCATGATTTATGAGGATATGGTGGCGGAGGATGTGCTTGTGCTAACACCTGAAGGTAAAGTCATTGAAGGCACACGCAAGGCATCTGTGGACACGGAGGCGCTTCTATACATATTTGCGCACATGCCGCACATTGGCGCTGTTATACACACTCACCAGCCATACGCAACGGCGGTGGGGCTTGTTGCCGATGAGCTGCCCTGCATCGTTACAACACTGCCAAACGCCACAAAAGGCCCTGTTAAGGTTTGCCCTTTTTCATCTGCAGCGAGCATTGAAATGGGAATACAAACCGTAGAAAACGCTGGCGATACGCTTGCTGTTATTCTAAAAAATCATGGTGTTATGGCGCTTGGGAGCACACTTAAGGAAGCGCTGTATTCCTGCGTTTATCTTGAAGAAGCGGCAAAGACTTATATTCTTGCAAGAAGCATGAGCAATCAGGTTGCATGCCTCACGCCAGAGCAAACGCAGCAGGCAGTGGATGTTTTTAAGTACTACGGGCAGGGAAAAGAAACCATGCCGGAAGGTTTGACGGATAAACGATAGCGTATTTCGTGTTTCCGTTGTAGTTATTCACAATACGGGTATAGGCCTTTGGGTTTGTTTGTGTTAATATACGAAGCGAACTAAGAGGCCTATACTTTTTTATATTTGGAGTTTTTAGGGGGATCCGCTGTGGATTTAGGATATTTACTGTTCTCTCTTGAAGATAACGATACATCAATAGCATATGGAGCGCTAAAGGAACTGGAAGCGCTGTCTGACACCAGCAATGTGTTATATTCCCACATGAATGAATTCATATCAATGATTGATAGTGAAAAGTATGTGATGCGTGTTCGTGGTTTCAGGTTGTTTTGCAAGCAAGCAAAATGGGATAATGATAATATAATTGACAGTAATCTAGATTCCGCGCTGAATATTTTAAGTGATGAAAAGCCGACAGCTGTGCGTCAGGCACTTGCGGCATTACACGATATCGTCCTTTACAAAAAGAACCTCCACGGGCAAATTAGGCGCCGAGTGCTTGAGATCGACTATTTGAAGTATAAAGACACCATGCACAGCCTAATCGCAAAAGATATTGAGGATTTGCTAAAGGCGATGGACAAAAGTTAAATTCCAATTAAACAAAAGCACATGTGCTCTTTTTGCCTAAAAATTCGAGCGAACATCACTCCCGGAATGTTGCTGCCCTTGATGTTGCAGCGTGTTTTTTGACTCCACAAATGTCCGGGAGTATAATCGAATGAAATCACACATATTGGAGGCGTTTTTATGAGAAGAAAAGACCGTGAGCTAACAAGCGAGTTAACGCTGGAAATTGTGGATAAATGCCCCTATGTATCACTTGCCACCATAAATGAGGATGGTTCCCCCTACTGCATGCCTATTCAGATGGTGCGCCAAAACATGGCGCTTTATTTCCACTGCGCAAAGCAGGGCAAAAAGCTAGACAACCTGCGTGCACGACCCGAGGTGAGCTTAAGCTGCGTTACGGTGGCGCAAACCGCAGAGCAGGATTTTACGACCTATTACGAATCGGCCATCGTTAACGGAACTGCCGTTGAGGTGGTGGATGAAAACGAAAAAATTAACGCTTTGCGTATTTTAAGCGAACGCTACACCCCACAACTGATGGACATATTCGATGATTACCTTCCAAAGTATTTTAAGTCCGCCGGCGTATGGCGCATAGATATCACGACAATCACCGGCAAGGCCAACCGCAAACCTGAATAAATCAACGCGACACGATAAAGCCGCAAGGGCCAGTTAAGGCCATTGCGGCTTTTGCGCGTGGATATGCGCTTATTTCTTTTTTTAATGCTGCGTTACGTTCATGCGGCGTGCATAAATCCCCAGCAGCAATGCCGCGCAAATGAGCGCGAGCGCAAGGCTCAAGTCGTTTTTCTCACCCGTTGCCGGGGGCTTAACGCTGCCGCCTTTAATTGGCCCACTAACCATAAATGAGCCCAGCGCATTTATTTTGATAGTGACCTTGCCGTTTTTAACCGTCTGCGTATGCTTCTCGATCGTCCCGTCCCTACGCTGGCGCAGCACACGAAGAGCGCTGCCATTATATTTTGCATCCACCGGGATAGTGACCGTCAGCTTACCCTCAATTTCCGCATCCGAAAGCCTTAGCCCATATGCGTCCAACACATCCAGCCCACTTGAGCTTGCCTTAAGCGCCTTGTAAGCTGAGGAATAATGATCCAGCGTGCTTGCGCTTAGTGTGGGCGTTCCATAAGCATAACCTGAAACGGTGATACCTGTTTTGCGATCGGTTATGCTAAAGTATTCCGCCTTGCGGCCAGGAAGATTTAATGTAACCGTCACATCAATATCGGCCTTGATGTTTTCAAGCGTATAATAACCTCGCCTATCCGCCTCAACAGTTTTCCCATTTGCCTTAACAAGCACAGAATGATCTTCGTATCCCCTATCAAGCTCCATCTTAAAGCTTAGCTTGCCGCCGTGGGTTACACCATACTGCATGGTGTTTTTTGTGTCCCCAACGTATAAGCCGCCGGATTGATGCACTGCCGCATAACCAGTTCCCGAGGGCAAGTTCACAAGATAATCCCACTCGCTTTTTAGTGTTATGGCGATTTCTACATCCTCACGGATGTTTTCAAGATTATAATAGCCTCGCCTATCGGGCTCAATGGTTTTGCCATTTGCTTTTACAACGACTGTTTGACCTTCGTAACCCCTGTTTAACGCTACTTTGAATGAAATTCCCTCACCCCAGTTCACACGGTATCTATTTTCGCCCGCATTGTTAACGCCCTCAATGTCGGTAACACTATAACCCTTGCCGCTGGAGAACGTCACTTTTAGCGTTTTATAATCCACGCTTACTGTTACGTTTACATCCTTTTCCAGGGCTTTGAGCGTATAGATCCCATTCGCCGAAGGAAGAATTTCCTTTCCGTTTGCTTCCACAACCAGAGACTGATTGACATACCCATCCTTTACCTTTACAGCGAAGAAAAAATCCTCTCCATCCAAAACTTTATACTTGTTATCGCTAACCGCGTTGCCGCCCACAATATCGCGGAACGAATGGCCTTTGCCGCCATTAAGCGTTACAGTATGAAAAACATCCTCTTTAAAAGAAACCTGAACATCAACATCCGCAGTGATGTTTTGAATATAATAGCGGCCAAAGCTATCCGGTTCAAGCGCTTTTCCGTTTGCGGTTACTATTAACTTATCCTGATTGTAACCGCCGCGCACTCCAAGCTTAAATGCAACGTCGTCACCATGCAGCGCCTCATAGGTTTGCTCATTTAACTGACGCGCACCCGAGATGTTGGATAAATAGTATCCATCTCCGCTACTGAAAACTACATTGTATGTGTTTGGCTGCCAGCTGCGTGCGTTTATGCTCACACAGGCATTGTCGCTTACATTAGTGAGCTCGTATTTCCAGCCGCCCTCAACAGCGCTTGGCGAAAGCACATTGCCATCTGCACACACAGTTGGCGCGGGCGATTGTGAATAAGCGGCAGATGCCATTACGCTAAATGTAAATGTGCTTCCTTCCACAACCTGCGAAGGGTCCGTTTCCGGAATAACCGTAAGCTTATCAGTATCCGCCGGCAGAATAATCTGAAATGTTTTTGCATTGTTGAGGTTTAGTGTTTCTTCACTTTCATCCTCAATATCAACTTTATTTTCAGGCACATTTTTTTGCTCCGAATCAATTGTAGCTTTTGTGCTGGTCTCTTTTACCAACTCCACGCTATTGATAGGCTCAAACTTTTCTTCCGGTTCAAGCTTTTTCTCCGCCTCTAGCTTTTCTTCCGGTTCTAGCTTTTCTTCCGGCTCTAGCTTTTCTTCCGGCTCTAGCTTTACCTCCGGTTCAAGCTTTTTCTCCGGCTCTAGCTTTTCTTCCGGTTCAAGTTTTTCTTCCGGTTCTAGCTTTTTCTCCGACTCTAGCTTTTCTTCCGGCTCTAGATTTTCTTCCGGTTTTGGCATGTTGTGCGTATCGGGCTTAACTCCAATAACCTTCACAACAACATCCTGCGATAAATCCTCAATAGTGTATATGCCTGCGTTTGCACGCAGCGCTATTCCATTTGCCTTAACCTCCAACCCAGAGGCGGAAAAACCATCCTCAACAACAACAGAAAAAGAAAGTTTTTCGCCTGCCGTTAACAAATGATTTCCGGACGCCAATGTTTTTCCATTCGCGTCAACCAGCACAAAACCTTCACCTGCGGGAAGTACAACCATGTACGAGCTATCCGCCCGCGCCGTCCGGTTGAACCCTGCAAAGCAACCCAAAAATAGTGCCACTGCCAGCAAAAAACTGCTCAGCCGCTTTAACTTTGCGCTACGAGAAAATAACCCGATCATAGTTTCACCTGTTTTCTTATCCTTTCATTAAAATACCCTTCGAGTAACTGCTACATATATATGCGCATAATGCAACAGCAATCAAGCCGACTATATTTTCATTTTAGCGGTCGTATATGCGCTTCGCAAGCCGGGGGTAGAACTTACCAATCGCCTCATATTGGAGCATTATTCCAGATTATTGACGTTTTGGCACGCGAAATTTGTGTTTGTGAAAAGGATATTTATGTTATTTATAATTTTAAAAATTGCATAAATACTTATCATTTGTATTAATATATGTTCAATATTTCCATATTAATTATTATAAAATCCAGATGAATAACTCGCTTATGAATTAGCTGTGAATTAATTCTGCCGACCTGTATTTTTCGAATTTACAAACATGACATACTTTATTGAAGTAAATTTTCACAATAAAGCAAAGCCACCTGAAACACAACAGCATGGGAGCAAAAACTTAGCACTCGCACTTTGTATTTTCTGCTAATCCGCATTTCAACACTTCCAATTTAAAATAGGCCTTGACGTTTTGGCATTATCATGGTATTCTAATAATCGCCGCAA
>JAJDHH010000090.1 GCA_030266105.1 Eubacteriales bacterium OttesenSCG-928-K08
TTGCTACTCCTTCCTCACTTCGAAACGGCCTTAAGCTCGCGTTCTCTAATAAGTGTCTTTACCCGGGCGATGTCCTTTTTGCATTCCTTCACCCTCTGTGGGTTTGCGAGCTGGCCTGTGGCCAACTGGAAGCGAAGGTTGAACAGTTCCGTCTTGAGCTCTCGTTCCTGTGTGTTGAGCTCCTCAGTGGTCATTTCGCGGAATTTATTCGTTTTCATTGCCTGCACCACCTTCCTCGACGGCCTTGATAAACTTGCATTTAAGCGGGAGCTTGTGCATTGCAAGGCGAAGCGCCTCACGCGCGATATCCTCGCTCACACCCGCAATTTCAAACATGACACGGCCCGGCTTAACAACCGCCACCCAGTATTCGGGTGAGCCCTTGCCGCTGCCCATGCGGGTTTCGGCGGGCTTTTCAGTAACCGGCTTGTCAGGGAAAATTTTGATCCATACCTTACCGCCACGCTTGATGTAACGCGTCATGGCGATACGGGCGGCCTCGATCTGGTTGCTGGTGACCCATGCGGGTTCCATGGCGACAAGGCCATATTCGCCGTAGGTGATCGTGTTTCCGCGCTGGGCTGTGCCCTTCATGCGGCCACGAAAAACCCTTCTTCTTTTTACTCTCTTAGGCATCAACATGGTTACTTGCCTCCTTCTTGCCGCCTGGCGGGCTTGCCAAGCACCTCGCCCTTGTAGATCCACACCTTAATGCCGATGCGGCCATATGTGGTGTGCGCTTCCGCAAAGCCATAGTCAATATCCGCGCGGATGGTCTGAAGCGGGATTGAACCATCGTGGTAACCTTCGCTTCTTGCGATTTCTGCGCCACCCAGGCGGCCTCCGCACATGAGCTTAACGCCCTTTGCGCCGGCCTTCATCGTGCGGCCCATCGCCTGCTTCATCGCGCGGCGGAAGGAAATGCGCTTTTCGAGCTGGGCGGCGATGTTTTCCGCCACCAGCTGCGCGTCGGTATCGACATTGCGGATTTCCATGATGTTAACGTTAACGGGTTTTCCTACCAGCTTGGATACATCCTCGCGGATAAGGTCCACGCCTGCGCCGCCCTTGCCAATAAGCATACCGGGGCGGCCGGTGAAAATGTTCACCGTGATTTTGTTGGCCGCGCGCTCGATTTCGATGCGGGAAATACCGGCTGCGTAATACCTTGTTTTCACATGGTCGCGGATCTTGCGATCCTCAACGAGGAAATCGGCAAAGTCCTTTTTGGACGCATACCAACGGGTATTCCAATCCCGGATGAAACCAACGCGAAAGCCGTTTGGATTTATTTTCTGACCCATTGTAACCCTCCTTCTACTTTGCCTGATCCAGGATGATGGTGATGTGGCTGGTGCGCTTGCGAATGCGCGTGGCCCTGCCCTGCGCACGAGGCCTGAAACGCTTGAGCGTGGGCCCCTGGTTCGCAAACACCTCGGCGACATAGAGGGTATCGCGGCTCAGGTCGAGGTTGTTTTCGGCATTGGCGATTGCGGAGTCCAAAAGCTTTTCAACCACTGGCGCTGCCGACTTGGGCGTATACATCAAAATGGCCTTTGCTTCGTTAACGGACTTGCCGCGGATTAGATCGACAACGATCTTCACCTTGCGTGGGGATATCCGCACATAACGCGCGATTGCGCGGGGGCGGCGATCCTTGTTCTCGCGGCGTTGGGCCGCTTTTTCTCTTGATCTTGTTGCCATTAATTTAGTCCCTCCTTACCTGGAGCCCGAGGAACGCTCGGAACCCTTGTGCCCGCGGAACGTGCGCGTGGGCGCAAATTCGCCCAGCTTGTGGCCCACCATTTCCTCAGTGATGTAGACGGGCACGTGCTTGCGGCCGTCATGCACAGCCACTGTGTGGCCGACAAAATCCGGGAATATCGTGGATGCGCGAGACCAGGTTTTGACAACGGATTTTCTGCCGGTTTCGTTCATATCCCCAATGCGTTTGTACAAACGCTCTTCTACAAAGGGGCCCTTTTTGATTGACCTGCTCATAGTTTATCTCCTTCCTGGCTCACTTGCCATCGCGGCGGTGCACGATGAACTTATCGTTAACGTTCTTCTTCTTGCGTGTCTTATGCCCAAGCGCGGGTTTACCCCAGGGGGTAACGGGGCCCGGGCGGCCAATCGGGCTCTTGCCCTCACCGCCGCCGTGCGGGTGGTCGCAAGGGTTCATGACTGAACCGCGAACTGTCGGGCGGAAGCCCTTGTGGCGTGTTCTACCGGCTTTGCCCAGCTTGATGTTCTCGTGATCGGCATTGCCAACCTGGCCGATGGTCGCCCTTGCGTTCATGGGGATGAGGCGAACCTCGCCCGAGGGCAGACGCACCTGAGCGTACTTGCCTTCCTTAGCCATGAGCTGCGCGGCGTTTCCAGCCGAGCGCACCAGCTGCGCGCCCTTGCCGGGCTTGAGCTCGATGCAGTGTATCATCGTGCCAACGGGGATGTTGCGGATTTCCAGGGCGTTGCCGACCTTGATGTCCGAACCTTCGCCCGAAACGATCGTGTCTCCAACCTTGAGGCCCATGGGCGCGATGATGTAGCGCTTCTCGCCATCCAGATAGTGGAGCAGGGCAATGTTTGCCGAGCGGTTGGGATCGTATTCGATGGTAGCGACCTTTGCGGGCACGCCATCCTTATTGCGCTTAAAGTCGATTATGCGGTATTTACGCTTTGCGCCGCCGCCGCGGTGGCGCACTGTGATGCGGCCACGATTGTTGCGGCCACCCGAGTGACGAAGATCCGTCAAAAGGGATTTCTCAGGCGTGGTGCATGTGATCTCATCAAATGCGGAGACCGTCATAAACCGCTGGCCCGGTGTGTTTGGTTTAATCTTTCTAATAGCCATGGTCTGCCTCCTTATTGCGACATGCTGTCGAAGAATTCAATACCCTTGGAATCCTTCTTCAGCTTTACGTAAGCCTTTTTAGTGGAAGCGCGGCGGCCCTGGGTGCGGCCCTGGCGCTTGATTTTGCCCAGG
>JAJDHH010000091.1 GCA_030266105.1 Eubacteriales bacterium OttesenSCG-928-K08
GGTCCATAGTCCAATCCTGCAAATACGCGCCGCGCCAATGATAAAGCTGCCCGAGGCGGTTTTCCTCGATCATGCGCTTTGCCAGACAAACCGCGGGGATGCGCCGATAATTATGGTTAAGGTAATGCACGATGCCCGCTTTGTTTGCAGCATCAAGCATCGCTTTAGCATCCGCAGAATTAAGCGCGATGGGCTTTTCACAAAGCATGTGCGCCTTCATGCCCGCGACCATAAGCGCAATATCCTTGTGGCTTACTGGTGGGGTAACGATATCCACAATGTCGATATCCTTGCGGCCCTCAAGCGAGCGCCAATCGTATGAAATCTCCTCATAACCCCAGCGGGCCGCAAAATCCTCCACAGGCGCGTTGTTTCCAACGATCACCTTTAGTACCGGCTCAAACGGGATATCAAAAAACTGCCCCACGCGCCGCCAGGCGTTGCTGTGCGCCTTGCCCATAAAGCCGCCGCCAACCATGGCGATGTTTAGTTTTGGTTTCATTTTGTTACCTCCGTTTGTTTAAGGTATCGGCGCATACTGCGCCGACGGGAATTTATTTTATTTAATAGCAGGGGAGACCCCTGCACCCCCTGCGTTAACAATTACGGGTTTGCGTAGGGGCGAACATTGTTCGCCCGGATGTGCTGCTTTCTGATTTTTTCGGGCGATTGCTAATCGCCCCTACATTACAAAAAGCCGCAACAGCCCCCAATGGCCTTTGCTACTTTGGGCCACCTCCAAAGTAGACATAACTATCGCCGCCAATTCTTTTATAGTTAGCTCTTGCAAATATCACTCCAAACGTACAAAATAGAACCATGGAAAACATAAAAGAAAAACATCCTTTGGGAAGACACAGGATGCCGCTGTGGCAGCGGCTAATAACCGTGGTTTTGAGCCTGCTTTTTATCGTTGCGCTGCTGTTTTTCAGCCTCGCGCTGCTTATTGGCGATGTGGGCTTTTTTGCGCATGAATACGAAACGCTCGATAACGCAAAATTCATGGGCATGAGCACGGAGGATCTTACCGCCGCCACAATGCAAATGATCCGCTACATGCAGGGTAAGGTTGAAAGCATCGATATCGAAGTCGAGGTGTTTGGCGAGCGAGTTTCAATGTTTAACGATCAAGAGCGTGTGCACATGGTGGATGTGCGTGTGCTCTACCTCAACTGGAAAACGGCCTCGTGGATATTCCTGGCGCTTTATGTGGCCATGCTTGTGCTTGTGATTATCAAAAGACGAAAAATCGCCGTTGGGGTTTTAGCGGGTTCGTTTTTGTCGGCGAGCGTTGTGTTTGCGGCGATTGTGTTTGCGATTGGCGCGTGGGTGCTGATCGATTTTAATTCGTTCTGGAACAACTTCCACTATCTTTTTTTCAGCAACGATCTTTGGCTGTTTGATCCAAGCGCCAGCCGCATGATTAACATGATGCCGCTTGAGCTGTTTTACGATGTCGTGGCGCAGCTTCTGTTCCGCTTTGTGCTGCCTTGGGTTGCGCTTATTTTAGCCTGCATGCTGGCCTTCAAAAAGGCGCGGCGCACAAGGGTTGAGCTTAGCCTTGCGGGCGCAAAAAAGGATGCGCTGACATGAACGCTTATGATAGCATGGTTGCCCAAAAGCTTAATGCGCTTAAAAGCAAGCGGGATGTTATCGTGCTTGCAATTGAAACCTCCTGCGATGAAACTGCCGCGGCAGTCGTTAAAAACGGCAGGCAGGTTTTATCGAGCATCGTGTATTCTCAAATACCCATTCATCAAAAGTATGGCGGCGTGGTGCCGGAAATCGCCTCCAGGAACCATGTGCAAAAGCTCACCCCCACTGTGGAGCAGGCGCTTGCTGATGCGGGGCTGACTTTTTCGGATATTGATGCGGTTGCAGTAACCGCATACCCCGGCCTTGTTGGCGCGCTTTTAACCGGCGTGAGTTATGCTAAGGGCCTTGCATACTCGCTATCGCTCCCGCTTATTGGGGTGGATCACATAATGGGGCATGTGGCAGCAAACTATTTAAGCCATGAGGAATTGGCCCCGCCGTTTACGGCGCTTGTGGCCTCGGGCGGGCACAGCCACATATTTGCGGTTAACGATTATCTCGATTTTGAGCTTTTAGGCAGTACAAGGGATGATGCCGCCGGTGAAGCATTCGATAAAATTGCCCGCGTGCTTGGACTTGCATACCCCGGCGGGCCGGAGCTTGAAAAGCTCGCGGCAAAGGGCGACCCAGGCGCATTTGTTTTCCCGATGGGCTTTAACTCGGGCAAAGGGTTGGATTTTTCGTTTTCGGGCCTCAAAACAGCGGTGATTAACATTTTGCACACGGCCAAGCAGCGTGGCGAGCTTATTAACGAGGCGGATATCGCCGCTTCGTTTCAAGCTGCGGTTGTGAGCGTGCTCACACAAAAGGCGATTATGGCGGTGAAGCAGCAAAATAGCCGCGTGCTTGCGCTTGCGGGTGGGGTTTCGGCAAACAAAACGCTCGTAAGCTCGCTTGAAAATGCAGCCCGGGAGGCAGGCATAAGTTTTGTTTGCCCGGAGTGGAAGTATTGCGGGGATAATGCGGCGATGATTGGCTGTGCGGGGTATTATTCGCTTCTTGCAGGGCAGGCGGATGGGCTTGACCTTAATGCGACGGCAAGGCGGGATAGGAGCAGATAGGCTTGTCAAAAAAGTGCAAGCACTTTTTTGAGGATCACCACATTTTGTGATTTAAAGTTATGTCTACTTTGGAGATGGCCCAAAGTAGCAAAGGCCATTGGGGGCTGCGCGGTTTTTTGTAATGTAGGGGCGAACAGTGTTCGCCCACAGGCTCTGGCGCATACGGGAGAACAATGTTCTCCCCTACGCAAACCCGTAATTGTTAACGCAGGGGGTGCAGGAGTCGAAGCTGAGCGCTGCCAGTGGC
>JAJDHH010000092.1 GCA_030266105.1 Eubacteriales bacterium OttesenSCG-928-K08
ACGAGATTTTATTTTATTTAAAGTCGGGGAAACTGCGACAGTTCGGCATAGTCGCAGCTATGCTGCTCCTTGCCTCACTGGTCTTTCGCTTCGCTGCATCGCCCACTGGGCGCGCTCAGCTTCGACTCCCAGACGCCCCCTTCCTTTAGTAAGGAAAGAACGTAGCTGCCTAAAGGGCTTGCGTAGGGGAGAACATTGTTCTCCCGTATGTGCCAGCGCCTGTGGGCGAACAATGTTCGCCCCTACATTACAAAAATATCCCCGCAGGAACCGATACCCTTAATCCCCCCCAAACGCACATATAAAAAGTGCGGCTTTCGCCGCACCTAACTTTGCTGAACTCTATTTCCGTTTTTCCCTCAGCTTCTCCACATACCCAGGCTTATTAACCTGCCTCGCGCGGCCAAGCGCAAGGCTGTTGGGCGGCACATCCTGCGTGATGACGGAGCCCGCCGCAGTATACGCCCCCTCCCCGACAGAAACCGGCGCAACAAGGCTTGTGTTGCAGCCAATAAAAGCATCGTCCCCAATTGTGGTGCGGTGCTTTTTTTGCCCGTCATAATTAACGCACACGCTGCCGCAGCCCACATTCACCCGCCGGCCAAAATCCGCATCCCCAATGTAGGAAAGATGGGGCAGCTTTGTCCCCTCCCCCACGTTTGAGTTTTTAACCTCGATGTAATTGCCGATCTTGCAATTATCCGCAATATTTGTGTTGGGGCGCAGGTGCACATATGGCCCAAGCGTTACATTATCGCCAACAACGGCATCGTTTGCGACAACACCCTGCGCAAGCATACCCGAACCAAAGCGGCTGTTGCTCAGGCGGCAGCTTGGGTAAAGCACACAATCCTCACCAAGCACCGTTTCCCCCTCAAGCACAACGCCGGGGTAAATGGTGCAATCCCGCCCTATCCTTACGGTATCGTCAATGTAAGTGTTATCTGGGTCTATCATCGTCACACCCGCAAACATGTGGCGGATGTTAATTTCACGGCGAAGCTCCCTCGCACAGGCCGAAAGCGCAGCGCGGTCTGTTACCGACAGGGACTCCCTGTAGCTCACGGGTATTTGCTCTATGCCGCTTTTGATCTGCTTAAGCTGCGCAACGAATTTTTCAAGCGTGATGGTGTTAAAGCTTTCCTTTAGCTCGGTCAGCAGCTCAAAAAGGAATTTTGCATCGAAGCTGTAAGCGCCAATATCCTCCGCCCTTTGTGTGTCGGCATCCTGCACGGTCGCAAGGCTTGCCGCCTCCGCCGTAATGTTAACCAGCATATCGATGCTCTGCTTTTTAAGCATCGGCAGGTTGCCCGCAACAACAATCACACGGCCCTGCGTTTTTCCAATAAGCTCACTGGCATGCAGCAGCGTGCCAATCGTTCCAAATAAGCTTTCGTGCTCGATGTAGCGCAGGCGCTCGCCATAATATGCCCTGATTTTATCCGCGCCGTAACCAAGCAAGGCAACCGGCGGCTCGGGCCAATCGGCAAAATGCCGCATCACCCAATCGAACACGGTGCGCCCGCAGAGTGAATGCAGCGCGATTGGTTCTTTTGAGCACATGCGTTCCTGATCTTGATCCGCTAAAAGTATCACTAAATTCTGCTGCATATGTTTCCCCTTCCAGCTTATTCGGATTTTTCAACACAAACCACAACAACCCGGCTTTGTGATGTGCCGCCGACAAAATCGCCCTTGCAGGTGATAAGCGTGAGGCGGTCTATCCCACCATAAACCAGGTGATATTCCGGCACCTCGTTTTTATCATATTCGAATATATCCACAACCTCGTAATAAACAAAGTCTCCATTTTCAAGCTCAACAACAACCTCTTCAAAAAGCTCCATCTCCCGCAGATAGGAGAACACGCCCTTTTGCTGATCGAAGCTGACATGCCCGTTCATAATGCAGTTGCCCTGCTCGCGGGGGGCTGCGCTTTCATAATCCCACGCGGCGTCGTTTGCCGAATCGAGCGTTTCCATCTGGCGCACGCCGTTTTCCTCAGTGGAGCCCACGGGGTAAACATCGCTCCAGTAGCCCGGCTTTGTGAAGTGGATGCGGGTGGGCTTTAATTGCACATATGGCGTGGGCTCGGGTGTTTGCGTGGGTGTTGCGGCACTATCCGGCGTGGGTGTGGGCACGGGTGTCGCCGTGGGCGAAAACGATGGCGGCGGCGAAATTTTAGGCTGGGCGATCACATTCTGGCGATAGATAATTGCGATGCCCACAATACCCAGCACCGCGCTAATGGCATAAAGCCCATATATTTGAATTTTTTTCTTTAAGGGCAGCGGCGGGCGCTTTTCCTTTTTTTCTTTTTTGGGTGAGTTGGTTTTTTCCATTATTATGTTTCCTTCAGGTTTGAACTTCGCTATTTATTATAAGGTGATTTTTTGCATGTAGCAAGTTAACAGGCTGTAAAAGGATAATTGCCGTTATTCGAGCTTACTGGCGATGCTTTGTGTTTATTCGCATTACGCAGGGTTTTGTGCGCGATAGGTATGAGGCGAGATTGCCGCTTATTATCTTATTAGCGGCTTTGTTGTGCCCGAATTGTCTTTTAAGTTGGGGGAGTTTTGGGGTTGTTTCAGCGGCATGTGAGAACAGAAGTATCGGCGCTTGTTGCGCCGACGGGAATTTATTTTATTTAATAACGGGGAAACGGAGTTTCCCCGTTACCCCTTCCTTATGGCGGGCAAGCTTTTTGCGGGTGATTAAAACTGATTATGCTCACAGGCAATAGCCATATTCACGGGCGAACAATGTTC
>JAJDHH010000093.1 GCA_030266105.1 Eubacteriales bacterium OttesenSCG-928-K08
AACTGCGGGCAAGTGCGCGGGCCTGTCCAAATTGGGTTTGCGCGAAGCATTGACCCCATTGTGCCACAGGAAATTACTATAACGCGCGTTGCTATTACAACCGAGGCGGATGCGGAAAAGAAAAGCACGGAAATGGGGCGCAAGCACATCGTGCCCTATGGGCTGTATCGTGCCGAGGGATATGTTTCCGCCAACCTGGCGCGCAGGGTTACGGGCTTTTCCCAGAGCGATTTAGAGCTGCTGTGGGAGTCCATCATCAACATGTTTGAGCACGACCATTCCGCAGCACGCGGCAAGATGGCAGTGCGTGAATTGATCGTGTTCGAGCATGAAAGCGAGCTTGGCAACGCGCCGGCGCACAAGCTGTTTGATTTGGTGCAGGTAGAGCGCAAAAAGGCAAACGGTGTACCTCGAAGCTATTCGGATTATGCCGTTACCATACAGGAAGCAGAAATTCCGGAGGGTGTTGAGCTCAAGAGGTTGGTGTAAAGCAATGGAGCCCAACGAACAATCCCTGCTCATTTCCGGTATACAGCATTTTGCGTTTTGCCGCAGGCAGTGGGCGCTCATCCATGTTGAGCAGCAATGGCAGGAAAATCTGCGTACGGTTGAAGGGCAGCTGCTGCATAAAAAGGCACATGAGGATACGGTGGAAAAGCGTGGAGACCTGCTGATTGTGCGGGATATGCCCGTGTTTTCCAACATGCTGGGCATCCGCGGCGCATGCGATGTGGTCGAGTTTCATGTTGATGCAGGCGGCGTTCCGTTGCAGGGACGGTATGGGAAGCAGGGCGTCCTGTATCGTCCTATCCCCATTGAGTATAAGCGAGGCAAACCTAAGGAGGATTCCTCGGATGCCCTGCAGCTTTGTGCGCAGGCAATGTGCCTGGAGGAAATGCTGGCATGCGATATCCATGAAGGTTTTCTTTATTATGGCGAAACGCACAGGCGTTTGGCTATAGTATTTGATGCGCCTTTGCGGCAGAGATTGTTGGAAATGCTTCAGGAAATGCATGCGATTTATCTGCGGGGATATACACCAAAATCAAAGCCGGGGGCGTTTTGCCGCGCCTGCTCTTTGAAGGAGCTTTGCTTGCCCATGCTTTGCAAAAATCCTTCGGTGATGACTTATGTGAGCGCGCACTTAAAGGAGGTGGATGCGTGAAAAAGCTTTTAAATACGCTGTATGTCACCACACCGGAAACATACCTTGCATTGGATGGCGAGAATGTGCTTGTGCAAAAACAGGGCGACGAGCTTTTGCGCATACCGCTGCATAATTTGGAAGGGATTGTTACGTTTGGGTATACCGGTGCGAGTCCGGCGTTGATGGGCGCTTGCGCAAAGCGGAATATTTCGCTTTGCTTTATGAGCATTCATGGGCGATTTCTTGCGCGCGTTGTGGGGGAAACGCAAGGAAATGTGCTGCTGCGCAAGCAGCAATATCGCCTGTCGGACGACACTACTGCATCCTGTGCCATTGCAAAGCATATGATTTTGGGCAAGCTTTATAACGCTCGATGGGTTTTGGAGCGTGCCACGCGGGATCATGCCTTGCGCGTGGATAACGAAAAACTGCAAAGGGCCTCGCAAACTATTAAGTTATGCCTAGCGGAAGTGGAAGCCTGCACTGATTTAGAGCAGCTGCGAGGTTTTGAAGGCAAGGGTGCGGATAGCTATTTTCGTGTGCTGGACGAGCTTATTCTGCAACAAAAGAACGACTTCTATTTTGTGCAGCGTACGCGCCGACCACCGCTGGATAATTTTAATGCACTGCTCTCCTTCCTTTATACGTTACTCGCAAATGATACTGCGGCAGCGCTAAGCACAGTCGGGCTGGATCCATACGTTGGTTTTCTGCATAGAGACCGCCCGGGGCGTGTTTCGTTGGCGCTGGACATTATGGAGGAATTCAGACCGGTATTGGCGGATCGTCTCGCGATATCAATGGTCAATAGGAAGGAAATAACGCAGGCAGGTTTTACCCGGCGAGAGAATGGCGCAGTGATCATGGATGATGACACCCGCAAGGCAGTGCTCAATGCCTGGCAGTCACGCAAACGCGAGATGATGACACATCCGTTCTTACGGGAAAAGATGCAGTGGGGGCTGGTTCCTTATGCACAGGCACTTTTGCTGGCGAGGTATATCCGGGGAGACTTAGATGCGTATCCGCCATTTTTCTGGAAGTAGGGGATTACTATGCTATTGTTGGTCACTTATGATATTAGTACGGAAACCGCCGCGGGGAAAAAACGATTGCGGCAGGTTGCAAAACAATGCGTAAACTACGGGCAGCGCGTGCAAAATTCAGTTTTTGAGTGCGCCGTGAATTTTTCGCAGGCTGCGCTGCTAAAGGACAAACTGATCTCCATAATCGATCCTGAATGCGACAGCCTGCGCTTTTATAACCTTGGAAATAATCATAAGGCAAAAGTAGAGCATGTAGGTGCGAAACCGGGCTATGATGTTGAGGGAACGCTTATTTTATAGAGGAGGTGCGAAGCGGTAGCGAACATGGATATGCGGGTAGGTTCGCACTGTGTTTTTTAGAGTATCGACACATCGGCATGAACGATAAGAGAAAATTAGTATGATCATACGGTAATATGCGATGAATATTCCGTAAAAGTAAAAAAGTGATAGTTGTTTTGCAGTCGCGCTCCGCGTGGAGCGC
>JAJDHH010000094.1 GCA_030266105.1 Eubacteriales bacterium OttesenSCG-928-K08
AGGCGCTTTATGGTCGATACGTTTAATGAGATTGGCCTGTTGTGCGCCGAGCCGGAGGGTGCGCTTTATACTTTCCCCTCCATACGTTCAACGGGGCTAAGCTCTGCCGAATTTTGTGCGCGATTGCTTAAAGAGCAAAATGTTGCCGCTGTGCCGGGTGCGGCCTTTGGCTCCTCTGGCGAGGGATTTATTCGCTGCAGTTATATTGCGGAATTTGAGCAGATCAGGGAAGCGCTTGAACGAATAAAGCATTTTATTGCAGGCTTATAAAAAATCAAACTTTAAATCGATAAAAGCAGCCTCGCATTCCATTGGAACGCGAGGCTGCTTTTACATAAATTTTTGTGTTTACGCAAACGTTTGAGGTTTACAAAACAGTGGCTTTGTTGTATAGTTAAATAGATATCAATTCATCTTCCAATCAACACTAAGGAGGCAAAAATGAAGGCGATAATATTTAAAAGGCCTGGAGAATTCGCATATGAGGAACGCCCAATACCCGAAATTAAAAACCCGACCGACATACGCCTGAAAATACTTGGCGTAGGCATTTGCGGCACGGATTTGCACATTTTGATGGATCCGCCAATGCACCCTGCCGAGCCTGGGATTATATTCGGGCATGAATTTTGCGGGCAGGTCGAAAGTGTGGGGAGCGCAGTCGTTAACCTTAAGCCGGGCGATAAGGTAATCGTTGATCCGCACCCGCCCTGTGGTTATTGCGATAATTGCCGCAGCAACCGCCCCGAAATGTGCGAAAACCTGTTTTTGCATGGCGAAGGCATCGAAGGCCAGGCTGCTACGCGCGGCATTTTTAAGGATGGCGGCTTAACTAGCTATGCTGTTATTCCGGCGGGCTCTGCCTACAAAATAGCGCAGGATACCCCCTTTGCGCGCATGGCGCTCGCAGAGCCGCTTTCCTGCACAGGTTATGGCATTGAAAAGCTTAAAATTCAAGCGGGGGAAACCGTTTGCATATTAGGCGCAGGCCCGATAGGCCAGCTGTTCACAGCGCTTGCAAAGGCCAATGGCGCAACAAAGGTGATCGTTTCAGAGCCCCATCAGTATCGCCGCGAAAAGGCGCTCGAATGTGGCGCGACCCGCGTTGTTGATCCTACCAAGGAGGATTTGAAGGCGATTTGCCTTGAAGAAACCAATGGCATTGGCGTGGATCACTGCATCGAAGCTGTGGGTCAATTTCTTATGACCGCGATAGATATGGTGCGCACAGGCGGAAAGGTGCTCATGTTTGGGCATGATGAAAGCGCAGCGCCGCCCATCAAGCTTGGCGAGCTGGTGAAAAAAGAGGTCGAGGTACATGGCTGCTTCCTTGGAAAATACTATTTTGAGAAGGTTGCCCGCATAATCGAAAGCAACATACTGCCGCTGGATGTAATCGCAAGCCATGTGCTGCCGCTTTCAAAATATCAGGAAGGCCTGGATTTGTTGCGCGCAGGTAAGGCGCTTAAAGTTATAATGTATCCGGAAGACTAGGGAGGGCTCATGCTAAAATCATTGCATTTAAATTCCGTTAAATACCTTAACCTGCGCACATCGTTCAGGCTGGCGCAGGAGTGTGGCTTTAACGCGGTGGAAATTTCAGTGCCAAAGCTGAGAAACTTTCTCGATATAGGCAACACGGTGGAGGATGTTAAGGCGCTGCTTAACGAATACGGCCTTACTCCGGTTTGCGTAAACGACATATTTGGTGTGGAAAGTATGCGCCCTGAAGAACGTAAGCGCATATTTGCCGAAATGGAGTATCTTGCGCCCATCACTCAGGCAATCGGCTGCAAAACGTTGCAGGTTTGCCCGTTGACTGAGCTTAGCGAGCTTTCATGGCCGGAAGCGCGGAGGATGACGGCAAAAAACATCCGCAGGCTGGCGCAAATGGCAGAGCCATATGGCGTGCGCATACAGCTTGAAACAATGGCCTGGGCGCCAATTCACTCGCTTGCGCTGGGGCTTGAGGTGCTCGATGAAGTTGGCATGCCAAACACAGGCATTTCAATCGACACCTGGCATTTTTATGCCGGTGGCGAAACCGAACCCGATGATGTAGCCAAGATGGATAAAAACCTCATGTGCAACATTCACTTTTGTGATGGCAGGCGCCCCTATTCCGGCGAAGCATGGGATGAAGAGGTGCAGCGTGCGTACTACCCCGGCGAGGGAGATATTCCGCTTAAGGAGTATGCCGATGCAATCCGTGCAACGGGTTATGATGGCCCGTGGTCCATCGAGCTTATAAGCCGCAAGCATTGGGAAGAGGATAGCCGCGAGGTTGTCACACGTTTATCCAAGGGGCTAAGCGAATATATGTAATCAACCGGTTTTGACTAAAGCCAAGGCTTGCAGCTGTGATTTTACAGCCTGCAAGCCTTGTTTTTTATATTATGTATTATTAAATAAATTACGGCATTGCCGGGAATATGGCCTTGAGCGCCATATAGTACAAAAACAGCCCAACATAGAACGTCAGTATCACGGGCAGAGTTTTTTTCACCATCGCCCAAAATGAAACGTTAAAGTGTTCTGCTGCGATAGGCACACACACATGTGTTGGCGCAATCTGGTTTGCGGCGTAGTTTATGCCCATCAGCAGCACAAAATGCGCAAGCCCCGCATCGGGGATGGCCGA
>JAJDHH010000095.1 GCA_030266105.1 Eubacteriales bacterium OttesenSCG-928-K08
GGTAGAGCACCGCCTTGCCAAGGCGGGGGTCGCGAGTTCGAATCTCGTTTCCCGCTCCACAGTTTTTTTACCCTATATCCGGCGCCATAGCCAAGTGGTAAGGCATGGGCCTGCAAAGCCCCGATTCCCCGGTTCAAATCCGGGTGGCGCCTCCAACAACAAAGCACCCCGCAGGGGTGCTTTGTTGTTGGAGGCGCATAGATAAACGGATTTGAAGCCGCGGCCGCCGTAGGCGGAAAAACTGCCACAGTGTGGCGTTTTTAGCGGCCGGGATTTCATGGGCAGGCCGACTTGCGCAGCATGAAATGCAAGCAAGGCGATGCCGATGCCTGAAATCAAATCCGGGTGGCGCCTCCAATGATTTAAGCCCGAAAACCTAGTGTTTTCGGGCATTTTGTTTATTATTTAGCCTTTTACTATTTCCGTTCTGGCAACCTTTTGGCAACCACGGTTTTTTCTTCACTTTTTTTCACAAAGATGTTTTGCAGCAGTTCAGCATTTGGTGCAATCTTTCAAAGGGCAGGAGGCTTCGCCGGAGCTGGCGCACAAGATTGCAAAAGAACTGGCTGAAAAACTGATTGGCGATGGCTTTCAGGCGGTCGTTTCCACCCACCTCAATACTGGAAACATTCATTCACACATCGTGTGGAATTCAGTCAACTGCTTCACCGGAGCGAAATACATCAGCAACTCAAAGAGCTATTATCTGGAGGTGCGCCGCCTATCGGATGAACTTTGCAAGAAGTATGGGTTGTCCATCATCGACCCGGAACAAGATAGCAAGGGCAAAGCCTACGCGGAATGGCAGGCCGAAAAGAACGGCGAACCGACCTACAGGAGCATCATCCGCAACGCGATAGATGAGGCCATCCGGGAGAGCTTCTCGTTCCCGCAGTTTACCGAGATTATGGAGGAAAAGGGCTTCCGGTTCAAGCTGGATTTGAAGCGCCCCTCCATACGGTTTCAAGGGCGGGAGCGGTATGCACGGTTTGACAGACTGGGAAAAGGGTATGATTTGGAAGATATCAAGGAGCGTATCGCGGGGCAATCGCTGGATAGCTATGAGCAGCACTTTGCGCAGGAATACAGCCACCCGCAGCGCCCGCCACGGAAATACAGCGTGTTTCACAAAACGACGCTTCGTTCGGCATTTTCCATGCGTGGCTTGCGCGGGCTGTATTTTCATTACCTCTATCGCATGGGCGTGCTGCCGAATAAGAGCCAATACCAACGGAAGCCCTCCGCCTATCTGCTGGATGAAATCCGCCAACTGGATAAGCGGATCGCTATGTATGAATACCTCTGCAAACACAATATTTCCACCACTACAGAGCTGCATGCCCGGTAGGATGCGGTGCAGTTGCAAATCGAGCCGCTGGTGGAAGAACGCAGGCGGTTGTATAAGAGTGCGGATGGAAAAGAGCGGATCGCATTGATCAACGCACAACTTAAACCGTTGCGCAAGGAACTGGCGCTGTGCAAGGCTATCGAACAACACGCGGCGTATATCTGGAAAAAGCTTCTCCGGCAGATCGCATATGAAAAGGCGCAGAGAGAAGATCAGCAGCGGTCAAGGTTGGAGCGCGATTCTATCAATAAAAACCGTTCGATATAAATTGCGATACTATGGCGCGCAGTGTATAGTGGAAACATATTTCAGGATGAGGCCGTGGATATGAAGAATCATGAATGGCGGGATGGAAAGCTCCTGCAAACGAACAAAAAATGGTCGCAGCTCAAAATGAGCCAGCGCGCCTGGATACTGGAAACCACAAGGGCCGAGCATGTCGCATATGTAGAGCAGCACGGAGCACTGCCTATGAAAAAGAAAAAAGAAGTTGTGTTGGATGCGGTATATGAAAAAATCAACGAACGCGGCATCTGGATTCCATATGGAGAATTTAAGCGGGAAGCAAATAAATGCATCGACCGGCAGAACCGCAAAAGCTCGCTGCGCATACCTTCGCAGAAGGAATACTGAATAGGAGACGCGCCACCATGAAAAACCCTTGGGAAGAAATGGAGCTTGCGCACTATGAAGCGCACATGAGCCTTCAAGGTGTAGAACAACTGCAAACGCTTGAGACCATTACGAAAGAACAACTTGAAGCATTTGATGTCACCAGTGTAGCTATTCTTGGCATTGCAGGTGGAAACGGGTTAAAGCATATACCGGAAACCGTCGCATCAATCATTGGCGTTGACATTAATCGAGAATACCTTATTGCATGTGAGGCGCGCTATGGAAACATGAATGGTCGGCTGTCTCTACTTTGCAAAGATTTATCTCAAGATGAAGCGGCATTGCCTTCGGTCGATCTTATACTCGCAAACCTGTTTGTTGAGTATGTAGGCATCGAGAGATTTGCAAATCTCGTGAGCGTGAACGGTGCCAAGTATGTATCGTGTGCAATTCAAATCAACACGAAGGCACAGTTTGTTTCCGTTTCTCCGTATGCAAAGATGTTTGATGGGATCGGCGCCTTGCATCAGGATATTGATCCAACTGCGTTTAGCAGTACATTGCAAAAAGCAGGATATGTGGAGCTACGGCAAGTACAATACAACCTTCCGAATGGAAAATATCTGTTGCGGCTTGATTATGCGCAATATGATTCCTAG
>JAJDHH010000096.1 GCA_030266105.1 Eubacteriales bacterium OttesenSCG-928-K08
ACCAGGCGCAGTGCGATTTCATAAGGAATGCTCTTGTCGTCATCCTTGATTTCTGTGCCGGTGAACGCCAGTGCCGGAGCCGCGAGGGCCAGGACCAGGACGAACGCCAGAGCCAGTGTTAAAAACTTTTTCATGGTCTTTTAATTACCCCTTTCGTATTGTAAAGGTTTTGCAAATGAGATTGGGAACCCTTTTGCACATGAACAGTATAACAAGGTGTTGCGGGAGTGTCAAGAGAATAATACAGAATTATTACGGTTTAGTAACAATTTATATTTCCATGCCTTCCTGTTCTTGCCAAATATTCTAATAGGGACATTTTGTGCGCATTTTGATATGATCATGTAAACAATTGTTCGAAAGGAGCGCAATTTATGAACGACAATTTGGCAAATTCGCCCGCAGAATTTGTGCGCTTGGCCGCTCAGGCCTATTTTGACGCATGCGATGCAACACGCGAGCGCGTGGATCTTAAAAACGGTGAAATCACATACCATCAGGTGCCATACACCATGGCGGGGCTGTGCGCACAGCTTGGCGTTGCACGGTCTGTTTTGGAGGAAATCTCAAAAGCGCCGCCGCCCGACAGAAGCAAAGAGTCCATGAGTGAAGAAGATGAGCTTAAAAAGGTGCTGCACTGGGCCGTGGCGCGCGTGGAGCAATATACCGTTGAGCGCGCGCTTTTGGGCGAGCTTAACTCAAGTGTCGCTAGTATGCTGCTTAGGGGCTGGGGTTATAACGATGAAAAAAAACCTGAGCCGCAAAATCAAAGCGTACAGGTTGTGCTTGAGGACCCCTGCGGTTACGCGCAGTGAGGTTAATGCCATGCCTTTTTTATTAACAGGCGCGCCAAACGCACGCCAGCAGGAATTTTTTCTGAGCCGCACACGCCACACGGCGTATGGCGGCGCGCGAGGCGGCGGCAAAAGCTGGGCTATGCGAAGAAAATTTGTGCTGCTTGCCTTGCGTTATGATGGCTTGCAGCTGCTCCTGCTGCGCCGAACATTACCCGAGCTTTTGGAAAACCACGGCCGCCCGCTGCAAAAAGAGCTTTATGGACTTGCGGATTATCATTCAGGCTCGCGTGCGTTTAACTTCCCCAACGGCTCGCGCATACGCCTTGGCTATTGCGACAAGGAGGCGGATGTTTACCAATATCAGGGGCAGGAATACGATGTTGTGGGGCTTGAGGAGGCTACGCATTTTACAGAAAGTCAAATGCAGTTTTTAACCACCTGCAACAGAACCGTGCGCAAGGATTTTGCGCCGAGGATGTATTACACATGTAACCCCGGCGGGGTTGGGCACGCATGGGTAAAGCGCCTTTTTATAGATAAGCGCTATTATAATGGAGAAAGTCCGCAGGAGTATTGCTTTATCCCCGCGCGTGTGTATGACAATCCCGTGCTTTTAAGCGCCGACCCGGGTTATGTTAAAACGCTCGAAAACCTGCCCCTGCATCTTCGCCGCGCTTATCTTGAGGGCGATTGGGATGCGCTCGAGGGCCAGTATTTCAGCGAATTCCGGCGCGAGCGTCACGTTATCACGCCCTTTACAATCCCCGATTGGTGGCGGCGCTTTCGTGCGATGGACTGGGGTTATAACGACCCTTGCGCCGTGCTCTGGTTTGCCTGCGGGCCGGATGGGCGGGTATATGTTTATCGTGAGGAGTACGCAAGGCAGGTGCTTTCATCCAAAATGGCGCAGCGCATACGCGAATATTCAAAGGGTGAAAAAATCGCCTATACTGTCGCTTCGCCCGATGCCTGGCAAAAGCGCGGGCTCGTGCAAAAAAACACCGATGGCGCGGAGGGCGAAAGCATCGCGGAGGTTTTTGCCCGTGGCGGAGTGCCGCTTTTGAAGGCGGATAACTCCCGCGTGGCGGGCTGGCAGCGCGTGCGTGAATACCTTGCCGATGCGGAGGATGGCCTGCCCCGGCTACAAATATTCTCCACATGCGAAAACCTTATTCGCACGCTTCCGCTCCTGCTGCACAGCAAAACAGATGTTGAGGATGCTGCGGGCGGTGAGGATCACGCGCCCGAGGCGTTAAGATACGGCCTGATGTCCCGCCCGGCAAAAAGCCAGCCGCCAAAACAAAACAAATCCCCGGTTTTCGATCCGTTTTTTCAGGCGGATACGCAACTAAGAGGTTTTCTGGAAACG
The DNA here is from genome assembly GCA_030266105.1 of Eubacteriales bacterium OttesenSCG-928-K08. Lineage (GTDB taxonomy): Bacteria > Bacillota > Clostridia > Christensenellales > CAG-138 > JAJDHH01. The sequence continues at coordinate 2,167 of JAJDHH010000096.1, forward strand.
TGATGAACCGGGCACGGGCTATTATCATATCTTGATAATAGCGACAGAAAGGGGCATTGGAATGATAACAATCAGCCTATGTATGATAGTGCGCAATGAGGAGGCGACACTTGCGCGCTGCTTAAACAGCATAAAAGGCGTTGCTGACGAAATTATAATTGTGGATACGGGCTCCACCGACACAACGGTGGATGTGGCGAAATATTTTACCGACAAGGTTTATTCGTTTGAGTGGGTGGATGATTTTAGCGCAGCGCGCAATTTTTCGTTTTCCAAGGCGACAATGGAGTATTTGCTGTGGCTGGATGCGGATGATGTTGTTTTGCCTGAGGATCGCGAAAAATTGATAGAGCTCAAAAAAACGCTGCCGCGCGAAATAGATGTGGTTAATATGCGCTACAATACCATTTTTGACAGCAACGGGCAGCCCTTGCTTTCGTTTTACAG
>JAJDHH010000098.1 GCA_030266105.1 Eubacteriales bacterium OttesenSCG-928-K08
ATATGCGGTTGGCAAATAACGCTAACTCGAACAATAAGAAAGCGAGCATGTACCATATGGGCAAAATTGTTTTTAATCCCGGTTGTGCGTTAAGCATATATAAGCCAGATATGGAGCATCGCATTTTGGATTTTCTGCAAAGGCATTATCACGCTGAGCTTGTTATGCACAATATCTGCTGCCGCCATGATCCCCAGCTTGAAAAGGGAACCTGCATCATCAATGTGTGCGCAGGCTGTGACCGTCGTTTTCGCACGCTTTACGAGGGGATCACAACGGTTTCGCTATGGGAAATACTCGATCAGATGGATGGGCTTGATTACCCCGATTATCAAGGCGCGGTGATGAGCATACACGATCCATGCCCGATACGCCAAAAGCCGCAGGTGCATCATGCCGTACGAAGCCTGCTGAAAAAGATGCGGATAAACCTGATAGAAGCACCGCATGCCGGGGAAAAATCCATATGCTGCGGAGACAATTTTTATCCCAAGCTTCCTGTTTCGAAGGTTAATCAACTCATGAAAAAGCGCGCTAATGAAATGCCCTGCTCCGATGTTGTGGTTTATTGCGTTTCCTGCATCAAATCCATGCATATCGGGGGCAAAAAGCCGCACCATCTTCTTGACCTGCTTGTGGGCGAAGATACGCAGGCGCAAATATATGAAACAAAAGCATGGCACGATGCGCTGGATGTATATATCGCGGAGCATTAGGTTCACACTCCATATCGCGGCGCTTTAGGCGGTATTGTGCTTATTGGCTCTCATATGGGGCGAGGGCGAGCAGTTGAGCATATGTGCCTTTGGGCCCTTCATATGCCAAAATGAACGCAAGCGTCCCATCCTCCACTTCGGGCAGTAACTCACCATAAACCGGGCAGTAATAGCTGGCCCAGGTGATGTTGAATTGTTTGCCATCATCCAGCAGCGTTGATTGAAAGCTCAGCTCCGGTGTGCCAAAAGCGTTTGGCGTAACCTTCGTGACCTCGCAATCGATTAAGATAATTTGCCCGGCGTAGCTTGCAAAATTCTTCATGACCTCAACTGTGAAGGGTACGCATATTTTGTTATAGCCTGCGATGCGAGCCTCCAACGCCGCAGCGTCTTCCAGCCGTTGCCCCTCGCGGAACTCTCCTTCGTAAAAAGGCTGGCCGCTGTTGTCATTCAGCTTTCCGCTGGCCATGAGGTGGTTTTCGTACACCCCATCGAATACCAGAACATGATTGTTGTATTGCTGCCCCGTGCCGTTAAGCAGGCCGTTTTTGAACACGCCGGAGTACCAATCGTCATTCTCCCATTCAAGCTTGCCATCGCCCTCGAAGTTTCCCGCGCTCCATTGCCCGGTGTATACAAATGCGTCATCGTCTTGATCCATCGAAGCAAAGCTGCCCTGCCCGTGCGGCAGGCCATCCAGCAGCTCGCCGGTATATACACCGCTGTAGCTCGCGGCTTCGCCTTCAAAGCACAATTTTAAGGCAATCTCCAGCGCCTCAACCTTCTCCAACGGTGCAGGCGTTGGTTCGGGCATGGGTGATACTGGTATGAGCGCAGGCATAGTGTCCTTCAGCACCGCTTCCGCTGCGGTTGGCAATGGTGTTGCAGCCACGGCTGCTTCCGCCTTTGCCTCTTTTCTACTCAAATTGCGCGGTATTGTGAGGATACCCGCCACCAGCATGAGCACATTGGCCACGATGAGAGCTATCATAAATGTCTTTTTGCCGGCGGAGCCGGATGCGTTGTTTTTCATGCGCCATCACCCCCGTTCACAATATCAAAGCGAATGGCCGGTTTGAATTTGCCGCTTTTCACTTTATCGTCAAATGCGTTCCCCTGCGGTGATCCGTTATTCACGGTTAGGGTATACGGTTCTTTATAGATGTAGTTCCACTCGCCATCACATTGGAAAACCAGCTGGTCGCCCTCGCGCATGATGGTGCCCGTGCCGGAGGCTGTGCCTTCATAGGTCGGCCTGAACTGCCAAAATGTTACATAATCGGGATACCCCTTCGTGGATGACGGCGTTACATCTGTTCTATCTGTGCTTCGCTCCCCACTGACGGCTATTTCAAAGCTGAAACTGCCGGACTCTCCGTTCCAGTTGCCGCTCATCTGCATGGTATGGGTGCGCATTTCTACTTTCGTTGTGTTGGTTTCTGTCCCGCCGCCTTTGGGTTTGGTGATGGGCCCTTCCTCGAAGATGAATTCCGCATAGGTGTCGAGCGTAAAATCCCCTTCCTTATCCAAGGGGATCACCTCCGCCTCGCGCAGTGCTATCGCAAACAAGGTGTCAATGCCCAACCCCGCCATATTTTCTTGAAACCCCTCCACGTAGCGGATGCCGCCCACTGCATCATCCCCAATCTCATGGATGGTATGCGGCGGATCAAGCTGCACCGTAAACGAGTGTATGGCTTTATCCTGCGCATCGAATATCTCGAT
>JAJDHH010000099.1 GCA_030266105.1 Eubacteriales bacterium OttesenSCG-928-K08
ATGACCTGCGGCGCGAGGTTTGCAAGCTCTTTGGTTTTGCGCGCACAGGCAAAAGCATGGATGCGGTTTTGGATGAGGCGATCGCATATGTGCTTGAAAATAGCCTGGCGCGGGAGCAAAACGGGCGAATAATAGGCCGCTAGGCTAAAGCTGCGCAAAGATTAAAATGGGGCAAAATCCGCAAGATATGTCAAATGGATATTGACAAAAACAAGCTGTGCATATAGAATAAACAACGTCGTGGGGGCATAGCTCAGCTGGGAGAGCACTTGCCTTACAAGCAAGGGGTCACTGGTTCGAGCCCAGTTGTCCCCACCAATAAAAACACCACCCGAAAGGGTGGTGTTTTTATTGGTGCTAAAATGAAAGGGCTCGAAGGGCGAGGCCGCTGCCAGTGGCAGAAAAAGGCCGAAGCCCCGGGTAGCGCCGCCGACCATAGCTGCGCAGTGCGCAGCACAAGCAGCGGGAGGCGAAGCGGAGAGCCCAGTTGTCGGAGCAAAGTTCGCTATGCTCCGTTTTCATTTCTGCGGAAATGAAAACATCCGCCCGCTACCAACCCTTTGGCTTTCCACGATATCCTTGGTGCTAAAATAAAAGGGCTCGAAGGGCGAGGCCGCATCTTTTATGCTTAACAGAGCCGCTTTTCAAAAATCCTTCATTTCCCGAATAATTCCTGCATAGAAATAGCTATGATAGCATAATAGCTTATTTTGCCCCGCGCTTTTGCGAGAGTTTATGCACATATTATTAAATGATGCTTTCGTGGTATGTATAAATCTTTTTTCAATGGCAATACTTACCGCATCCAAAGTATAACAGGGGAGATAAAATCACATGACGAACAAGCAAGACTATCCGGCATCTGCCAGGCTCGGCTGGAGCAACGAGGAGGATGTAATCCTGTTTGAACAGGTGCGTGCTGCGCGCACAAAGGGTGCGCCGCTCAAAAGCGTGTTTGACGATGTCGCAAAGCTAACAGGCCGCAAGCCCAACAGCATCAGAAATTATTATTATGCGCGTGTAAAGCAGGGTGGGGCCGCCGGCGAAGAGCTTGTGCATAATCCCGCGTTTGTGCCATTTAGCGCGGAAGAGATCGAAAAGCTGTTGATAACCGTGCTCGAAGCGCAGGCGCGTGGGGTTTCGGTGCGGGCATGCACACTTAGCATGGGCAATGGTGATAACCGCGCAATGCTTCGTTACCAAAACAAATACCGTTCACTCTTAAAAAGCAACCCGGCGCTTGTTAAGCGCGTTGTGCAGCAAATGCGTGAGCAGGGTTTGCCCACATATGACCCTTATGAGAATAGCAGCACCCATACGCGCCGCGCAGGCCGCCCGCGTAAGCAAGGCACCAATCTTTTAGAGGTTGTGGGTGATGTTGTGAACCAGCTTGACCGCGTAGAGGGGCTCGATGTTTCAGCGTTTTTCGAAAGCCTGGGCGCACTTGCGATTTCCGCGGCAAAAGGCACGCAGGCCCAGCACCGGCTGCAATCGCTGGATAATAACGGAAGCGCTGCAACGCTTGCCGAGGAAAACGAGGAGTTATTGGCGCAGCTTAATAACCACAGGCAGGAATTAGTGGCGCAGAGGGAGCGTTTTACAACGCTGCTGGGTTACTTCCGGCAGTTGATGGATGTAAACCGCGAGTTTTTAGGCATGACATCCGTAACAAAGGTCAGCAGCCTTAGCAGCTATATCCGCGAGCTTTCGCGTAATGTGGAAGATTGCGAAAAATGGATGCTGGAAAGTAAATAAAAATTGAAGCAATAAAAAAGCGGCAAAGCCGCTTTTTTTAATGCTTCTATTTTTGATTGATGCTTTCATCCATATATGGCGGCAGGCGCATTCTATCCCACAGCCCATATTTTTTTGTGTCGGCAATCGCATTTATGATTTTTATTTCCGCATCCGGCACAAGCGTGCAAAGGTGTGCGATCAGCTGCTTCATTTCTTCGCGTTTTGTGTGGCCTGCCACAGGGCAGTTGGGCGGCAGCAGGGGAATTTCACGCGCTGCCACTACGCCCTGAATATACTTTTCGGATAAGAACACAAATGGGCGGATGAGTGTTACATCTCTTCTTGAAAGGTAGGTAACTGGCCCGAATGTGTTTATCTTACTTTCATAAAGCATGCTTAAAAAGAATGTCTCTATCACATCCTCGCGGTTATGCCCAAGCGCCACCTTGTTGCAATTAAACTTAACGGCAGCGTTGTTTAACGCGCCGCGCCGAAGCTTTGAGCAAAGCGCACAAGGGTGGCTTTCTTTGCGGATATTAAAAACGACCTCGCCAATATCTGTGCGCTGCACCTCAAGCGGCACGCCAATCTTTTTTGCATGGGCTTCCATTTCGGTGGTGTTGGCGCGCGTTAACCCAAGGTCGAGCATCACCGCCTGCAATGTAAAATCCGTTTTGGAAAAGCGCTGATA
>JAJDHH010000097.1 GCA_030266105.1 Eubacteriales bacterium OttesenSCG-928-K08
TCCAGTAAAATGCTTACGCCATTTTATTGGGCTTAACCGCATTTGCCTGCGGCTGTGTAAAGGCCAACGACCGCTTCGATCATGCTTTTTGTGACCATTCCCGGGCGCAAAAGCACAGGCGGCGAGCCGATTAAAAGCACGGTTGATTCAAGGCCGAAGCCGCAGGGGCCGCCATCTATTATCAGCGGGATTTTTCCATCCATATCCTCCAGCACATGCTGCGCCGTTGTGGGGCTTGGCCTGCCCGAAACATTTGCGCTGGGCGCGGCAATGGGGGTATCCGCCGCTTTAATTAGCGCGCGCGCGGTTTTATTATCCGGCATGCGCAAGGCCACGGTGTCCATTCCGGCAGTCACCACAGCCGGCACCAATGCCGATTTTTTGTGCACGAGCGTTAACGCGCCCGGCCAAAACGCATCCATAAGCCGCTGCGCTTTTTCTGGCACGGTATCCCAAAGCTTACGCACCTCATTTTTGCTGCGGACATGCAAAATCAGCGGATTATCCGCCGGGCGGCCCTTCGCTTCAAATATCGCCCGCACAGCCTCTTCATTAAGGCCATCCGCCCCTAAGCCATATACCGTTTCTGTTGGGAAGGCGACTAAACCCCCGTCGCGGATTATCCGCCCGCCCATTTGCGTGCCTGCCTCGTGCTGGCCGCGCGCGTCGATCACCTGAGTTTTCAAACTCACTCAACCTCTCCGCTTAGCTTGGCGGTGCGATCCGCCAGCGTAAGCGCATCTATCATTTCATCCATATCCCCGTCAAGGTATTGCTCGAGCTTATAAAGCGTCAGCCCTATGCGATGATCCGTAACCCTGCCCTGCGGGAAGTTGTATGTGCGTATGCGCTCGCTTCTATCCCCCGAGCCAACCTGCCCCTTGCGGGTTTTGGCGAGTTCATCGTCCTGCTGTGTCTGGTAAATCTCAAGCAGGCGGCTTTTTAAAATCCGCATCGCCTGATCCCTGTTTTTGTGCTGGGAGCGTTCATCCTGGCAGGCCACAACAAGCCCGGTTGGCAGGTGGGTTATGCGGATCGCGCTATCTGTTTTATTAACATGCTGCCCGCCCGCGCCGCTGCTGCGGTAGGTATCCACCCTAAGGTCGCTCTCCTTGATTTCGACCTCAACATCCTCCGCCTCGGGGAGCACGGCAACCGTTGCAGCGCTTGTGTGTATGCGGCCCTGCGATTCGGTTTCGGGCACACGCTGCACGCGGTGCACGCCGCTTTCGAACTTCAATCGGCTATACGCGCCGCGCTTGCCGCCCAGCGAAAAAACGACCTCTTTTACGCCGCCCATGTCGGTTATGTTGTTTGTGATATACTCTATTTTATAGCCGTTGCGCTCGGCATAACGCAAATACATGCGCACAAGGTCAGCGCCAAAAAGCGCCGCCTCATCGCCGCCCGTGCCTGCGCGCACCTCGATTATTACATCCTTATCGTCATTAGGGTCTTTTGGCACAAGCAGCAGCTTGAGCTTTTCAAAGAGCGCCTGCTCTTTTTCTTCCAATTCACCAAGCTCGGCGTGCACCATATCCTTCATTTCAGCATCCAGCTGATCGTTGAGCATATCCTTGCAGTCTTTTTTCGCCTCCAGCACATCGCTGTAGGCGTCATATTGCTGCACGATCTCCTCCAGGTCCGAATGCTCCTTAACAAGCTTACGCCATGCGTTCTGGTCCGCCATTGCGTCTGGCTTTGCAAGCTCCTCTTCCAGTTTTTTATAGCGTTGCTTGATTTTTTCGAGTTTTTCGGTCATCCTCGTTTTGCTCCCGCTGCCTAAAGCGCAGCGGCCCTTTCATATATCAATTTTGCACACACACCACACGTTCTATGTTTTGCATATCCCGATAAGTGTTCGTTTTTGCATTAAAAAGCGCCCGCACATCATCCGCCTGGTTAAAACCAACCTCCAGCAGCAAAATGCCGCCGGGGTTAATATGTTTTTTGTATTGCCCGGCGATTATGCGGTATGCCGCAAGCCCATCCTCCCCGCCATAAAGCGCAAGGCCCGGTTCATGGCGCACCTCCGGCTGAAGGGCGGACATATCCGCTGCCGTCAGGTAAGGCGGGTTTGAAACAATCATATCAAAGCGCCCGCTCACCGGCTCAAAAAAAGAACCCTCAAGCGTTTGGATGGATACCCCGTTGCGCTGTGCGTTTTCCCGCGCAATCGTAACGCATGCGGGTGAAATATCCGTCATCGTTACATCAACGCCGCAAAGCTTTTTAAGCGATATCCCCACGCAGCCCGTGCCGCAGCACAGGTCGAGCGCCGTTTTGTATTTGCGCGCGCGCAAAATTTCAATCGCCGCCTCACAAAGCGTTTCAGTATCCTGCCTGGGAATAAGCACGCCGGGCCGCACCAAAAACGGCAGACCCATAAAAAACCATTCGCCGAAAATATACTGCAGTGGCTCGTGCATGCGCCTTCGCTCT